>DASXPC010000278.1:0-17979 GCA_036493815.1 Fimbriiglobus sp. | reverse complement strand
CTGTTAGATATATACGAACGTATAGTTATCCGGTCAACAGGAAATGGGCGCTAATTTTGGTTTTCAGAACGAATTTCAAGGGTTATGGTGGGTGATGACAGGATTAATTAGACATTATTAGACATCCATTGGCGTCTTCGATATGCAGTTCTACAAGGGTAGTTTTTTTACTCACGGCACCGCCGAAGACGAAGCAGCGGTCTTGGGCGGCCGAATTCTCTTCGTCTTAATCGACATCGAGCTCGTTTCTGTTGGCGGCGGTCTTGATCGATCTTAAACTGCAATAATTCCTCCAACCTTTGCCCGGTCATGACCAACCCCCTCATCGAGCGAATCGAGAGCTCTCTCCGCATCGAAGTAGCTCCGGCCCTCGGCCTGGATGGGTCTGAAATCGAAGTCGTCGGCTTCGAGAACGGAATCGCATCGGTCCGGCTCGGGGCGGTTTGCGGCGGCTGCCCGGCGACGATCCTGTCGGTGATTACCCAAATGGAGCAGGAACTCCGCCGGCACGTACCGGAGGTGGAAATTCTGGAGCCGGTGCCGTAAGCTTGGGGCCGACTCGCCCCGTGCGAAAGGTGCCTTATGCAACTCGGATTCGTCTCCGCGGTTTTACACGACATGCGGCTGGAAGAAGTTCTGGCATTTGCCGCGGACGAGGGGTTTGCGTGCGTTGAATTGATGTGCTGGCCGCCGGGGAAGGCGGACCGCCGGTACGCCGGGGTGACCCACCTCGATGTATCCGATTTCACGCCGGATAAAGCTGCCCACGTGCAGAACCTGGCCCGGATGCACGGGGTGGGGTTGGCCGGATTAGGGTATTACCCGAACCCGCTTGATCCCGATCCGGAGCACGCCCGCACGGCGATCGAACACCTGAAGAAGTTGATTCGGGCAGCGCCGATGGTCGGCGTGAATGTAGTAAACACATTTATAGGAAGAGACCCGGTCAAGTCGGTCGATGCAAATTTTGCGATGGTTGCCGAAGTCTGGCCTTCGATCGTCAAGGTGGCCAAGTCGGCCGGAGTGACCATCGGGATCGAGCATTGCCCGATGCTCTATACCGCGGACGAATGGCCAGGCGGGAAGAACCTGCCGATCAACCCGGAGACCTGGCGGCGGTTGTTCGGCCTGTTCCCCGGCACCGTCGGCCTCAACTTCGACCCGTCCCACCTCGTCTGGCAGTTCATCGATTGCGGCCGGGCCGTCCGCGAGTTCGGCAAGCACATCGTCCACGTCCACGCCAAGGACGAACGCGTCGACCGCGAACAACTCCATCAGGTCGGGGTCACGGGTCTCGGCTGGCACGTCCCCAAACTCCCCGGCCTCGGCGATGTGAAATGGGGCGAATTCTTCGCCGCACTCACCGACGTCGGATACGCCGGCCCCGTCTGCATCGAAGTGGAAGACCGGGCCTACGAAGCCAGTCTCGCCGACCGCAAACGGGCTGTCCGGCAGAGCAAGAAGTTTTTGGAGCAGTTCTTCGGTTAGCGTCGTCCCAGTAGTACCGTGAGGGCCCATTCTGTATCGCTCAAATCCTCCGCGGTTTCGTCGGGACGATTCTCGCGAAGTTCTTTGATGGAATGCCACCCCGTGGCGACGGCGACCACGTTCGCCCCGATGGCCCTGGCACACCGCACATCGAGCGGCGTATCGCCGATGACCCAGACGTCTTGCGGATTCACCGGTCGTCCGAAGTGGGAGGTCGCACTCTCCAACGCGATGCGGGCGACGTCGTCGCGGTCGTGCCGGTCGTCGCCGAACCCGCCGACCGGGCCGAACACGTCCCAAAGTCCGTAGTGGCCGAGTTTTTTCTCCGCCCCGGCCCGGACGTTACCGGTGAGGAGTCCGAGGTGGACGTCCGACCGTCCCCTGAGGGCTTCGAGGAGTTCGGCCACGCCGGGCAGCACGTGTCCGGGATTCGCAACCAGGCTGTCCGGAAGCCGGTCGAGGTAGGCTTGAGTGAGTATTTGGAGGTTTGCGGAATTCGGGTCGATGCCGTGCACGGCGAGGAGTTCCCGTCCGATGTCGGGGTCGGTCCGGCCGCTGTACGGCACGGTGTCGAGCACGTCCGCCACGCCGAACGCGGCCCGCAGGCCCGCTTCCATCGCGATCTTTCCCGCCCCACCGGTCCGGACGAGCGTCCCGTCAATGTCGAATAATAGAATGCGCATCCGGGGAGTATACGGCCCGGCCGCGGACCGTCGTATAGTAACTTACCGATGCTGTTCTCCGAATTCGATCTCCAGATGGTGCTCGGTCTTCTGGCCATTCCCGCTCTGGTGGCGGTGAACGGGTTCTTCGTTTCCGCCGAATTCGCCTTGGTGGCAGTGCGAAAGACGCGAGTGGAAGAACTGGTCAACCGGGGCACGCCGGGGGCGAAGGCCTTGATGGCGGCGATCGAGCGGATACATGACAGCGTCGCCGCGTCCCAGCTCGGCATTACGATCGCCAGCCTCGCACTCGGATTCGTATCGGAACCGGCCGTCGCCCGACTCCTGTACCCTCTGTTCGAACGCCTACCGGCCCATTGGCAGGGGACCGTCGTGCACGTCCTGTCCGTTACGGTGACCCTCTCGCTCGTGACGTATCTCCACGTGGTGTTCGGCGAGCAGATGCCGAAGCTCGCCGCCCTTCAAAGTGCGGAGGGGATAGGACTTTGGATCGCCCGACCGATCAACGTCTTTGCCAGTATTGCGCGTCCGGTCGTTCGGCTCATGAATGGCACCAGCACGTTCTTCCTCCGCCGGCTCGGGTACGAACCCGATGCCGACGAAGGAGAAGTGCATTCGATCGAAGAATTGCGACTGCTCATCGAAGACACGGAAGAAGCCGGTCTGATCGACCCGGAACAGGCGGACGTCGTACTCAACGTGTTCGGCTTGACGCAAAAGAAAGTTCGGGCCTGCATGGTGCCGCGGGAAAAGATGATAACCCTCGACGTCCGGGCAACCCGGGATCAGGTGCTCACTGCGATCCGGGAAGGGGCCCATACGCGAATGCCCGTCTGGGAGGACCGGCCGGATAACGTCATCGGCATCGTGAATTCGAAAGAATTGCTCTACTTATTCACTGCGAACGCCCCGGTCGTTCTCGACGACCTTCTCTACCCGGCGACGTTTCTCGATCCGGACATGTCGATTTCGGACGCGCTGCATCTGTTGCGGAAGACGCACAAGCATCTGGCCCTGGTGCGAGATCGGACCGAGGTCGTATTGGGAATGATTACGCTCGAAGACGTGCTGGAAGAGATTGTCGGGGACATCGAAGACGAACACGATGTGCGGCAGGCGAAACTGATCCGGCGGAAACGGCCGCCGAAGAAGACCTGAGGCGGGTCGGGTGTGAATTCGGCTCCCGACCCGCAACGAGAAGTCAATTTAGAGGCCGACAGCCTTTTTCAATTCTGCGAACTTCGTCATCAGGCCGTCCTTCATGCTTTCCCATTTGTCCGAGGTCTTAAAATCATCGACCATCTTCTTGAAGGCTTCGAATTTTTCACTGGCCGTCTTGGCCGCATCGCCTTTCATCCCTTTGATTTTTTCTTCGATCTTGGGATACATGTCCACCATGGGTTTGATGACCGCTTCCTTGGTCTTGGCTGCGGCTTCTTTGGCCCCACTCGCGATTTTATCTCCCGCGACCGTGGCCCCTTCTTTCAATTTGTCGATGGAGCCCTTATCCCCGCTCGGTTTGGTTCCACCCGCGCCACTGGACCCGCCGCACCCGACTGCCAGCCCGCAGGCGGCCAGCAGACCCAACGACACCACCAGTTTGCGAATCATGGGAAGCCCCCTCTTGTGGAAAGAACCAACTGCGACCGGCCGGAAAGACGTGTCGACCGATACCCATTTATGAAGATACGGCAGACGGCGGATTTATTCCCCGCTAGTGTGTAACAGCATAGTTGCTTTTTCGGAACTCATCCGGGAATCGGGAGTTACAATGACTTTGCCTGCCCCGTTGCCCGTCGCTGGAGTCGAGAAATTATGAAGCTTTTGCGAAGCTGCTATTGCGTGCTCTGTGCCCTTGCAGCCGCGTTGCTTGCCGCACTTTTGTTCGGCCCGGCCGCGAACGCAGCGGACCAGCCCGTGAGCTTCATCAAAGACGTCGCCCCGGTGCTGAAGGAGAGTTGCTTCGCCTGCCACGACGCGAAGAAGAAGTCGGGCAAACTGGACATGACGACGTTCGCGAAGCTCGCGGCCGGTGGGTCGGACGGTGAAGTGTTTGTTCCGGGCAAACCCGCGGAGAGTGATTTGCACGAATTGATGGTGACGAAGGAAGATCGGCGGATGCCGCCGCGAGATAAAGGCGAGGCGGTGGCGAAGGAGAAGGCGGCACTGGTCGCCCGATGGATTGCGGAAGGGGCGAAACTGGATGCCGGGATCGACCCGAAGGCGGACCTCGTCAAGGAATTGCGGGTGCGGTGGGTGCCCCCCATTTCCCCACGGGCGTATGCGTTTCCCGCCGTGGTCAACGCCCTTTGCTTTTCACCAGATGGTCGGCAGCTTGTCGTGGGCGGGTATCACGAACTGACGGTCTGGGATCCGGCCGAAAAGAAATTGCTGAAACGAATCGCCACCCGGGCGGAGCGGGCGTACGCACTCGTCTTCCTTCCCGATGGCAAGCTCGCCTGCGCCGGTGGCCGGCCAGGGCAGGAGGGTGACGTCCGCATCTACAACCTTGCCGCCGCGGCGAAGGAAACGATCGACAGCGTTGCATACCTCGACGGCGTCAACGATACGCACGTCCTGACGAATTCCCTCCTCGATACGGACGATTCCGTGTTGTGCCTTGCCCTGTCTCCGGACGGCGCCAAACTGGCGGCCGGCGGGACCGACCGGACGGTCCGGATTTGGGACGTTGCCAAATTCCAGTTGGAACAGATGGTCGAAAATCACGCCGACTGGGTTCTCGGCCTCACCTTCACCAAGGGTGGGAAATACCTGCTCACCGCCGGGCGGGACAAGACGGCCAAGGTCTGGGATTTGAAGGCGAAGGAATCGGTGATGACCTTTCCCGACCACCAGGACATCGTCTACGGCGTCGCCGCGAAGCTGGACGGGGCGGTCGGATATTCGGTCGGAGCCGACCGGCAGATTCGGTCGTGGAAACCCGGGGGCGAGGGGAAGCAATTGAAAGCTTCGGGCGGGCATGGGAATGCCATCTTCAAAGTCGCCTTCAGCCCGAAAGACAACCTGCTGGCTACTACGGGTGCGGACGGGACGGTCCGGTTGTGGACCGCGGACAAGTTATCGAATTCGAAGACGCTCACCGGCTTTACGGACTACGTCTACGCCTTGGCGTTCCGACCGGACGGCCGGCAAATCGCCGCCGCGGGGTATGAAGGGCTCGTCCACATCTGGTCCGTGCCCGACGGCAAGTCGATCACTGTCTTTAGCGCATCGCCAGGGTACGTTCCTAAAGGGAAGCCGGGAAATCAGGAAACCGGGCGGTAAACTTCTTCAACAAATCCTTGCCGCAACCAGTACCGATTCCGCGACAGTCGCTCCCAGCCGCCGGACTCTTCGATCAATTCGCCCACACAGTGCTGTTCGCCGACGCCCGGGACGGGTGCCTTCGCCTCCTGATTGATTGACAGAAACACGTCCCGCACGACCCGGCGGAGTTTCGGCATATAGCCGAGTGCCGTCGCCCGGCCCATTTCCGGCAGCGAATCGGTGTTCACCGCCACGTCACACGACTTGTCCGGCTCCCGGTCGAGCACCCAGTAGGGCAAAATCCGGATCGGTGCCGCCGGCTCTCCATAAAGACTTACAGTTCCGGCCGGCAATGCGCGAAGGAGAAAATACCCCTGGAGTACGTTGACCCACGGCAAGTCGAACACGGCATAGTTCCTCACCCCGGCCCGATAGGCCATCATCGCCAGGCACCCGTACCCGCCGCCGATTTCGAAAACGGAGCCGGCCCCAAGAGTTCGGAATCGGTACGCGGTGTAGGCGTGTGTGAGGCTGTCGATACTAACCAGTGCGTTGGCCAGTCGGAATCCGTAAGCCGAGCCGACCGCGGGGAACGACGGATCGAACCCGAGGATTGCGGCCGAAAGCGTATACATTTCGTCGAGATTGCGGTTGAGCGGCTGCAAATGGTCGGCCGAGTTCTGGGCCATGCTCGTCACCCGCGCGGCACCGACTGCCTCGGCCAAGTTCAGGACCGTGTCCGTGAACCGGTAGTGCAAATGTGTCGGCTCCGGAGAGCGGAGCAATTCGGGGTGATCGGCGTCGACCTGGCCGAGCCCCCACGTGAGGCGGTTGGTGAACATCCGACCGAGATTGCGGCGGACGGTGGCTTCGTCACTCCGGTTCAACGCGGCGAGAAACGCACCCTTCTCCCGGCCGATCCGATCCCACATGCTCGGGGTCGGCGGCGGGGCGGACTCGGCGACGGCTTTCCGGTACGACGCGATCACTCGTTCCACGGCCAACCGGTCGGCTGCATCGTCAGGGCCGGGCGGTTCACTGAACCCGGATGGGGCGATGCGAGCCGCCAACGGCGAATGGAGCAAGGCGTGAGTCTGATCCCGCACCAAGTCCGCCAGGGCATTCTTACCCTTGCCCGAGTCCAGTTCTTTACTGAACCGGGACCAGACGTCTTGCAATGCTTGCCACTGGCGGAGCGTCGCGTCGCGCACGACGTGCAAGGGTCCGACTTTCATCCGGCATTCTCGCAGGAGGACGGAAGCGAAGTGGGCGGACTTTACACCATTCCCCAAAGCCGCCGCAACCCCCACTCCACGCCGACAATCGTGACGAAGACGACGAGCCAGATGGGGAGAAATCCCTTCGACTTGTCCCGCCGCCATTCGGGAAGGAAGCGGGGTTTCGGTTTCACCGAGTCGAGCGGCTGGGCCTTGAGGTCTTTGAGAAACTGAGGTAAATCTTCGAGGCGGAGCGGCTTCCCGCCGCCGGCCGCGGCCATCTTCTGCAGAAAGTCGAAATCCGCCGCGGTACGGAGCATTTCTTCGGACACTTCCGGCGACGCGAAGAACCGGGCGACTGCTTCTCCTTTCACGTCTTTTCCTTTGCCGTCCTTCCCCTTGGCGACGACTTTGACGACGTATTCGCCGGGCCGCGTAGGATCGTACACGAGCCGAAAGCTCCCGTCGGGGTCGCTGACCGGCGTTCGGTTCGGCACCGCGTCTTCCTTCTCCCCCGGGGCGATCACCTTGACTTCGAATTGCGGGTCCACAGCGTCGGCCCCGCCGGGCTGGCGGAGGCCGACCCGGATCGTTTGGGTGCCCTTCACCTGCAGGTCGCGGAACTTGGGCCGGACGAACGCGGCCCCTTCGTCGAGTTCCTGGTGCGCAAGCCAGAGAACGACCTGTTTCCAGAATCGGTGGTGAACCCGCATACCTTCCCGGTCCTGCAGAAGCCCGGCGACTTCCCACAGGTAGGAATCGCTTCCGGCAAAGGCGAGGACGCGGCCCCGGCCGCTGTCGCCAACGGCATGGCCGACAATCAGGTACGGCGGCACCGCCTGCGGCGTGTTCTTCGCGACCGAAACTAACGCTTCCTGACTCGACCCGAAGGCGTAAACGGTGGCCGATCCGATCAGGTTCCCGAACCGGCTGACCCCCCGTATTCGCGAGACGAGTTTACCCTGCGGCGTGTTCAACTTATCCCATAACTTCCTGGTCTCTTCGGGCGTGTCCCCGATTTTCATGAAGTACGAGCCTAAGCCCTGGGCTGTCGGGATGGTCTGGAACGTGGCCGTGTCGTTGAGCACCTGATCCGACCCGGGCGGGAACGAGGTCAGACTGATGGGCAGGATGGTTTCGATGGCCGAGCCTTTCCAGCCGTCGGCGAGCGGTCGGCCGGGCGTGCCGGCGAAGCTCGCTTCCCCGCCGAGGCACAACAAGCCGACTCCCTTCTTCGTCACCTGGTCGCGGATTTTCTCGGGGAGTTTCGGGTCGATGGTCGTCAACTGCCGGGCGGAAACGTTGCCGAGAATGATGACGTCGTACGCGCGGGAATCGAAGTCGTAATCGGCGGCCTCGGTCGGGCCGGGCGGTTCGTCCGTTTGCCGGACCGCGAGATAAAGGTCCATCCGTTTGTCGGCCCGCAATGCGTCGAGGAGGCGGGCGTTCTCCGGCCGGAGCCGGTCGATCACCAGAACCCGAACACCTTCCTTGGTCGTGGTGAAAATCGTCGTTTTCTCGTTGTTCGAATCGATCGCGTCGTCGGGAATGCTCTCCTTGGGAATCTCCACCCGCACTTTCACTTCGCCCGGCTTCTCCGGCGCTTTCACTTTGATGGCCACTTCGTTCCCGGTCAGTTTCGAAAGAGTAAAGTAATCGGTTTTCTCTTCCTTGAACTCCCCCTTCACCGGATCGAAGAACGAGACCTTTACCGGCACCCTCGCCCCGACGAACCCGTACGCGTGAATCGTCGCCTTGATGGTGACGTCGTTTTTGATTGGCACCGGGTCGGGTTCGACGCTGACGGCGGTAATCCCGACGTCGCGAACGGCGTTGGGCGGCGATTGGGTGCCGACGGCGAAGGTGGTCAGGGGAATGCCCGCGGCGCGAAGTCGGCCGGCCTCGGTGAGGGCATTAAACAACTGGCCGTTGTCCGCCCCGTCGCCGATCACGGCGAGGCCGCGGACGAACCGTACTCCCTGCCAGCGGGTGAGGAGTTTATTCAGGAGCGTGCCGTAGTCCGACCGTTTGCCGTCGGCCGCGGCCATCGGGTCGTATTTTCCGGAGGCCTCGGTAAAATCCGGAGCCCCGAACCCATACAGCGAAACCGTTACATTCTGTTCGTCCCGGAGATCGTTCAAAATGGGTTCGCACCGTTCCAGGACTTTTCGCACCGCCTCGATCCGGGTCTGGCCGTTAAATTCGTCCCGCACGCTCATGCTTTCGGACATGTCGATCGCTAACAGCAGATGCGAGGGTACCTTCGGCTCTTCCTGAATCCCGAGGCTGGGGCGGAGGGCGGTGATGAGCGCGACGATCAGAGCGAGAAGCCGAAGGGTCAAGACGACGATTACGCGATTCCGGGTGGCCTGGGGGTGCTTGAGGTAAGCCCACAAGGTCAAGCCGACGAGGGCGGCGGCCACCAGAGCCAGTGCGGGCAAGCCGACGGGGTAGACGGACCAGGGGTACGCCGGGCGGGTGGAGAGGAAATACTCGGCGGAAGACGCCATACCACCCATCATGCAGGCCGGCGGGGGGGAATGCCAGAGGGATTGGACTGGAGAAATAGAAGGCCACGGCGGAAACGTCTGCTAGAATTGAAGCGACTCATCGGCCCCTTCCGACCCGGCTCGCGGCATGCCAACGAGTTCGAAAGCGGCTCCGGCATCGCCCCGGCAGACCAAACGTTTGGTACCCGCCGGGCCCGTTCCGGTCCCCGATACGACCGACTACGAACTTTCGATTTCCACCGTATTGCCTGAAGGAACGGTCCCACACTTCGACCGACCGGGCCTCAAACCGCTCCCGCAAACCATTTCGATCGCGCCGGTTGCCGTTCCGAGTCTCGACCCCGAAACGCAAGCCTTATTCCACCGGCGGCTTCGGCTCTGCTGCCTGGTCGCCGCCGCCCCGTTTGCGTTCTTCTTCCTCTGCACGCTCACGAACTTTATCGAAATCTTCGGCCGGGCCGCCGTCGGTTGGACCGGGACGATCCTCTCCGGTACGGTCCTCTTCGGTCTGGTTGCGACGGGGTTTGTCCTGTTTCGTTTGAAACAATCCCCGCCCGTGAACACCCTTCGCGTTCTTGAAATCACCGTATTCGGCGTGATGGGCCTTTTTTTCGCGTACTGGCAGTACGCCATTCTGACTTATTCCCCGCCCAAGGGATTCGAAGGGGAGCGGCACGTGCAGTCGTACGTTTTGGCCGCGGCACTGGTGGCCCACTTCAACTGGTTCGCCCTGATCGTTTTCCACGGCGTGCTGGTTCCGAATACGCTGGCACGGGGCGTGGGAGTGGTGCTGGGCATGACCGTCCTGGCGTTCGCGATCGACGGCATAGCGGCCGGGACGAATCCGCCGACGGGGCATCACGCCGGATTGTTGTTCGCCCTGTCCGTCACCCTCCTGTCGGCCGCGTCCGGACTGTCCATTTTCGGCACGGCCAAGACCGAAGCTCTGCGGCGCGAAGTGGAAAGTGCCCGCCAGGCTGTGCGGGAACTCGGCCAATACCGACTCCGCAAACGACTCGGCGCCGGCGGCATGGGTGAAGTTTACCTCGCCGAACACCGCCTCCTGAAACGGCCCTGTGCGGTGAAACGCATCCACCCCCGATTCCTCGACCACCCGGAACAAATCCGGCGATTCGAGCGGGAGGTGCAAACGACCGCCCAGCTCCGCCACCCGAACACGGTCGAAATCTACGATTACGGCCGGGCCGACGACGGCACTTTCTACTACGTCATGGAATACCTCGCCGGCCCGAGCCTCGAAGACCTCGTCAACCGCCACGGCCCCATGCCCGCCGAACGGGTGCTACACCTCATGCGGCAGGTGTGCGGCGCGCTCCGCGAAGCCCACAAACTCGGTCTCGTCCACCGCGACATCAAACCCTCGAACATCCTCCTGCTGAAGGACGGCAGCCCGCACGACCAGGTGAAATTGGTGGACTTCGGCCTCGTGCTCGACATCGTCGGCCTCGAAGACGCGGCCGCCAAGATTACCCGCGAGGGCTTAATTGTCGGCACGCCGGAATATATGTCACCCGAACAGGCTCAGGGGTTGAAGCTCGACGAACGGAGCGACCTGTTCAGTCTCGGCAGCGTGATTTACTACCTTCTGACGGGTAAGGAAGCGTTCCACCGCGAAACCTCGATGAAGACGCTGCTCGCGGTCGTTTCGGACGAACAGCCCACAGTCACGAAAGCGAACCCGTTCGTCCCCGAGGATGTGGCAGAAGTGGTCGGCCGGTGCCTGTCGAAAGACCCGACCCGAAGGTTCCCTTCGGCCGCAGACCTCGACCGCGCCCTCGCGGCCTGCGCCTGCGACGGCCAGTGGGACGAAAACCGCGCCGCTGACTGGTGGGAAAAACACCCCTACGCCGAACCGGGCACAGGGACCGATCTGAATTCGCTGCCGCTGGAAGTGGCGAAGCCGTAATTGGGCAATCGTCGGCAGGTCGATAAACAGGACATCGAAGTGTTCGAGTTGGACAATCAGGTCATTTATCCTTTTACACCGCCCTTTTTCTTCCCCGCCGGCCGTTTCGTTTTCGACTCGGCCGAGCTCTGCCGCCGTTCGCGGAGTTTCTTTCTCGCCCGGTAGAGCACGGTTCCGATGTTGTTCACGGGGACGTTGATTTCCGTGCTGATCTCCTCGTACGTCCAACTCTGCAGGTAGTAGAGCCGGACGATCTCCCGCTCTTTGCCGGAGAGTTTCCGCAACAGGCGTTCGACTTCCTCCAGACTCTCCACGCTTTTGGCCGCCGCTTCGCTGTCGTCGATCGGCTCGGTCACCAGCCGGGAAACGCCCTGGCGGATGTCGCTCCGCACCGCTTGCCGCCGGTTCAGTTCGTGAATGCACGTCCGGCGGGCGATGACGGTGATGTAGGTCGCCAGGCTCGCCTTGCCGCGGAACTTGCGCAGGCACTTGTAGTCGTCCGCAACGATTTGTAACAGCACTTCGGCCGCGATGTCTTCCACGTCCTCGGGCGTGACCGGGGCGCTGCGCAAATACGACGTGTAATGGACGCAGTGGTAGATGAGGCTGAGAAAACGATCGACGAAATCGTTCCACGACCCCGGCTCTTTGTCGAGGCACCGTCGGAGCAGGTCGCGGTCGACCGGCGACAAGGCCACGGCAGACCCCCAGGAAGATGGGCGAGCGGTAGGTTTCACCTTAGCGGTTCGATGCGGCCGGCTCAATCGTTTCGCAGTCGGGATTCGATCCGGCAGGGCCGGTACGCCCGGTGCGACCGGTACGGCCGGCCGATTCTCCTTGCCCGGACTCGACGTTCGGGGGAGAATTGGTGGGTTACCAAAACTCTGAGTCGCTGCCATGACCGCACCCCTTTCCCGTCGGGCGTTTCCGGCTGTATTGGTCGGGGGCGTGGTCGCCGGCACTGCCGCGACGGCCGACGACAAGAAAACTCTTCCGACCGAACCGGAGCGGGACTACCCCGCTCCGAAGTTCAAACCGACGTTCCGCAAGCCGCCACTCGGCAAGACCCTCGTCCAGGACTTCGTCATCTATGCCCATTTTGACTTGGAAATGGTGAAGAAACTATTGGAGAAGGAGCCGGCTCTCTTGAATGCGACCCAGGACTGGGGCGGCGGGGACTGGGAGAGCGGCCTCGGGGGAGCATCGCACATGGGGAATCGGGCAATTGCCGAGTTCCTGCTTTCCAGGGGCGCCCGGATCGATTTATTCTGTGCGGCCATGCTCGGTCAGTTGGACGTGGTGAAGGGAGTCCTGACCGTAACGCCAACCTTGATCGACGCGAAAGGCCCGCACGGGATTTCGCTGCACGCCCACGCGAAGTCGGGCGGGAAGCAAGCTGAGGCCGTGCTGGATTATCTGCAATCGATCAAGAAGCTGGACCTGACGCCGAAACCGGCCCCGCCGAAGAAAAAATAATTCAATCCGCCCACCTGATGCAAATTGGAGGATTCATGTTCCGTCGCGCGATTTGTACGCTACTCGTTCTCGGTGTTCCGGTTTTCGCTCAGGACCTCCGACACAAAGAGGACGTCATTTACGGCCGGAAATATGGAATGTGTTTGACGATGGACGTTTTCACGCCGGCCAAACCGAACGGCATCGGTGTGATTGCGTGCGTATCCGGAGGATGGGGTTCGGGCCACGCCGGAGTCAAGTACGTCCAAAACCTTGAGAAACCCCTGCTCGACCGTGGGTATACCGTTTTTGCCGTCGTCCACGGCAGCCAGCCGAAATTCACCATTCCTGAAGTGCTCGAAGACATGCACAGGGCCGCCCGGTTCATTCGATTCCACGCGAAAGATTACAACATCGACCCGGACAAGTTGGGTATTACCGGGGCCTCCTCCGGTGGGCACCTTTCGCTCATGCAGGGCGTCGGTGGCTTGCCGGGCAACCCGAAGGCCGGCGACCCGGTCGATCGCGTCTCTTCGACTGTGCAATGTGTCGGTTGTTTTTTTCCACCGACCGATTTCTTCAACTACGGCAAAACGGGGAAGCCGGCTAACCCGGGCGGGGATGGAGTGCTCAAGCCGTTCCGCGCCCCATTCGATTTCCACGAATTCAAGGACGGGGCGTTCGAACGCATCACCGACCCGGAAAGGGTTAAGGCGATTAACCGGGCGATCTCGCCGGTTTACCTCGTGAGCAAGGATTCGGCTCCGACGCTCCTGATTCACGGCGACAAAGACGACCTGGTCCCGTTGCAGCAATCGGAACTGATGATCGCAAAACTGAAGGAGGCAGGCGTGCCCTGCAAACTGGTGATCAAAAAGGGCGGGGGCCACGGTTGGGGTGAGATGGACAAGGACGTGGTGGCCATCGCGGACTGGTTTGACAAATATCTGATGAAGAAGTCTTCGAGCCGGGAGGATAAGTGACCGGATTCCCCGGCACTTCGGCTTGATCGAACCGGCGGAATATGCGCCAATCCGCGGGCCACGGAGGGCCAATACGATGCGGCCAGAGGCGTTGCCGTTCCGCCCAACATTCCCGTCCGCACCCCCGAGAACCCGGGGACCGGACGTCGCATACTCATCCTTGTGCCTGTTCCGTCGGCTCGCCGCGGTTCTCCCCCCGGCCGCCCGCTTTCAATCCGCGTGCCGGTCGGAAGAACGCAAGTCGGCCTATCTTTTCCCCGAGTGGGGCGTTCCGCCTCTGTTCTTTTTTCACCGGCCACATCAGACGGAATGGGAAACGGTGCGCACGCGGCCGGTGCAAGCCGACGCGCAGTTGATATCGCGGATCGCGGCCCATTTCCCGGACGAAGCCGCGGCCTGGGCCGTGCTGCCCGACCTCCTCGATGACGCGATGGCCTTGTTATGCGGCTCGGCCCTGATCCGGCATGCCGCGAGAGCCATTCCGGGTTTCCTCGATAAGGTTAACGGCTTTGCCGACGACCTGCCGAAGTGCCGGGAACTGGCCGACGTCCTGGCGATACCCGACGACGAAATGATTCGAGTTTATTACCCGGAACGAGGACTCGAAGCCCGGGTCCTGGTGCAAGGTGTGGCGACGGTGTCGCAGTTTCACGTGCTGTTAGCGGACGCGCTCAATGGCACATATTTGCCGGGTCGTCGCCCGTCACTTGACGTAGTCGAGGCGTCCCGATTCGGCGTGCCGTGCGGTGCCGAACCGCCGGTAGCCCGGGCGGTATTCCAACTGATGCGCCCGGCCGCCCTCAGGGATGACGGGACGTTGCCGGCCAGTTTTGCCGCGTCGGACCATTGGCACTGGGGTCGGGAGCCTCTGACCGCCCTCACACGGGTGGACGGTGAACGAACGGTCCTTCTTGCTCCGCCAGCTTACCCGGCGGAATGGGAGGTGACGTCGCGCTTTCCGGCCGTGCGGCCGGACCTGAAAGTTGTGGAAGTTAAGCAGGCCGTCGCCCCGCTCGCATCCGCGGCGTGACAACTCTTACTTGGCGTGCGCTGCCATCCGCCGGGTCATTTCCTCCGGCGTCACGTCCTCGACATGCGTGGAAAGCGTCCACTTGTGACCAAATGGGTCGATCAACGTCGCACTGCGGTCGCCGTAGAATTGATTTTGGATCGGCCGCTCAACCGTACACCCGGCCGCGACGGCCGTTGCCACCGCCGCGTCGGCATCGAGCACGTAGAGGCAAAATCCCACGGTCGTACCGCCGAGCGTCTTCGGTCCCACTGCCGCCATTTTCGGAAACTCGTCCGCCAGCATGAGCCGGCTGTCGCCGATCTGAATCTCCGCATGGGCAATCATGCCGCCGCCCATGTCCATGCGGTACAGTTCTTTTGCCCCGAACGCGGCCTTGTAACATTCGATCGCCTTCGCCGCTCCGGCGCAAATCAAATACGGCGTGACGGTGTGGTAGCCTTCGGGGATCGGTTTGACGGGCATGGCGTGGCTCCAGGTGTGGGGTTTGTGTACGAATGTAAAGTACCACCGCCGGGTCCGAAAAGCACTAATCTTTGCCCCGAATTTGCGCCTTCAAGACGTGCTTCAACCGTCCCTCGATCTTGCCGTGGATCTTGTCGATTTCTTTATCCCCCAACGTGCGGTCCGGGGCCTGATACGTGAGTGCGTACGCGAGACTTTTGGTACCGGCAGGGATGCTGTCGCCGGTGTAAACGTCGAAGAGTGCAACGGCAGTCAGGAGATCGCCGCCGGCGGCGATAATCTCGGTTTGTACTTTTTCCGCGGGCGTTTCGGCAGGCACGATCACGGCGAGATCCCGCTTCGCGGGCGGGTGGGTCGAGAACGGTTTGTAGGCGAACCGTTCGGGAACTTTGCCCAGTACGTATCCCAGATCGAATTCCGCGACGAGGATCGATTTCCCGGCGAGGCCGAAGGCTTCCGCGACTTTCGGATGTACTTCTCCGATATTGCAGCAGGTCCGGCCGTCGACTTGAAGACTGGCGGACCGTCCGGGGTGAAGATGCGGTGTGGATACATCGACAGAAATATCAATTTGCAAATGAAGATCTGCCAAGAGATTTTCGACGAGTCCCTTCACGTCATAGAAATCGAAGGCGGAGGGTTTCTCCCCTTGGGGATCGTCCCAGGCTGCGTGCGTTCGTCGCCCGGAGAGCAGCACCGTCAACCGCAACGGCTCGGCCGGAAGAGCTTGATCGCCCTGCGAGAGGTAAACGACGCCGATTTCGTACAGGGCAACGGAATCCGTCACTTCCAGGTTCCTTCGGGCGACTTCGAGCAGGCCGGGCAACAGCGATTGCCGCAACACCGATCGGTCGGGCGAAACGGGGTTGAGAAGCGTGACGTAGGTGTTGCAATTCCTCGATGAGTCGAGTGCCAATTTCTCTTCCGCTTCCTGCGATGTGAGCGAATACGTGATGCACTCCTGCAAACCCGCGTCGGCCAGCAAATCGCGGACGTGTTCTTCCAGTTCCAACGGCCGGTCCATGCGTGGCGCCGGCACCTCATCCGCGATCAACGTCTCCGGCAACCGGTCGTACCCCGAAACGCGGGCGAGTTCTTCGATCAGGTCCGCGGCTCCGACTTGAATGTCCAGCCGCGTCGGCGGCGACGTAACCGACCAACCCCACGGCGTCGATTCGATTCGGAACTGCAAAGCGGTAAGGATTCGTTCGACTTCGCCGTCCGGCATTGGGATACCGAGGAGCCGTTCGATTTCGGTCCGCTTCAACTCGACCCTTTGTAGTGGAATCGGGGCCGGGTAGTTGTCGACGAGTCCGGTGAGTACTTCGCCCCCGGCGTACCGCTGAAACAACTGACAGGCGCGAAGGGCTGCGGACTTCACGATTTCGGGATGCAATCCCTTACTGAAACGGGTGCTCGCCTCGCTGAACAGATTGAACTTTCGGGCCGTCTTGCGCACGGCCACCGGGTCGAAATTGGCAGCTTCGAGCAGGATCGTTTTCGTCGTGTCCGTCACTTCGGTCTCGAGTCCGCCCATGACGCCGGCCAGGGCGATCGGCCCGGCCGCGTCCGCGATCAGAAGGTCGTCGGGCGAGAGTTCCCGCACCTGCGCGTCGAGCGTCTTCAACGTCTCACCCGGTTTCGCGGGCCGAACGGCGATCGTCGGCGCCTTCCCTCCGGCTCGCTTCACCAAGACGTCGTAGTCGAACGCATGGAGCGGCTGACCGAATTCGAGCATAACGAAGTTCGTGACGTCCACCGCGTTCGTGATCGGCCGCATTCCGGCGTACTGCACTTTCGATTGCATCCACCGCGGTGCCCGGCCGACAGTCACGTTGCGAATGATCGCGGCCGCGTACCGCCGGCAGAGCTGCGGGTCAGCAATCTCGATTTTCACCTTGCCGGCGACGGATTCGGACGACGCGGGGAAGGAGAGATCGGGTTCGGAAACGGGCACGCCGGTCAGGGCGGAAACCTCCCGGGCCACGCCGAGGAGCGACAGGCACCGGGCCATGTTCGGCAACACGGCGAGATCGACGACAACTTCGCCGAGCACGTCCGCGAGCGGCGTGCCGGGGGCCGGGTCCGACTCGTCCAGGAGGATGATGCCGTCGTGGTCTTCCGCAATGCCCAACTCGAAGTTCGACATGCACATGGCGTCGTTGTCGTGGCCCATCAACTTCCGCGGTTCGAGCGTCACGACCGACTTCGGCTCGTCCGGCTTCTTCGGGTTCTGGAAGTAGTACCGGCAGCCGCGCAGGCCGAGGATCACTTTCATCCCCGACTCGCCGGGGGAAATGTTTGGCGCCCCCGTAATCACCCGTTTCGGCTCGGCTGCCCCGTAATCGACCGTCACGAATTTGAGCTTGTCCGCCCCGGGCACCTTCTCGATGGAAATGACTTTCGCGACGACGATTTTGTCCCGGTCCCAGACGGGCGTCTGGTCTTCGGGTTTCACCCGCAGCCCGGCCGGCACGGGCACGCCGAAAACCTGTACCCCTTCGCATTCCAGCCCGGCCAGGGTGAGCCGGTCGATCAAATCCGCCGGGTTCGCGGGTAGGGCGACATAGTCTTTCAGCCAGGAAAGCGGGACGCGCATGGGGAATCCTGTTCGACACTTCGTGCCGGTCAGGATAGGAGACGTGGGGTGGCCCGGCAGGGGTTCGCGCGAGCGGAGCTTCTGCGAAGCGCGTTATTTCTTCATCAGTGCTGCTACGATCCCCGTTGCCCAGTCGACCGCTTCCTTGTCGCCGCGCACTTTGAGGGACGAATACGTGGACGAGATCGAAAATTCGAGACGCTCGTACCCATACTTCTTGACGTATCCGTTCACCGGCCGGACTCGCGGATGACTTCGTAGGCCCGGGGATCGGTCGATCGCAATTCCGTTCGCCGACCGAATTGGCTGATGCCACGCTTCTGAGGTATCAACAGTTTTACGAGGACGGTTACGC
>DASXPC010000277.1:0-13527 GCA_036493815.1 Fimbriiglobus sp. | reverse complement strand
GCTGTATGCGACGACCGTTCCGACATAAGGGATGAAGTTGCACAGGAACGTGACGACCGCCCAAAGCAGGGCGAACCGGATTCCGCAGGCGGCCAGAATGACCCCGGCGGCGAAGGCGAGGAGCAGGCTCGCCACGACCTTCGCCCGCAGGTAGGAAATGATGGCGGAGTTGATCCGCCCGAATACGGCGAGGATTTTTTCGGCCCGCTCGGAGTCGTACGCCCCGTGGACGCGGTCGTGCAGCTGGCCCGCACCGAGCAGCAGGAATAGCAAGTACAACCCGGCCGTCAGTCCTTCCAGGATTACGCCGGCCGCGGTGCCGATGGCAGCTTGGATTGCGCGTTGAACTCGCTCGTCCGTCCGCCCGTCCGCCGGAGAGCGACGTTCCGGTAACGCATTCTTCACCCACGGGGCATTTTCCGCGATCCAGCGGGAGGCGCCGTCCGTCATGGCCAGCGCCTGCTTTTGAAGTTTGGGCAAATCGTTTTGAAGCTCGCCCATACTCGCGTAAACCCCGAACCCGATTACGCCCACGAAGATCGCAACGCAGCTTGCAATCAGAATGACGGACACGACCGAGGGAACGAGTTTCCGCAACCGGTTGTGGTAAGGGAGGAGGACGTAGGCCATGAGGACAGCCAACAGGAGGGGGCGAAGGACCACGGTCAAGCGATCGAGCAACCAGAACGACAGGGCAACGACGAGCAGAATGGTGGCGAGCGTTCGCAAGGTGTGCGGGTCCTGCCAGGGCGGCCGGACTGCCGGTATGAGTTCGTCGGCCAGAATTTCCGAATTTGCCATCCGCCCCTCCCGAAATTCTTTTTCGGTCCTCCTTAGCTTACCAATCTCGCACGGGGGGAATGTGTCGCTGGAATCGGATTCGACCGCGGTTGCGTGTCGGTCTGTGGGCGGGAATTGCCCCGGGAATAGGCATTTCAGTATGTGAAGCCTGGATGTTTTGAGCCATAAGTCATTCAGTAAGAACGAGATAAGCCAGCCACAATTATTTGGAATTGTGGCCCATAGTTTGCATTAGTCACCAATTATTCGGGTCGCCAAACGGCGAGGGGCCGGTGTCGTGTCCGACGCAGCCCGCCCACCCGGAAATCTCTCCGCCCGCGTGGAGGGTCATTGCGCGCTTGGGCTTTTGAGGTTCCGCCGTAACGGAAGGGGGTTCTCCTTCCGCGAAAACGGTTATTCGTTCCTCGTGGTGAGAATTCGCAATGCTTTGGATTTTCAAGTCTCGTTGGACCGCCTTACTCGCCGTCGTTGGTACGCCAGTGGTCGCGTTCGCTGCGGCTCCCGAATCGACGACCGCGTTCGTATTTGACCTCTGGCACGCCCCCCAGCACGATCGGGCGGTAGCGGAATATCGGGAGGCGATGGATCGGATGAGTCGCGAAATGCTCGATATCGAAGACAGGATTGCCATCAAGGAGCGAATCGTGGCCGATCTGATTTCGCAGCGAATTTCTTTCGACGTGGCCGTCCAACAATTTGTGGCTCTGAATTCTGGCTTTCCGAATGCCTATGCCCAAATCCTGAACGACGTCGAAGGGGCCACGGACGCGGAAAAGGCCGCCTATAGTTTGCTTAATTACGTTTCCCAGAGGGGAATCCCTGTCGGTTGCGCCTTGCCCCGCCTGGCGGCGGCATACGAAGCCCGGTTCGGGCGGACGTATCCGGGAAAATAGATTTGCGGCTGACCTTCTCGCGCGGCCGGGTACGTGGGTACACTCTTCTTATCAAGAGACCCAGACCCGGCCGCGGCCTTTGACCGCCCCGGCCCCACGGAGCCGGAACATGGCCGAAAAGAAACTGAGCAAGGAACTGCAGGCCGTCACCAACCTGATCACCAAGGAGTTCGGCGAAGGGGCGATCATGTCCATGGGCGAATTCTCCGCCCAGAACATTGAGGGGATTCCGACCGGCTCGCTCGGGCTCGACATCGCGTTGGGCGGCAAAGGCCTGCCCCGCGGGCGTGTGGTCGAGATTTACGGAAACGAGTCGAGTGGTAAGACGACGATTGCCCTGCACGCGGTGGCGAACGCCCAGAAGGCCGGCGGGGTGGCCGCGTTCATCGACGCCGAGCACGCCCTCGACCCGACCTGGGCGAAGAAGATCGGCGTGGACCTGGAATCCCTGCTCGTTTCGCAGCCGAGCTACGGGGAAGAGGCTCTCCGCATTGCCGAAATGCTCGTCAAGTCGAACGCCGTGGACGTCATCGTGATCGACTCGGTTGCGGCCCTCGTGCCGAAGAACGAGTTGAACAACGACATCGGCGACCCTTCGGTCGGCGTGCAGGCCCGGCTCATGAGCCAAGCCCTCCGCGTGCTCAACCCCGCGATCAACAAAACACGCACCTGCATGATCTTCATTAACCAGATCCGGCAGAAGATTGGTGTCATGTACGGTAATCCGGAGACCACCACGGGCGGCCTCGCCCTCAAGTTCTACGCGAGCGTGCGGCTCGAAGTCCGCCGGGCCGCCGCCATCAAGGACGGCGACGTGACGATGGGGTCCGAGACGAAAGTGAAAGTCGTCAAGAACAAGATCGCTCCGCCGTTCCGCACCGCCGAATTCGAGTTGATGCACGACCGGGGGATCGATTACGAAGGGGACCTGCTCAAGTTGGCCGAGGAGGACGACGTCGTCCGCAAGAGCGGGGCATTCTTCAGCTACGGCGACGTCCGACTCGGTCAGGGGAAGGAGAACGCGAAAAACTATTTGCGGGATAACACGGCCGTGCGGGACGAGATTGTGAAGGGCGTGCTGGCGAAGAGACGACCGCCCATGCTTTTCCCTGCGAATGCCGCGAGCGAGGAAGCTCCGCAGGCCGAAGAGTTGGAGCCGGTCGAGGCGCCGGCCCCCAAAAAGCGGGGCAAGGCGATGGAGTAATCGTCTAGCTGAAACGACTTTACCGGTGGAAACAACGGAACATGGATGTTCACTCTCGATCCCCAGTGTTCGGCGCGGCGGTAAACTGGCTGTCCTTTGTCGCCACGCTTGCCGTCGCGTTCGCGTTGACTCCGTACCTGGTCCGGACTCTCGGGCCGGCACGGTACGACGTCTGGTGTGTCGCCGAGGCCGTTCTGGCCTATTTCACCCTTCTCGATTTGGGCGTGGCCCAGTGCCTCGTCCGGCTGGTCGCCCGGCACCACACGAAGCAAGACCTCGGCGAACTGAACCGGACGGCCTCGACCTGTCTCGTCGTCTACCTCGCGGCCGGGTGTGTCGCGGTACTCGTCGGCGCGCCCGTGTTACTTTCTCTCGCACCGCGTCTCGGCTCCAAGGCCGGCAACCCGGCGGACGTGACCGCATTTCTTCTGGTCATGCTCGGCAACCTTGCCGCGACACTTCCGCTCAGCGTTTTCTCCAGCCTCATGGACGGAATGCAACGATTCGCAGTTAAGGGAACCGTGAAGATTGTCTTTCTGACGTTGCGCACGTCGGGGATTGTGGCGGTGACCGGCACCGGGGGCAAACTTCTGCCCGTGGCCGTGGTTTCCGTCGCCGCTAACCTGCTCGAACAGGCCGTTCTCGCCGGTCTTTGCTTCCGGTTCCTCCCCGGCCTCCGTCTCGCCCTCCGGTTCGTGGGCCGGGGTACGTTTCGAAGCGTGATCGGGTCGAGCGTGCACGCATTCCTGGCGATGGTTGCCGGGCGCATTACCGTGCAAACGGGGGCCATTGTCGTCGGCCTGTTCCTCCCCGCTGGTCAAGTGACCGTGTTCGCTACCGCTGCCCGCCTTGTCGAATACGCGAAGACACTGCTTCGCACCATCACGGCCACGCTGACGCCGGGCGTTTCGGCACTGGAAGCCCGGGGAGACCATGCGGGCATTCGTCAGTTGTTCCTCGTGGTCACGCGGTGGGTGCTGTATCTCGTCCTGCCCGTAAGCCTCGGCCTCTGGTTCTTCGGCCGGCCATTCCTCGTCCGGTGGGTGCCGGAAGTTGGTAACGCCGGCTTCCTCCCGCTTGCGATCTTGGCGGGCACATTAACGCTCGGGGTCGCCCAGTCGGTTGCGTCCCGCGTGCTGTACGGGCTCGGGCAGTTGAAGTTGTTCGCCCGCCTGGCTCTGGCCGACGCAGCCGTCAACTTCGGCCTGACGTTGTTATTAGTTCGGCCGTACGGTGTCGCCGGCGTCGCCGTCGCCGTCGCTGTTCCGAACGTTCTTTTCTGCCTCGCCGTGATTGGTTTCACCGTCCGGTCGACCGATATCTCGTGGCGGAGTTACGCAGCCGCGTGGTCGAAACCGATCCTGGCCGCAGTGCTACCCGCGGTCGTGTGGTTCTGTTTGGGATCGACAGCCGCCACGTGGATCAGCCTGGCCGGTGGCATAACTGCGGGGTTGGTGCCGTACGCAATTCTCGTTTTCGGCCTGGAGGGTCGATTCCCTCGGACACTTCGGAAACTCCCTTCGTTTTGGCTGTTCGGGCAATGGTCCGGGGATCGTAGGCCGGTTTGATTAATGAAAACCATTGCGGTTTGATTGCTGGGAGGTTTCCCTGCCGGCAGGGGGGCATACAACTTTACTCTCGCCGCCCAGCGAGATCAGAGGTCAGGGGTCATGATCGACGCCGTGGATGCGAAGAAGATGGCGGCCTTATTCGCCGCAGTGGCCGAGCCGACCCGCGTTCTGGTCTTGCATCACCTCACCGGGGGCCCCCTTCACGTCGGACGGTTGGCGGATCTGGTCGGCATTCCGATCGTGAACATGTCGCACCACCTCGGCGTGATGCGTCAGGCGGGAATATTGGACGACGACAAGAAGGGCCGGCGAGTCGTCTATTCCCTCCGCAAAGACATCTTCGACCCGGGGGACGATGACCACTATTGCATTTTGACGTTCGGAAAATATCGCATCGGTTTGCGGCGGAACCCCACGCCGATTCCCGTGCCAACGTCCACCGTTCCGAAACGGAATAAGAAGGCAGGAACCTGAGTCGGGCAGTTCGTCCTTTCGACCCGCGTGCGTTGGCCGTATACTGGCGGACGTCCGTTCTCCCAGCGGGTGTCTCTCATGCGACTTCTGAGTTTATTTGCAGCGATTTGCTTTTCCTCATCCGCCGTCGCCGGCGACGATTCGTCATTTGTTCTGACCGGGACGAACGGGCCGGGAAAGGGGAAATCCATCGTTCTGGTAAGCGGGGATGAGGAGTACCGGTCCGAAGAAATGCTTCCCGCGCTGGCACGAATCCTGGCCGTTCACCATGGTTTTTCCTGCACCACGCTCTTCGCCATCGATCCCAAAGACGGGACGATCAACCCGAACGTGACGACCAACATTCCCGGGCTGAGTGCGTTAAAAAATGCCGACCTCCTCATCCTTTTTACCCGCTTTCGGAATTTGCCCGACGATCAGATGAAATACATCGTGGACTACGTCGAGTCGGGGAAACCAGTCATTGGCATTCGCACCGCGACCCACGCCTTTGCTCCGAGTAAGGATTCGAAGTATGCCAAGTATCACTGGCAGGGGAAAGAAAAGGGGTACGAACAGGGGTTCGGGCGACAGGTGCTGGGCGAAACCTGGATTGCGCACCACGGGAAACACGGGCAGGAAGGTACTCGCGGAATCCTGGCTAAAGGACAGGAATCGCAGCCGATTCTCAAAGGGATAAAAGATGGGGACGTCTTCGGGAAAAGCGATGTGTACCGCGTTCGGCTACCGTTACCCGGAGACTGCGTCCCGCTCGTGTACGGGCAATGTACAAAGTCTCTCGATTCGAAATCGGATCCGGTGGCCGGGAAGGAGAACGATCCGATGATGCCGGTGGCGTGGACGAAGACATACACCGGCACGGCCGGCAAGAAGGCCCGGGTGTTTGCAACGACGATCGGTTGCGCCCAGGATTTCAGCAGTGAAGGGTATCGACGGCTGCTGACGAATGCCGCGTTCTGGTGTCTGGGAATGGAATCGCAAATCACGGACACGCTCGATGTCGATCTGGTCGGCGAATACAAACCTTCCCCCTTCAAGGTCAACGGATTCCGGAAAGGTGTGAAGCCGTCCGACCTGAAGTAGCCCGATTTGCTTTTCGAATCGGCTCTCCCCGTACGCACTTTCTCGCGTAGGAGTCATTATGCGCCGGAATTCTCTCCTCGTTTTTCTCTGCGTACCGGCAGTTTGCTTCGGTCAGGCTCCTCCCGCGTCACCGATGATTCGGGCCAGTCTGCAAAAGTATGTGGACTCGGGTGATATTTCCGGTGCGGTAGCGGTCGTCGGTCAGGCGGACCGTCTCGTAGCCTGTGAAGCCATAGGCCAAGCCGATCTTGCTGCCAAAACCCCGATGGCGGCCGACGCACTATTTCGCATCGCTTCGATGACCAAACCGATAACGGCAATTGGAATTATGATGCTGGCGGACGAAGGCCGGCTGAACGTTAACGACAAGGTCGAGAAGTATCTTCCGGAATTCAAAAACCAGATGCTGGTGGCCAAGCGGGATTTCGACACGCTGGTACTGAAAAAGCCGGCCCGCCCGATCGCGATCAAAGATTTGCTGACGCACACGTCCGGCCTGCCGGGCGGGTATCCCGCCGGCCTGTCGGACCTTTATACGAAACGGAACCGAACTCTTGCCGAAGCGGCGCTGGTGATGTCGCAGCGGCCGCTGGAATTCGAGCCCGGGTCGAAATGGGCGTACTGCAACACGGGCATGGACACGCTCGGCCGCATTATCGAAGTGGTATCCGGCAAGTCCTACGAACAATTCCTCCAAGTCCGCCTGTTCGACCGGCTCGGGATGAACGACACCACGTTTTACCCGTCCGCGGAACAGTTGAAACGGGTGGCCACGCTTTACCGCAAGCCCCAAAACGGCCCGCTCAAACCGGCGGCGAATCCGCTGATCAAACTCACGAAGGGCGCCAAGTTCCCAATTCCCGCCGGCGGCCTGTTCTCGACCGGTTCAAACCTCGCCACCTTGTACAGTATGATGCTGCACCGCGGGGCGTGGCAGGGAAAGCGCCTGTTGAGTGAAGCTGCCGTGGCCGAAATGACCAAAGTGCAAACCGACGACTTGCCGAATGTCGGGTTCGTTCCGGGGTCGGCATGGGGGCTGGGCTGGTCGATTGTAAAAGAGCCACAGGGCGTAACTGCAATGCTATCACCCGGCACTTTCGGGCACGGTGGTGCGTTCGGCACCCAGGCGTGGATCGACCCGGCCCAGAACCTTTTCGTCGTCCTGCTCATCCAGCGGACCGGTTTGGCGAACAGCGACGCGTCGCCGATGCGGCAGTCACTGCAGGAAGCGGCCGTTCGGGCGATAAAATAGTATGCTAACCGCGCTCGGGCCTTCGGCCCGGAATGCGACTCGCGGCCATTCGTCCCGGGGCGGCTATGCCCGAATCGTTTCGTCCGATTACCCGCCAAGTCCTGCGGGACTTCGTCGAGGACGACCTGCCCGACGCCGAGAAGGCAGCCGTCGAAAAAGCCGTCCGCACCGTGCCGGAAATCGCCGCATTACTTCAAGCCGTACGGGACGAACTCGACCGCGGCGAACACTCGGTCGGGGCGATCTGGCGGCGGGAACGGCTCAGTTGTCCGTCCCGGGAGCAGCTCGGTCAGCACCTGCTCGGGGCCACGCCGCCGGACTTGGGCGTGTACGTCGAGTTCCATCTGGAAACGATCGGCTGTCCGTATTGCGTGGCGAATCTGGAAGATTTGAAGGCCCTGCAGAAAAAGACAAAACCCGCGGCCAAGCCGGTCGCGGGAAAGAAGTCATCGAAGAAGCGGTAACGGCTATTTCAGGTCGAAGTTTTTTTCTCCCCCCTTGCTGCTTGCATCCAATTCCTGTCCCGACGTATTCGCGGATTGGTACTTTCGGGGGACGACCGTTCTGACGACTGAAAAAACATCCCGTCGGGAGCAAGAAAGGAACCGTGTGAAGATACGATTAAAGACAAAAGGGTCCGTGAATACGCTGCGAAGATTTCGTGAACGCATTTTCAGCCCGATTACCACAGGTTTCGGACCGAGGCGATTACGGTCGATATAATTTCCCTGACCGCGGACCGACCGGTTGGACGCCCGACCGCCACGCCCGCGGTTACCTGTTTTATTGGGTGCAATGATGACCTCTTCCGTCGCCTCGTCGATCAAAGGGGTTGAAACCTCCGGTCGATTGTCTGCCAACCTGACTTCGGCCGCACTCGTCGAAGACGCGATCCGCCGCGGGGAGGGTGCGCTCACCACACTCGGTGCCATTTCCTGCTTCACCGGCAAGCGAACGGGGCGGTCCCCCGGCGACAAGTTCCTGGTTCAGGATGCGGGAACGAAAGACGCGGTGGCTTGGGGGAAGGTGAACCAGCCGATGGCCCCGGCCGTGTTCGCCAAACTTGTCGAGCGGGTGAAGGCTTATCACCGGTCCCGCGATCTCTTTGTGTTCGACGGGGCCGTCGCCGCGGACCCGGCTTATCGGACGCGGCTTCGGCTGGTGACGGAAACGGCCTGGCATGCACTGTTCGCCCGGTGCCTCTTCCTGCGACCCTCCGCCGAAGAGTTGAAGACCTTCGTGCCGGATTGGACGATTCTCCACGCACCGGGGCTGTCGCTCGACCCGGTCGCGGACGGCACGAAAAGTGACGTCTGCATCGCCGCAGATTTCACGTCCCGCACCGTCCTCATCGCGGGGACCGAGTACGCGGGCGAGATCAAGAAATCCGTGTTCACAATCCTGAACTATCTGCTCCCGGCCCGCGGCGTCTTCCCAATGCACTGCTCGGCCAACCTCGGCCCCGCCGGCGACGTCGCCCTCTTCTTCGGCCTCTCCGGCACCGGAAAAACCACCCTCTCCGCCGACCCGGACCGCCGCTTGATCGGCGACGACGAACACGGCTGGTCCGATTCCGGCGTGTTCAACCTCGAAGGCGGCTGCTACGCCAAAACCATCAAGCTCTCCCCCACCGGCGAGCCGCAAATCTGGAACGCGATCCGGTTCGGCTGCGTTCTGGAAAACGTACCGGTGAACCCGGCCACCCGCGAGCCGGACTTCGATAGCGCGGCCGTGACCGAAAATACCCGCGCCGCCTATCCGGTGGACTTCATCCCGAATTGCGAACTCTCCGGCGTCGGTGGCCACCCGAAACACATCTTCTTTCTGACGTGCGACGCGTTCGGTGTCTTGCCGCCGCTATCGCGGTTGTCGCCCGATCAGGCGATGCAGCACTTCCTCTGCGGGTACACGGCGAAGATTGCCGGGACGGAAGCGGGCGTCACCGAACCGACGGCAACCTTCAGCACCTGCTTCGGGGCCCCGTTCATGCCCTTGCCGCCGAAACGGTACGGGGCGATGCTGAAGGAACGTATGGAACGACACAAGGTGCCGGTCTGGCTGGTCAACACCGGGTGGAGTGGCGGCGGGGTCGGGGTCGGTGCGAGAATGAAACTTAGCTACACCCGTGCCTTACTGAAAGCCGCACTTTCCGGAGAGTTGAACGGCATTGCCTACGAACCCGATCCCGCGTTCGGGTTGCAGGTGCCGACAGGTTGCCTCGGAGTGCCGGCCGAAGTGCTGCAACCCCGAAATACCTGGGCCGACAAGGCCGCTTATGACGCGGAGGCGAAGAAGTTGAATGGAATGTTTGCTGAGACGTATCTGCAATATGTATGAGGTTCAGTTATGCAATGGAAGAACTGGCGTAGAGACCTCGTTGTCGCAATCATGACGTCTGCCGTTACGAGCGGGATCGCATTTTGCATTTCTTGGAAATTGATTCGAATGGAACAGATTCGGGCCGAGCACTTCGAATCGGAAATTCGTGAGCTTACGGCCGGCCGGCAGTCCGAACGGGAAAGTGAACGCCGCCAAGAAGATCTCGTCCGATTAGCCCATCTCAAAGCCAAGGTCGCCAGAGCACAAATCGAATTTGAAAAGAACCTTAACGAATTGCAGGATACATTGCCCGTCTTTGCAACTCCTCAGCTGACCTATCCATTCGACGATATGACGCGCCCGCCAGTCCAGCCGAAGCCGCGTGAACAGATTTCCGGAAAACGCGATTCCTGACTAAATGGATTTACATTAGTTCACCCGCCCGATCCAGCACTTCAGATAGGCTGTCTCCCGGCACGTCGCGGCAACCGGGTGGTCCGGGGCGGCCCCGCGACGTTCGAGGATTTGCAGGTCGCGCTTCGCATCGATGGCCGTCTGAACGATCACGTCTTCGTGTTCTTCCGGGAGGATCAGGCCCGAGCAGCAGCACGAAACCAAAATACCGTCCTTGTCGAGCAGCTTCATCGCCAGTGAATGGAGCCGGCGATAGCCTCGGATTGCGTCCGGCACGGCCCGGCGGTCCCGGGCGAACTTGGGCGGGTCGAGCACGATCATGTCGTACGTCTTGCCTTCCTTCGCCCGGGTGGACAGGTGGTCGAATACGTCGGCGGCCACGAATGTCACCCGATCGAGGCCGTTCGCTTCGGCGTTTTTTTTCGCCAGCGCCAGGGCCGCATCGGACGCATCGACACATTCGACTTCCGCAGCCCCGGCCTTCGCGGCATAAAGGCCGAACCCGCCGGAATAGCAGAACGCGTCGAGCACCCGCCGACCGTGTGCATACCGCGCGGCCGCAGCGCGGTTATTCCGCTGGTCGAGGTAATAGCCGGTCTTCTGCCCCTCGCTCAGGTTCACCACAAATTTCAGTCCGTTCTCTTCCACCGCGATTTCCGCCGACGGCGGCTCTCCCCGGAGCGGGCCGTCGTGAATCTCCGCCCCTTCCAGTTTGCCGATGCCCTTTTCGGTTCGAAGGTAGATGCCTTTCGGCAGCAATAACTCGGTGAGGAGTTCGGCGAACATTTCTTTCCGCTGGGCCGTGGCGAACGCGGTGAACTGCACCGAAAGCCAATCCCCATACCGATCGACGACGAGGCCGGAGAGAAAGTCCGCTTCGCTGAAAACGACCCGGTAGGCAGCGTTCGGCTGATTCAAGTTCAGCACGTTGTGTCGAAGGGAAATCGCCCGTTCGAGTCGGGCCTTCCAGAACGCACGGTCCAGCGGAACCTCCGGCTCCCAGGAATAGAGCCGGACGCGGATTTTGCTCTGCGAGTTGTAGAGGCCCCGGGCTACGAAGGTGCCGGCCGTTGTCCGCAACTCCACTTCGGCCCCGTCGGCCGGGTCGCCCGAAACCGCGTCAATCGCCCCCGCGAACACCCACGGGTGCCGGCCGAAAAACGGTTGGGCCCGCTGCGGCTTGAGGAGAACTTTGGGAAGGGGTGGGGTCATGAATCCTTCGTTTCGTGTTTCACAGTCTCAAGTTTCAATCGAATCAATCGGCCAAATACCGTGAAACTTGAAACTCTGTAACTTGAAACGACTGCTTATAGGCCCTGCTGCACCCGCCGCATGTAAGCGAGGGTGCGGTCCACTTCGGTCGGCTCCCCCTTTGCTTCGATGAGAGCCTTCACGCGGAGAACGAGTTCCGTTTTGTTGATCGGTTTCGTAAGGAAGTCGTCGGTGCCGGCATCGATCGCCCGGGCGACGTCGGTCGGCTGGTCGAGGGCCGTAACCATCAACACTGCCGCGGCGGCTGTTGCCGGGTCCGCCTTCAACCGCTTGCACACCTCGAACCCGCTCAGTTTCGGCATCATCACGTCCAGCAACACGACGTCCGGAGCCCACGCACTCGCCTCCGCGACCGCATCCTCTCCATTCGAGGCGATCCGGGTCTCGTAGCCGGTACCGTCCAGGTGGGCGTCGAGTAACTCGGCGTTCTGCGGGTTGTCGTCGGCGATCAGTACGCGGGGCATGGGCATATCCTTTCGGTAATTGATCATTGTAGAGGAACAGGATCACATCGCGCGAAAGGGACGAATAGGGCCGATCCTTTTCACCATAAAGACTCGACGGCCTTTACTTCCATTCAATGACGGAGTTTTGGCGGTATTCCAAACGAGGGTGACGCCAAAATGGGAACAGAAACAGGCCAACCCTCCCATAGTCCCTCCAGCCTTTCTCTGTCCACTCTTGCAAGGTCCAGCGATGAGGGTAGGAGCCGCGGTATTGAATCTGCAAACGGCATCGGTTGCTCAGTCCGAATGCGAAACAATTTAGGGCCTCCTCTTCGGAACTGAAGTGTTCGTGCCAGGCGTCGAATCCCACGACGATGCTGGTGGAGTTATCGCAAAAGGAGACGGCAAAACCGTCCGATGACGGTGGATCGACGGTGATGGTATCTCCAGAAATGCGGTACGACAGTTCTGGATACCGTTTGAGTTTTTCGAGAATCATCTCTCTCGCGTGCATCTGACTCCGTCCCCCAAAGACAAACGTGCAACGTCAACTATCAATCTCAAGGAGATCTCCCGCCCCCTCCGCGAGGAGCATGGCGGCGAGTTCCTGGCCGAGGGCGAGTGGGGCGTCGGCCGGGCCGCGGTGCGTGGCCGAGACTTTGCGAATTCCGTCCGGCGATAACACGATGCCGCGGAGAGTCAGCACGCCGTCGAGGCAGGAGGACGTCGCCCCGATGGGTACCAGGCAGCCTCCGCCCAGTGTCGCCAGCATGGCCCGTTCGGCCGTCACTCGTTGAAGCGTGGAGTAATCGGAGATCAGTTCCACTGCAGCCAACGTCGCCCTGTCGTCTTCCCGGCATTCGATGCCGATGGCCCCCTGGCCAACTGCGGGAAGCATCCAGACGGGGTCGAGAATCTCACGAATTTCGTGATCGAGACCGAGACGAACCAACCCCGCCTCGGCCAGCACGATGGCGTCGAGGTTCTGTTCGTCAAGTTTCCGGAGGCGGGTTTCCACGTTGCCGCGGAGGTCGACGAGTTTCAGGTCGGGTCTGCGATTGGCAAGCATCGCCCGCCGGCGAAGACTGCTCGTGCCGACCGTAGCGCCCCGTGGCAGCCTGTCAAACCTTTCCCACTTTTGGGACACAAGGGCGTCACCGGTCGGACCCCGCTCCGGCACGGCCGCGAGGACAACGCCCGGAGTAGGGATAGTAGGCAGATCTTTCAGACTATGGACTGCGATATCTGCTTCGCCGTCGAGCAGGGCTTGTTGAATCGCCTTCGTGAAGACGCCGAACCCGCCCATCGTGGAAAGGGCGGAGGCCTGGTCGCGGTCGCCGTGGGTATCGACGTGTATGAACTCGACGAGTTTGGGATGCATCAACCCGGCGACGTGACGGGCCTGCCAGAGGGCGAGCGGACTGGACCGAGTGGCGATGCGGAGGGATGCCATAAGGAAAGGGTAAAAGGAAAAAGGCGGGCACCAAGCCCGCCTTTCTTTTTTTGCATTATTGGCATGGTTACCAGTCGCCGCCGCCGAAGTCTCCACCGCCGCCGACGTCACCGCCACCCCAGTCACCACCGCCGGCATCTCCGCCACCGAAATCTCCACCTCCGCCGTCCCAGTCGCCTCCGTTGTCCGATCCGCCGAAGTCGCCTCCACCGGAAGCTCCTCCGTCCACATCGCCCGCTCCAGTGTCGTAGTCGCCGCCGCCTGAGGAGCCGCCATAATCGCTGGTCGAGAGGTCGTTCATACCTCCTCCGAGGAAGTGGTTGTACATCCACATTCCCGCGGCCG
>DASXPC010000276.1:0-7150 GCA_036493815.1 Fimbriiglobus sp. | reverse complement strand
CCCCCCCCCCACTCCCGGATTAGCGGAAACGTCTATTCTTTACTGCATTAACTTGAGCACCCCGAAATACACCAGCACCGTGATCAGAAGTGTGGCGGCAATGATGCCGACCGTTCCGAACGATTGTTCCGGTGCGGCATCGTTGCCGGGGATCCAACCGTCCGGGTTTCCGAAGGCGGATACTTTTATCGGCGAGGAAGCGGCGACCGGGGAAGAGTTTGCGGCCGGAGTGAGGGTCACCGGACGTTGATCCTGCTGGGGCGGGCCGCCGAGTTGGAACGCCGTTCGACTCGGCAGGCCAGCGGTCGATTTCCGGATGTTATTGCCGGTCGGTTGAGACGCCGGGTTTGGCGTTTCCATTTGCTCTTGAACAGCAAACCGCGAGATTCCGCCCGCCGGTACCGGGGTTGCTGCGGCGACGCCGCGATTCGAACCGAGGCCACCGCCTTTGGATGAAAGGCTGGATAGCCCGGGCATCCGGTGCGAGGACGCTTTGGCAGCACTCGAAGTCGGCAGCGATTTCGACATGAACGGCGTCAACGCATCGACCACCTGATCGCACCCGCCGAACCGGTCTTCCGGCTTCTTTGCCATCAACTTTTCGACGACGGCAATCAACCCGTCCGGCGTTTCCGGGGCGAAATCCTTGATCGGAGTCGGTTCCTTGGCCTGGTGGGCCATCATTTTTTCGACGGCACTTCCGTCGGGGAAGGGCGCCCGGCCGGTCAGCGTGCAGTACAGAATGCAACCCAGCGAATACTGGTCGCCGGCCGGCGTCCGATTCGACGGCTCCATGATGCATTCGGGACTGGCAAAATCCAGTCCGCTCGTCAACGTGTTGGCCGTGGACATCGTATCGACCAGCGATTCCCCTTCGTTCTCCACGAGGAGCGTACCGATGCCGAAGTCGAGAATGCGGGCTTGCCCGTCGGACGCGACCATGATGTTGGACGGTTTGAGCAGCCCGTGGAAAATGTTGTTCTGGTGTGCGCACGCGAGGCCCTGGGCCACCTGGGCGGCGATGTTCGCGGCTTGACCGGGCGGGAGCTTCCCTTCCTGGTGCAGGATGCTTTCGAGGGTGTGGCCTTCGACGAGTGGCCAGGCTAGGTAGTGGAGTCCGCCGGCCGTGCCGACGTCGACGAACGGCACGACGGCCGCGTGCTGAAAACTGGAAAACGACCGGACCTGCCGCCGGGCGAGCCGGACGTTCCACATGCTCCGCCGCGGGAGGACTTTCAGGGCGTAGACGGCGTTGTCGTTCTTGCTCACCGACTTGAATACCTGACCCATGCTCCCCTGACCGATGGCGTCGAGGAGAATGTACTGGTTGAGTACGAGCCCTTGAGTCTTGCCGTTGAGCACCCGCTCGGCCTGAAACGGGGTTAACGTTCCTTGCCCGGTCAGGTGATCGGCGAGGGCCGGGGCTTCCGCACGCGGATTCTTGCGGAGAAAGTCGTTCACGAGTTGATCGAGCTGGCCGCGCTCGATGAGACCGCTTTTCCGTAAGTCCCAAACGAACCATTCGCACTGGCCGAGGTCGCTCGTCACCATGGGGCCGTTATCCTTACAGGGGGAAAAGATGCCTCCCGACCCCGACCGGAAATGCGGTGGGCGACGGCGGGCGAGCTTCACAATTTTTCCAGCCGCGCAAACTTAGGATGGGGAATCGGTCAGTCAAACTAAAGCCGCCCGTTTTCGCACCCGGGTGGAACCCCTATCCTTTTCAGAACACCGCGCTAGCTGCGGAAATCCATCGCCTTCCGAGACCGCAATGGCCCCGAACCCGTACGACAATTGCCCCTGCGGTAGCGGCAAGAAGTTCAAATTCTGCTGCCAGCAGTACTTCCCGCAAATTGAACTCGCGCTCGAGCAGCAGCAAAAAGGGCAGCACGAGGCCGCGGTGAAGACCATGAAAGGCGTCACCGACGCCCACCCGGACTATCCGCCCGCATGGGGGTATTACGCCCAGGTGCTTTACAACGAGGGCAAACCGGACGAGGCGGAGGCGGCCCTCGATAAGGCGTTCGAACTCAACCCTCAATTCGGCATGGGGTTGCTGCTCCGCGGGTTGTTCCGGCAGAACGAAGGCGAAATGATCGGGGCACTACTGCTATTCCGTAAGGCGGAAGAGGCATTCGACGTGCAGGCGACCGACCAGCTTGCCCACGTGAACGAGTTGATCGCCCGCAACGAATTGATGTTGAACCGACCGGTGGCGTCGCGGGCCGCCCTCGAACGGGCGGTGAATTCCTCCCCGGGGGACGCCGACCTGAAAGAGCAGTACGACGCGCTGTTCGGTCCGCATTCGCGTTTGCCATTTTGCGCCCGGAAGAAATACTCGTTCCGGGCCACACTCCGCCCACTCCCCGCCGGGGCGGATACCGGAAAATTATCCGGAGCCCGGAAGGCCTACGAGCAGCTCACCACCGACGCTCCGAATGACCCGGCCGGGTGGTTCAACCTTGGTCTTGTCCGAGCCTGGCTCGGTGAGCAGCCCGCCGCCCTGGAAGCGCTTTCCAAATCGATCGAGCTCGAAATGGACGACTCCCGGGCCGAGGAGGCGGCAGCCCTGGCTGAAGTGCTCAAGTGCGGCCAGGGGATGGAAAACGATTCCGACTACGTCGAACACCGCGTTTTTATGCCGGTCCGCGATCCCGAAGCGGTCGTCGGCCTTTTGCAGGTCATGGGCCAGGGCGGCCAACTCGTTGCCGCTCAGACCGACGAAAGCGGACAGGTTTTCTCCGCGATAGTCGTCGAAGAGCTTCCGTCGCTATTGGAAACCGGCACCAGGCTCGCACGCGTGGTGGCGAACATGAGTATTGCCGGGGGCGTTCTCCGCCTCTGGCACCCGGTCAAAGAATCGGTCGAAAAAGTCGGCCTGGAAATCCGCGACCGGGTCAACCTCGCCGTCGGCGAACCGGTTACCGGCATCGGCCCGGCGAACTTCGGCGACGTCACCATCGAGGCCATCGCCTACCCCGTCCGCGCGGCGGAAATCGAATCCGCACAGACCAAACTTAAGGAGAATGCCCGGCATTTCTTCGAGGACGTCTGGACCCACCGCCCGCTTCGGGCCCTCGGGGGGTCGGCCCCGATCGACGCCGCGGGGAGCAAACTGCTCCGTAAAAAACTCCTCGGCGTCATTCGCTTCCTTGAAGATTGCATGGCCGGCTCTGCCCCGCGCCGACAGGTCGGCGACAAAATCGAGGCGATTGACATTTATGAATTCTCTCAACTCCGCCACAAACTCGGTGTCGAAGTTAAGGAGGGTGCGGGACCGGGCGAAGCAGGTGCCGTTCCAAAGTTGGACTTTCCGGCAATGAGTGCCGCGGATTTAGCCGGTCTTTCCCTCGAGCAGTTGACCGTTCCCGATCTGGCCGACGCGATGCGGGCGGCCCTGAAACTCGACGCCCGTGAACTGGCGGTCGCGTTTGCCAAAACCGGAGCCGCCCGTCCGTTCGACCCGGCTTTGCCGGATCGCTACCCGTTTTACTTCGCCCTCATCACCGGAGCGAATGCCTCCGGCGATCCAGCAGCAGCCCTGGTTTTCGCACGTGAGGGAGCCGCGTACGACGCGGAACACAACGGCGGCAAGCGGGCCACCGAATTCGCGGTACGGACGGGAGAACTTCTCGCTAAAACCGGCGATGCCGAGGGCGGTGAGAAGGTGTTCAACGACTTGATTGAACGGACGCCGGACGAGCCGAAATACTACGTGACGGCCACGGAAGCGATGCTGCGGGCAAAAGCCGGGGCGAAGGCCCTTTCCTTTGCGGAGAAGGGGATTGCCAAGGCGCGGTCGATGGGCAACCGGGACTTGGAGGGGGCCTGTCTGGAGTTGGCCGAAGCGGCAAGAAAGCAGATGAAGTGATTCAAAATCCTGGCCCACAGGTTAAGTGGGCCAGATTTGTTATTTGTAATTGCCCAGTTTAGGGCCGATCTTTGGTTCGCTACTTGCCCGTAACCTTATCCGTCTTTACGGGTGAAGTCGCCAGCAGCTTTCCGAACGATTCGTTCACCGTTCCTCCGGCCCGGACGATGACTCGTTTCTCTTCGGCTACCGTTTTCCCATCGACAACAACTTCGGCTTTCAAATCGTAGAAGAAATCCTGGTCCCGGGGCAGTGCCGGCGTGGCGAATGAACGAACCTGTCCGGACCCGGCGATCTCCTGGCCATCCACGAAGAACTTGGCGTCCTTCGGCAGGTCAACTCGCAAGGTTGCCTTGTCCGGCGTCTCCGGGGGGTTCAAGTTGGTGCTGCCATAAGGAGTAAAGGTTACGACCGGGGCCGCCCCATAGCTGCCGTAGGGCATCATGTTGTAATTGGCTCCCCAGCACGCTCCGCCGCAACAACCACTACCGCCACAGCAGCCGTAATACGCGGGGCGATAGGCCCCATGACCGTAGCCCCATCCACCGCAGCACCCGCCGCAACATCCGGCGGGGGCGGTCCACGCCGATCCGTGACATCCGGCGTTTTCCCTGCATAATCGGCCGTGAAAAGCCGGAGCGTCGCCGCCCGACGTGGCTGCCATCATGAGTAACATGCTGTACATCGGGTGAATCTCCCTGGTGAATTGGGTCGATCGACCACAGGTCGGTCGTAGAGTAAATGTTAGAAGGGGCAAGAAAACCCGTCAAAGGGAGTTCGGCAAGATAGGCGAACACTTCTGTCTGGGTACTCGGTACCACCTGCAACGGTTATTGCCACCCGCGGCGACGGAATAACCACCCCGCCGCGGTCAGCCAGCATCCGGCCAGGCAGAATTCCGCCAGAAGGTGTTTCCAGTGAACGGTTTCCACACTTCCCTCTACGGCCGCGTGCAGAATCCTCGGTCCGTGGAATTCGACCGCTGCGTAAGGCAGATAGGGAATCGCATTCGTCGAGCAGATGAACAGAAAGAGCGAGACTGACAGGAGATAACACATCGATCCGAGAAACGCGGCCCGCTGTGTACGGGCAATTGCGGCGACGGTCATGCCGATGCCCAGAAACGCGGCCGAGACGGCGAGAAGGGCGAGCCAGAAGAACGGCGTCGTCAGCACGGCCGGGCGATAAATGCCGGCAAGGATAGCGGCCAGCGTTATTCCCATCACCGGGTAGAACAGAAACTTCGCAGTCAGAATTTCCAGAGGCGATGCGGGTGAAAGGGCCTGGGCGAGCAACACGCCGCGCTCGCGTTCTTCGCAGTTGAGTGTGGGGAGCAAGTAGACGCAGGCAAAATATAGTGCGAAGACGACCATGCCGGTGGCGATGGCCGAGCGGAAGTCGAGCGGTTTGGCGGCGAGGGCGTCGCGGTCGATCGAAATGAGGGGTACGGGCGACGGACCCCGGGCCGAACCGATTTTCTTGGCCCGGGCCGCTTCGGCCTGTTCTTCCAGTTGCCGGAACGACGCCCGCACTGCCCACAAGTCGTCCGACTCGGGCGCGAACTCGGGCAACCGCGTTCCCAACTTCGCCTCGGCTTCCAATTGCATGACCTGCCGGGCCGCTTTCCAGAACCACGCCTCGTACGGGGCCATTGCGGTGGGATCGCCTGCCGGGTGCCAGATCCAGAACTTCACGCCCGGTCGACCGGATTGCGGGTCGATATAAGACCGAATCTGAATCGCCCCGCACCCGGGCTCGTACGTCACGAGGCCGTCCACGTTTTGCGAGAACCGGGGCCGGAAGAGCACGCGGGTTTGCAGATTCACCGGCACCGTTTTCATCAGGGATTGGACGAACGGCGTATCTTCCGCGTACTCGACGTAGCAGTGATGGACGCCACCGACCATTGACAGGCCCGATTGGTCCGTTCCGCCAGGGTTGAAGACGGAGAGCAGAACGGCTGCGGCGACGAGCAACAAGGACAGTGCGATCCCCCCGCGGTTGGCGAGGTGCCGCCGGATTTCTTTGCCCACGAGCGCTCGGAGGATGTACAGTCGCATTTCACTCGAAGGTTTGTCCGGTTAATTTCAAAAACGTCGCCTGGAAGTCGAATTCCCGCGTCTTCACGCTGCTCACGCTCCCCTCCCGAATGTGGAGGGCCATCGTCTGACGGTGCTCGGGTGCATCGAGGTCGAATACTATCCGTTCGCCGGAATGGAATATGACGTCCGCCTTGCGTTCCGTGTGGGCGGACCGTAGCGTCAGCGGCGAATCGAGGGCGACCAGCTTCCCTTTGCACATGATCCCGACACGGTCGCAGATTTTCTCGACCTCGTCCATGTCGTGCGTGGTGAGCACGACCGTCGCCCCGTTCTCGACCCGTTCCCGCAGGATTCGGTGGACGACTTCCGCCGAGTGGACGTCGAGGTTCGCGGTCGGTTCGTCGAGGTATAGGATTTGGGGTTCGTGGAGCAAGGCCCGGGCGAGGAGGAGTTTCCGCCGCATGCCCAGGGAATATCCTCGGACGAGGTTGTCGGCCGCGTCTTCGAGTTCGACCATTCGCAGGCAGTCGCGGACGCGCAAGCGGGGCGCGGCGTAGAGGTCGGCGAAGAATTCGAGGTTTCGTCGGCCGGTAAATTCCTCGAAGTGGTTCTCCCGATCGGGAACATACCCGAAAAGCGGCTTCACTTTCGCCCAGTCGTACACCACGTCCAACCCGGCCACGGTCGCGGAACCCCCGTTCGGCCGCCGCTGCCCGATCAGCACCCGCATCGTCGTCGACTTCCCCGCCCCGTTCGGGCCGAGCAGGCCAAAGAGTTCGCCCCGGTGAATGTCCAAGTCCAGTCCGTTGACGGCCGTAAACGCCCCGTATTGCACGCGGAGCCCGGCCAGGCGGATCATGGGTTCAGACAGGGCCAAGATTTTTGACTCCCGTGGCGGGTCGCTTAGTGGAAGATAGGACAAGAAACGATTCACCGTATAGCAATTGGATAGGCCACGTCATCGTGTCGTGAAAAATCTGCATCACGTCATACCTGGGTGTATAAGAAAACCATTTCGAAAAGACAGGAATCTTCCTGCCGGCTCGCAACGGCGGAAAAAAAGATCGGTTCGGCAGCTTTACCCGGATTTCCCACTTTCTTTTTCCCCACCTCACATTACTATCTGTACTTTCCGCAACAACCTTGAACTCTGAGCCGTGGTGCCGACGGTTGGCCTCGACGAATTGCCGGTCCGTCCGGGACGATGGGTGGTGTTACGACATCCGCCATCCCGGAA
>DASXPC010000275.1:0-9341 GCA_036493815.1 Fimbriiglobus sp. | reverse complement strand
CTCGTTGTCAATCAAGTCCTGCCGACGAATCCCGCCACTTGTGTTCGCGGACCTCGGCACGTCGTCGAAATGGGGAAGACGCCGATTCTCGATACCGACGATGCTCGGAGGCTACTCGATTCGTTTGACACGTCTCACGTCGTTGGCCTCCGCGACAGGGCGCTTATCGGCGTCATGATCTACAGCTTCGCCCGGGTCGGAGCTGCGGTGGCGCTCAACACGGAAGATTACCTGCTTCACGGTAAACGTTGGCACTTAGTGCTCCACGAAAAACGAGGGCGAGTAAATCGAATGCCGGTTCATCACAAGCTCGCGGAGTTCCTCGACAGCTACCTCGAAGAGGCGGCGATTCCGAGCGGGAAAAAAGAGCCAATCTTCCGCTGCACTCAGGGGCGAACTCGGAGACTTACCGACAGGCGGATGACGACGAAAGACGCTTGGGAGATGGTTCGAAGGCGGTCATCCGACGCCGCTATCGAAACGAAGATCGGCAACCACTCGTTTCGGGCAACCGGGATTACTGCCTACCTCTCGAACGGTGGCACGTTGGAAAAAGCCCAGCAGATGGCCGGTCACGCGTCGGCGAAAACGACGAAGCTTTACGACCGGCGGCAGGATCTCGTCACGCTCGATGAGGTGGAGCGGATTTTGATTTGACGATGCTCCTTTCGATCTACGGCGTTTCGCCTTCGTTCTTGCCCGTCGCCGTCGGGGGTTTGTCACTTTCTCCGTCACGAATTATCAACTTGGAAACCCATAAATGGCGTGGGCGATACGGGATTGCCCTACCTCACCGGAGAGATCTGATGACCGCGAATTTCCTCGCCTTGGTGGTTCTGCTCGGCGTGCTCGGAGTTCTGGCCCTCGTTGTCATGTTCTTTCGGAGCGGCGTCGTCCGCATCGGCTACAGCGTTCGGGGCTGGTACATCCGTTTGCGGCTCGGTCGGTAAGGTTTGAGGCGAACCAAATAATCGCCGGAGAGTCTGAAGGCACTCGGCGAAAGTCGTTTCAAGGGAATGGGTTAGCAAATAAGAAAAAAAAGTGTATTTCGTCGTCACGTATCGGCGGTGGTGAATGCCTAAATAGAATGCGGGACGCCCACCGCGACTAACTACACTTCGGAGGGAATGAGATGCCGAGTAAGTTTAGGTCGCTCTGCTTGGCTCAACTTGTCGGCTTGGCAATCGCCTCCCCGGCGATGGCCCAGCCCGTGCGAGTCTTAGCCTACCTCCTGGAATCCCGTGCCGCTTTCGGGCTCGCGCGGTCGGGTGTCAGCGAAGCGGGCATGTTGGCCGGTCGATCGAGCTTTGGCGAGCTTAGCGCCGCAGCCAGCCGGTCAACAATCATGGACATGAGCAAATACGGATCGGGTTCGCGTTCCTTGTACGGGATGGCGGCGGTGGAAGCGACTCACAATTCGGTAGCGCGGATTTTGGAAACCGAGCGAGACCTGCTCGACGGGTTGCCGAGCACGTACGACAGTTTGGACCCTTCCGTACTTCGCCTGAAAGAGATCTATCGTCAGGAATTGCGGAAAGTGATCCGCGTCGAAACTCGAACCCCGCGAGTCAATACCATGACCTTGGAATACTCCGGAGCGAAAGACCCTCTTCCTTCGGGCAACCCGGATTTGCTCCAGTCGGTTACGAAGGAGGACTTGGCGAAATTGACGGCTCTTTACATCCTCCGCGATGTGCGAGTTCGCGGCGGCATGGACATGCCTTTCCATCAAATCGGTGTTCAAGAGGTCATCAAAACCTACACGGGTGTGGGCTCCGCGTACGGGGTCAAACCCTCCGATGTTTTAGAGCATTACAACTACTACAAGGACCTGTCCGATAACACCGTCAACGCGACGTTTAAGCGGCTGGCGGCGAAGTACAGGAACAACTATAGCCATCCAGGCCGGTAAAGGGGCCAGGCAATCATCGGTCGACTTCGTCCGAGGGTCAATCCCTCGGACGAAGTCGTTTTTGGGCAAGCCGCGGGCTGACTCCGACTCTCATTCGGCGTGGACCAAAGTTCGGGAACAGGACAGCAAGATAGGAAAGATGAGCGGGAGATTTAGCGAAATTGCGCGAACTTCCTTCCTCCCGAAGGTATCTTAACCTTATGGCAAAAGAGGAACCAGAAATGAGACTCAACGCAGAGACGATTGCAAAGTGGCAAAGCTGGGGAACGAAGATTGAAAATGATCTGATGGACCACCTAATCCATCCAAGAAAGATATATCGCGACTTCATTGAGATGGCGATCGCAAACACAGTGCATATTGATAAACATCGGGGTGGTGAATTCTGCGGCTTTGTGATTGATGGCTACGTTGCCCAAGTCGCAATGGGCATTAGAAAGCACGCTAAGAATGACGACTCGATTTCCTTTCGAGTACTACTTGACGAGGTTAAAAAGTGCGCCAAGCAGTTTACCTATGAATACTATCTGAGCCTTGTCCCCGCGCAGGTTCGAGAACCTTACGTCACTGAAAAGACTTTTGCCCTATTCAGTGTCGATGGAAAGACAGTCTCCGAATCAAAGGTGCAGGATGACATAGATCGCTTGGATGAAGTTACTGCAAAGGTAGTGACCCTGTGCGACAAGTATTTGGCGCACCTAGATAGGAAAGGGTACCAAGGAAAAGTAACGTTCGACGATCTCGACGAGTGTGCCGATGTATTCAATGAGTTAGTATGCAAGTATATGAAGCTCATAAAGAATTCTGGCTTGATCTCTCTGGATGCTTCCATTGGATGGGACTGGAAAGCGATCTTTCGAGTGCCTTTGGATATTCGACCAGTCGAAAAGCCTAAGCCACAATGGTTGGAGTAGAAAAACTGGGCACGTCTCTCCGTTCCCATTGCAAACAGTAGACAATCTAGGGTTACTCCACCTGACAAACTTGCCGTCATCTCGGTCGCCATCGTGCGGGGGTTCGCCCGCGCGATGGCCCCCGCACGACGGCGACCGAGATGACGGGACAAGCCAAGAGTGGGCCTTCCAAGAAAACTTGCCAGAATCGAGGGAGCCGGAGTCGGGGGTTCAAAAAAAAATCCTTCTCCCCGACATTAGTGGTCGAGACGAAGAATATGTCGCTAAAAGCTCCGCCTTATTGTTGACTGCCCGGCGGAAGGGGACAGGCCCGCCTTGTGTTTATCCACCCGGCAGGCAGCAGTGGTTGACGCCATAATAGCCGCTGGTTCTCCCCAAGTCGAGTGAAGACCGATTCCCAAAGTGGGCTTTCTCTTCGCTACGGCCGGAGTAAACCTTTTTCCACTAAGATTTCCCCGTGCCGCAAAAGGAGTTCTTGAACGCGACGGATCGCCTTCGGGTTTTGCGTGTCAGGAAAACTTCCTCTCGGCCGGTCGTTTTGGGCTCTCCCTCCGAAATACGAATCCCAATAAATAGCCGCGTTCATGTTCTTCGGGTCGAGTAGTTTGATCCCTTCCACTGCGGAGAGGGATACGGGTTTCGCTTCCAGTCCTTGAACCCAACCGCTACCGGTAAGTTCCATCTTCCCGGGCGTGATGAGGGGCTTGAGGAGATTCTGCATCTCCGCCAGGTCCTGCTCGTATTCCCGTACTTTTTTTTCTTTAGCCGCTTTTTTCTCGGTGTCCTCTTTCAAGTTCGCGAGTTCCCGCTCCGCCTTCGCTTTCTCCGCGTTCGCTTTCGTCAGAACGGTTTCCCGTTCGATGGCTTTCCGCTTATTCTCAGCGTCAAGCTTCTTGCGCTCGGCTTCCGTGGCGTTGGCCGTGTCCTGTTGCTCGGCTTCGCGTCGCACTTTTTCCAAAGCTTCAGACACGTCCTTGAGATGGCGTTGATTGTCTTCCGAGTCTCGGGCATCGATGGCTTTTGCGAGAGTCGTTGGGCCTGGGGTTACAGCCTTTGCCAAAAGGGTATCGAGTGCGCGGAGGTCGGTCTTGATCCCCGAATGAACCGCCTGAACCGACTTCGTCAGCGCCTCAACCCTGCCGATGATTTTTTCGTCCGGTTCCAGTGTGAGGTTTGGCAAATTCACTGCTTTCTCGGCTGCTTCCAAAAGAGCAGTCACGTCTTGTTGCCAACCGGTTACTTTCTCGGGTGCGGCTCGTTGCTTGTTCCGGAGGGCCTGGAAAGAAAGAACGTATTCCGGATTCCCGCTCAGTCGTTTTCCATCTTCCGAAGTTAATAACGTCACAAATCGGTTTTGCAGAGTGTTTACGGCATCAAGTGCCTCCTCGGAGAGTTGTTTCGTTTGCCGAAGCTGTCTCCGCATCTCCTCCCATCGGCCGCGGGCTGAAGTGGAATCGAGGACGGACGCGATCTGCGAGTTATCAAGCGCCGTCTGTTGGAGTTTTCGGTTCTGTTCCGTCGTCGTGTTCCCGGAAGATCCTCCTGGAGGATTTCGCCCGGTCCACCAAAGAGTGCCGAAGACGCCGGCGGCAAGAGCCGCAACGATTGTGAACAAACGCGAAACGGCCGGGGTCCGAAGTTGGGACGTAGGCTCGGCCGGGGTTTCCGTTGCCGCGGGCGTTTGAGGCTGCATGACGGCAGTTCTCCTCTACAAGGGCTTACCCGGTGGAGCCGGGTCTTTTGGTGGTTCGGGGTTTGATTCCTTCCCGCTGCGTTTTTTCTTTTTCCGCCTCTTGTCCATTTCTTTTATCTGTTCGTGGTAAAGGCGGTCGAGCGGGTCATCGGAAGTGCCAAGCAACACTCCCAGAACCGTGGGTGCATGTTCCTCAACAACCACCTCGGGCGTAATCGGTTCTGGGTCAGGTTCGGGAGATTCTTCTTTTGTGATTGAAGGAAGCACCGTCGCATTTTTTTCGTCGGCAGGGTTTACACGGCTTGATTCAACGGTGGCAGTGATCGTCTCTGCAGATTGCGGCGGCCAGGGCGTAGTCTTCCGAGCTTCGAACTCGGCAGGTGTGACCGTGTAAACCGAGTCCATGATGAATGGGAATCCGCCAAACTGTGCGTACCCCGCACCGCGGCGAAGGCAAAAAATATTTCGGCCCGGGTGATCGCTCGCAAGGATGATGTCATTTGGGCGTAGTCGGGGAGTTGTCGTCTCGCCAAAGTTCATACTCGTCGGAAACCCGTTGGTAAACAGCCCCGTTCCGAACGACCAGTTTCGATTGTTGATGAGTGTTTCACCGGACGTGTCCCGCAAGTCTTCGATGTCCTTCTTGTCGGCCGCTCCGAAGATCTGGCGAAGGCGCGTATTAGCCCGGACGGCGGGGATGAGGTTGGTGTCGGTGGTATCGAGGTCCTGAAGCGATTGATTGGAAAGAATCATTCCAATGTTAAGGCTTCGTGCCGTCTGTAAAAATAACTCAAGGTTACCCGCAACGATCCGTTGAAATTCGTCGATAAACAAAAAAACCTGACGCCGTTTTCCAGCATGGTGTTGAGCGGCGGCAAGTAGGCAGTAGAGGACGACTCGGGCAACTTCCGCAGTGACGGCAACACCCGTTGCGGACGGAAGCGCGAAGTATAGGGCCTGGGGTGTCGTAAATACCTGACTGAGATCGATGGCGTTGTCGGCTACTAGGCCTGGTGCACTGCCGTTAAACGGTCGACATTGGGCAAGGCGCCGGATCGAGGATTTCACGTTCGTCGCCGCCCGTTTCGTTTCCGCGTCCAGCGGGAAGCGGGCCGACCCCTCTAAGATTTCCGAGAGTTCGGCAAAGCTGCCGACATTGGGGTTGGTCTTTATCGCATAATTCAAAAGGTCATAATTCGCGTCGCCGAAGAATTTCCGACCGTAGTCGGTGCCGTACTGAAGTCCCAACGCCGAAGTAATGATGTCGGTCCGCTGAAAATCCGCGAGCTTCGGAAGAAAGGACTGCTTGAAGGGGTTAAAGACGTAGGACGATCGTTCTAGCGCCGTGGTAAACCAACGAAAGGGATAACTCGTCCGCGTGCCGTCGACCCTGGGGCGGGCACTTACTACTTCGGCTTCGCTTCGCATGGTCTCCAACAGGTAGCTGTCGTCGGCCTTTAGGTCGACGACGATTACCGAGGCGTCGCCAAAGCGGATGAGTTGAGTGAGAAGAGGGACGATGCCAAGACTGGTCTTTCCCGAACCAGAATCGCCCAAAATATGGGCGTGTTCGGTGAGCACGTCGCGGGGAACGAGAATCGGAGTGTCGTCGGTTGCATTCGTTCCAAGAAGAAGACTCGTTACTTCAATTAGGTCCTGCGACGTTCGCAGTCTGTCAACGAGAGGATTCCAAGTTTCCGTTGAAAAATGACGTTCCCAACGCGGCGGACCTTCAACCTGTTCGACACCCGCAAGAACCCGGGCAGACATGGCGAATAGAAGGCTAAAGTACACGGTCACGCAGGCGAGGAAAGGCGTAATGCAAGAGAGCACGAAACTCAAGATCTCGAATAAGACATTCGTTAGCTTTGACGCTGTGGTTTCTTCCGGCGGACTCGTTTCAGTCGATTTCGGCGGCGTCTCTTCTTTCCTCTGTTTCAAGTAACTCTCGCGCTCGGCCGGCGAGAGGCGGGTGAGGAAGTCCTGTTCAAACGGCTCTAGCTCGATCGGCTTCGCAGTTTCGTTCTCTTTTTTCGATGAAGACTGCCCCGAACCGTCCTTGTCGGTCTTTTGTTTCGCTTCGCCGTTCGCCTTTGTCTCGGTGTTTTCGGGCCTTAACTTTGCAAACGAGCCGGGCGAAAGTATGACGGCCACACAACCCCACAGGAGAAAAGCTGAGCAAGCCAATCCTCTCCTCGTGAACGCCGGCCCCGCCGGACTCTGGTGAACCCCGGGGGCTGCGGCACCGAGCAAGTTGTACGTGTGCCATTCAAGGAGACCGGTCCGAAATGCCCGCTCCAAGTTTCGGAGGGAACAGTGCTGCCGGCCGCAAAGAATCGCGAAGATCCATTCTGCAAGGAGCATCACGACGACGACCGAAAGGGCATAGACGAAACAGGGAGCGAAGCCGAGAAGAAGCGGGTCTTCAGATTGAGCGTTGAAGATCGGGTAAGCTAGGCCGATGACGAGAAGGCTAACAAGAACGTATCCTTCCGCGCCGCGAAGAGAATTCGCAAACGAAGAGAACCTTTCATCCCACAAACGACGAAGTGTGAATGCTCGTGGTCGATTAAACGTACCGGCTGTTCTCAGGTAAGCGACGTGAGTGCAAAGCTGGTCGGCAAGAAGTGCCGTCGCTAATACGGCGAGCGCCGATGCGGTCACGACTACGCCTGCGAACTTAAGGAGACTTGCTGTAATGATGATCGAGAGGCCAGTCAGCGTGTATCGCTTGGCAAGTGACGAGTAGAGCGTGAATGCAGATACAGTTTTCATCACGGCCCAACAAGCGATGAAGTAAACAACCGCTTGGCCGATCTGGTCAAAGTGGAAAACAGTCGGAAGGGAGAGTAGGGCAACGACGAATCCCCACATAAGGTAGCTTTTGAACGTGTGCCGGCGGGCCTCGGGAAGATTGAACTGATTAACCGGGTAGTCGAACTCAGAACGGGAACTGTCCGGCAATCGGTCGGGCTGGAGCGGAGACGAGATCGACTGACGAATTGTCGATGGCCAAAGCTCGAACATTCGCAGCCACGAATCGGCCATAACTCACCTTGGGAGTAAGTTGACCAACTCGGGGATAACTTCGAGGCGAAACCGGACCGGCGTTTTCAAACGTTCGACCTGGCTCCGAATCTCGGCCACCTTCTCGTCGGTGAAGGTGGCGACGGCGATCAGAAACCGTCCTTCTTCGATGAGCCGGGAGAACGCCGGCAGGGTGCGGCGAGAGTCGATGTCTTCGCGACACTTCCTTGCGACGTGATCTGCGGAACCACCGCCGTCGATTCGGATAAGACCGAGCCGAGTAACTGTGCCGTCGTTGTCGAGGTAGTAGTGACTGGAATCGAGCTTTCGGCCGAGAAGCTCTGGGAATTTCTTAAACACCTCACCGACCCGCATCCTCTCGCGCGGGGCAGAGCTTAGTCCTACAGCCGTAATTAACCATCTGGCGGGACGGCCTTCCGCTTCTTGTAGTGACTCGCCCTCGCGGCGAACTGATGCGCCCGCCGCCATTCGGACCACGCCACCGCGTCGTCCGGCGGGGTGAGATGATCCCACACGAGACGGAGGAGGAGTTTCCGCACCTCGGGCACGGTCAGCGGGATCAGCCCCGACCCCCTTTTTTCGCCCGCGGCGGGCGGGGGAGCTTTGCCCGGATCGCGGCCACCACGGCGAGGGCGAATAGGCTCAGGGTGATATGTCGGTACCACCCGGTCCAACTCCGCACCTCGTACTCGTCCAGCCCGCAGTCCCCCTTGCCGAGTTCGAAACACTCCTCGATCGCCCACCGCTGCCCGGCGACCCGGACCAGGGTTTCGAGCGTCGTGTCCGGCGGTCCGCCGCAGGCGAAGTACGCCACCTCGGTCGGATCGGACACGCTCCGCCGGATCACCAGCCACCGGGCGTACGTCTCCGGCTCGGGACAGTTGATCCGGGTGACCGCCCAGTCGTACGTCCGCGGCCCTTTCGCCCCGGCCCCGCAACTGACCCGTCTCCACGCGGTCGCCGGCACCTCGGCGAGTAACGCCCTCACCCGGACCTGGCGGAACCCGACGCACACCGCGAAGTCGGACCGCACCCCGACCACGTAGCCCAATCCCTGGCTTTCCAAGGCGAATCGGAACCGGTAATCCGACCCGTACACGGCGTCCGCCGTCACCCACGTCGCCGGGACCCCGGCCGCCACCGCCCGGTCGATCATCCGACGGGCCAGCACCAGTTTCGTGCCGAACGCCACCGACTTCGGCACCCCCGCCACCTTCCGCCGGGCCGCGTCCTCCGCCCATTCCTTCGGGAGGTACAACTCCCGGTCGAGCAACGCCCGGCCCCGCGACGACACATATCCGAGGAACACCCCGATCTGGCAGTTCTCGATCCGCCCCGCCGTTCCCGAGTACTGCCGGGCCACCCCGCACGACTTCGTCCCCTTCTTCAGGAAGCCGGTCTCGTCGACCACCAGCACCCCGCCCGGATCCCCCAGGTGCTCGGCCACGTACCGGGTCAGGTCGTCCCGGACCGCGTCGGCGTTCCAGTCCGCCCGGGCGAGCAAGTGCTGCACCCCGTCCGGGGTCGGGTCCCCGAGGTGCTCCGCCAACTGCCACCCGTTCTTCCGCTCGGTGTCACTCAAAAGACCGCGGACGTACCCCACGGCCCGCGTCCGCGGCTCGCGCCGGACGAAGTGCCGCCCGATCCGGTCGGCCACGGCCGAGATTTCCCCCGCCCACTCCGCGACGTCGCGAGCCGTCGGTCGTCCTGACATGGCCCAGTCCCCCGGCGCACTCCTTGCGCGTGGACAATTCTAGCAATTACGGCTGTAGGA
>DASXPC010000274.1:0-2637 GCA_036493815.1 Fimbriiglobus sp. | reverse complement strand
CGTCAGCCGGACGGTCTTATCCGCCGGCTTCTGATCGGCCCAGGCATTCAACTCGTAAGGCAACCGGAGCGGGTCGAGAGGCTGGGCGGTGCCGGCCTTGATCTTGTCCGAATCCGAGGAGAAAACCCGTATCTTTCCGTCCGCGGCGGTCACCGCCACTTCGACGATCCGGTCGCCGGTCGCGTCTCCGTTCGAACTCCGGGCCCGCACCCCGGCCTGCTCCGCGGGGGAACTGTTGCCGAGAGTGCCGGCTCGCAAGGCGACGATGGGGCCCATCCGCATACGCATTCCGGCCACGTGGTGAAACGCCGGCTGCAGTGCAACGGAAACCGTCCCGGCCCCGACCGGCTCTCCCTTGCGGCGGACCTGTATCGTGATTGGCTTCCCCGCGAGTTTGGCAAACCGCGTGTCGAGGTCTTTCCAGTCCGTCAGAGGCGTTACGGTATCGGGTTTGCCCGGATCGGTCGCGGCGACGAACGTATCACCGGGCTGGAAGCCGGGGCCGCCGTCAGCTCCCTTGGCCGCCGCGGCCGGGGTGCCGGCCAAGGCCACGGGCAATTCCTTACGTCGGTCCGCCTGTAACGTGAGCGTGTGCGGCGGGTTGAACCCGATCACGGGGTACAGTTCTCCGTCTTCCCGAACGGGTTCGACCGAAATTCCGACCCGCTTGCCGTCGTATTCATATGCCAGGGGAAGAAGTTCACCCTTCTGCGTGGCCCAGACGATCGGCTTGATGTCGTCGAACCAGGGGTTTTCCCGCGACCCGATTTTTTTGATCTCCGTGCCGGTGTGCAGGCCGGCTTTCCAGGCGGCAGACCCCGGATTGACCGCGGCCACCGTCGCCGGGATTTCTTCCACACCGTTCATATAGGCGACCACGAAACAGACCGCCGCGAGCAGGATGTTCATGACAACGCCGGCAGAAATGATCAACATCCGTTGGAGAACGGTTTTGTTGCGGAACGACCGCGGGTCGGTGTCTTCGCCTTCGTCCACGACGCCGTCTTCCTGCCCGGCCATGGAGACGAACCCGCCCAGGGGAACGAGGGCGAGTTTGTACGTGGTTTCGCCGTACTGGTAGGAGCAGAACGGGAGGGCGGGTCCGAACCCGATGCTGAAGGTTTTGACGTAGACGTCGCACCACTTGGCGGCGAGGAAATGGCCGAGTTCGTGGATGAAGATGATGAGGCCGAGGCCGCCGGCGGCGAGGAGGAAATCGATCGGGTCGAGGAACCGAAGCACGACGATCACGACCGCGGCGACGAGTGCGAGGTTAATGCCGTTTTTCTTCAGCCAACCAGCCTCCGCGGCGGCGGGTCGGGCGGCCGGTGCGGTGACGGGGGTCGTTACCGGGTCCATTTGTTTACCTCTTTCCGAGCCCAGCGGTCGGCGGCCAGAAGCCGTTCGAGCGACGGGTTCGGGTCAAAATCGTGGGAATCGAGTACGGCCCGGCAGCACCGGGCAACGTCCAGAAAACCGATCGTGCCAGTCAGGAATCGTTCCACCGCTACCTCGTTGGCCGCGTTCAGCACGGCCCCGCACGTTCCGCCCTTCCGGGCGACTTCGAATCCGAGGTCCAGAGCCGGAAATGTTTCCCGGTCCGGCGGTTCGAAGCGAAGTGAGCGAAGCGTCCGCCAATCGAGTTTCTTTGCCGGACCGGCGACGCGGTCCGGGTACGTCAGGGCGTATTGGATCGGCAGCCGCATGTCCGGGGGAGAAAGTTGAGCCAGCACCGAGCCGTCCACGAATTCGACGAACGAATGCACGACCGATTCGGGGTGTACGATCACGTCGATACGGTCCGTTGCAATGCCGAACAGCCAGCGGGCTTCGATCACTTCGAGGGCCTTGTTCATCAGGGTGGCCGAGTCGACGGTGATTTTCGGCCCCATCCGCCAGGTCGGGTGGTTCAACGCGTCGTCGGTTGACACGGTTGCGAGTTCGCCCTTTTTCTTCCCGCGAAACGGACCCCCGCTCGCGGTGAGGACGATCCTGGCGACCGTTTCGGCCCGGCAGCCGGAGAGGGCTTGATGGACGGCCGAGTGTTCGCTGTCGACCGGCAGGATTGTGGAATTCGTCTTCGCCGCGAGTGCCGTGATGAGCGGCCCGGCAACGACCAGCGATTCCTTGTTGGCCAGGGCGAGGGTCTTACCCGCCTCCAGGGCGGCCCAGGTGCCGTACAATCCCGCCGCCCCGACAACGGCGCAAAGCACCACATCGACGTCGCCGGACGCAGCAAGGTCCAGAACGGCGTCCGTCCCATTAAGTAATCGAGTCTCTTTGGGAAAGAGGGATTTGTCCGCTGCATGGTATGCGGCCGGATCGGTCAGCACGGCTGCCGCGGGCTTGAATTGCCGACATTGTTCGGCCAGGCACGACCATTTCGAATGCGCCACTAACCCGGCGACCGTCAGACGATTCGGAAGGCTTGCGATCACGTCCAGGGCGTTGGTGCCGATCGACCCGGTGGAACCGAGCACGGCGACTCGCCGGGGCGTGGTTTGGCGGGTAGAAGGGGATTCGGAACGAATCAAAACGGCACCTGCGGGGAACGAATCGTTCTGGAATTGTACGGGCCGGCAGGTCGAAATCGCAACTCGACATGCAGAAAGGCAATCCGGGAGTGGGGGGGGGGGG
>DASXPC010000273.1:0-13280 GCA_036493815.1 Fimbriiglobus sp. | reverse complement strand
AGCTGACCGCCAAGGCGAATGCGGTGGAGCAGGGGTTTAACGTCTACCGGGCGACCGTCAACGGGCAGGAATTAACCGACAGCAAAGTCCGCAACATTCTCAAAACTGCCACCGATACCAGCACCCGCAAGGAAGTCTGGGAGGCGAGTAAGGGCGTCGGGGCGAAAGTCGAATCGGATTTGAAAGAACTCGTCACGCTCCGCAACCAGGCCGCGAAGGAACTCGGCTTTGCCAATTTCCACGCCATGTCCCTTTACCTGAACGAACAGAACGGCAAAGACCTAATTGCTTTATTCGACGATCTGGACCGGCTGACGAAGGAGCCGTTCGACCGGGCGAAAGCGGAGATCGACGCGAAACTCTCGAAAATGTACGGCGTGGCGCCGAACGAGTTGATGCCGTGGCATTACCACGACCCGTTCTTCCAGGAATCACCGGCCGTCTTCGACGCGGACATCGATTCCCCCTTCAAGTCGGCCGACATTCCCGCCCTTTGCCGTACGTTTTATGCCGGCATCGGCACCCCCGTCGACCGCGTGCTGACCCGCAGCGACCTCTATGAAAAGAAAGGCAAATCCCCCCACGCCTTCTGCACCGACATCGACCGCAAAGGCGACGTCCGCGTTCTGGGCAATATCGTGCCGAACGAGTATTGGATGGGAACGATGCTCCACGAACTGGGGCATTCGGTCTACAGCACGAATAACGGGGATATTCCGCAATCGCTGCCGTACGTGCTGCGGATGGAATCGCACATCCTCACCACGGAAGGGGTGGCGATGCAGATGCAGAAGTTCTCGAAGAGCCGGCCGTGGCTGGAAAAAATGGGTGTGAAGGTGGCGGACGGCGAGAAGTTTGACCTGGCCGCGTCCAAAGTGCTCCGCAACGAACTACTCATTTTCTCCCGCTGGTGCCAGGTGATGTTGCGGTTCGAGAAGGGGATGTACGAAGACCCGAAGCAGGACTTGAACGCCCTTTGGTGGGACTTGGTGCAGAAGTATCAGGGTCTGAAAAAGCCCGCCGGCCGCAACGCCCCGGACTACGCCAGCAAAATCCACATCTGCACCGCTCCGGTCTATTACCACAATTACATGATGGGCCAACTCTTCGCCTCGCAGGTCCATCATGCCCTGTGTAAAGACCTCTACCCCGGCACGAAAACGAACGACGTCATCTACATCGGCGACAAGAAGGTCGGCAAATGGATGACGGAGAAGGTGTACGCCGTCGGTCGGACGCTTTCGTGGAATGATCTTCTGAAATATGCGACCGGAGCGGGGTTGAATCCGGAGGCGTTTGCGAAGGATTTCAAGGGGTAATGACATGCCCGATCGAATGCGGAGAATTTGACTCGGATTGGTGACGTATCCAACCCCGCCAAAACACAGGGCGAGGTATTGATCCGAAGAGACGATCCCCCAGTGCGTCGTTCTTTACTTCGTGGGTTTTACGCCCAGCCACCGCCGCGAGAGAGGCCCGATGGTCAGACCCTGCACGAAGATCGAAAACACTACCACGAGGTATGTAATAGCGATCAGCACCTTCCGCTCGTGAATCGCCTCCCCTTGAACGTGCGTGGGAATTGACAGGGCGAGGGCGACGGAAATGCCGCCGCGCAGCCCGCCCCAGGTGAGCAGGCGGACGGTATGCGGTGGGAATCGGCCCCACCGCCACATGACCGATACCGGAACCCAAACCGACACCAGCCGGCCAAACAGAACGATGGGTATTGTCAACAAACCGGCCAACAAAAGTCCGCCTCGAAACACGATCACGAGCACTTCCAACCCGATCAGGACGAACAAGACGGCGTTCAGCACCTCGTCGATCAATTCCCAGAACGTGTCGATATGCTCGACCGTGACGGGCGACATGGCGTACGCCCGACCGGTATTTCCGATGATGAGCCCGGCCACCACCATCGCGATCGGCCCGGACGTGTGCAACTGGTCGGCCAGTGCGTACCCGCCGGCGACGAGGGCGAGGGACAGTAACACCTCGACCTGGTAGTTGTCCACCGACCGGAGCATTCGGTACGTCGCCCAGCCGAGCAATAATCCCAGGGCCGCCCCGCCCACGGCTTCGCGGACGAATTGGCCGGCCAAGCGAACGGGGTCAAACCCGCCCTCGCCGACCGCGATCTCCAGAATTCCCAAGAACACCACCACCCCGACGCCGTCGTTGAATAGCGATTCCCCGGCGATCTTGATCTCCGTAGCCTTCGGCACCCCAGCCAGGCGTAGGATTGCCAGGACCGCGATCGGGTCGGTCGGCGAAATGAGCGCCCCGAATAACAGGCAATAGATGAGCCGGACCGGGATGCCCAGTGCGGAGAGAAGCCCCCACGTCAGGAGTCCGACTACCGCCGTGGAGATGAGTACGCCGACGGTGGACAATACGGCCACGGTCCACTTCCGCGAAGCCAGTTCCCACAAGTCGATCTGCAGCGACCCGGCGAACAGCATGAACCCGAGCATTCCGTGCAGGAAGGCCTGGTTTAAATCCACCGACCGAACGACTGCCTTCGCCTGGTGTTCGACCCCGGGCACTGCGTGCCCCACCAAAACCAGGATCAACGACCCGGCCAGGCTCAGGGCCATCAGACCGATCGCCTGCGGGAGTCGAAGGAGGGTGTAATTGAGGTAGCTGAACACCGCCGCGAGGGTGATCAGGCTGGCAATGAGGTCGAACAAACTCATGAGGCAATCCCGGTGCGGTACGAAAGGAAATCGTACCGACATTCGGCGCTTCTGGTCAGCGCCGAAATTCTCCGGTTGGCAGTGTGGCAGAACGCCATTTCAGAAAGGTCATTTCTCGACCGTACTTGCCCGCACGATTCCGTTGAACCAGAGCTTGAACGCCCCGCGGGTTTGCCCGCGGAAGTTCACCTGTGGGGCGAACAAAACGACCCGTCCCTTGCCGACCGAGGCGTCTGCGACGGCGATACCGCCATCGAGGTACTGTTGGCCCCAGGCCCAACCGCTGCGGAGCGGAGTTTTTCCTTCGTACTTGGCGACGACGGTGACGCCGCTCGCTTTGGGTTTGAGTCGGTATACGGGATTGGACGAAAACATGACGTCCACATTCTTGTCGAGGCCATAAGTCAACGGATTCGTAGGGTCTACGATTGTGGTACGGAGAACCGATCCGGGGACGTAGAAATTATCCCGGCTGATCGGCACCTCGCGTCCGTCGTCCCCGACGGTAACGAGATGGTTCGTCAGCGGCAGGCCGAAGAAATCGTAAATGCCGGTGGACGAACCGAAGGCGAGAATCGTCCCGCCCTCCTTCAGGAATGTTTTAAGCTGCGGGCCGGTGACGGCGGCGGTGACGTTGCCCCGCCGACCGCGATACTCGGCGGGGATGTTCTCTTCCCCACCCCGACCCCCGTTCCCAAACGCCCCGCCTCGGCCGCCACCTCCTCCGCCGCCCCCGCGGCTGACGGCTCCGTCCGGGAAGAGAATCACGTCGTATTTCGCCCGAAGGTTTCCTTTGTCCAACTCCGGCGGGTAGACGACCGTGAACGGAAACTCGAACTGTTCCAGAACCCATCGGGTCCATCCGGACGGCATCGACCCGCCGTATCGGTCCCATAGGGCGATCCGTGGGGGTTTGACGGTTTTGACCATGGTTATTGGAAGGTTCGGAACTCCGACAAAAGTCGTGCCCACCTCGGCCGCAATTTTCTCAAGGGTGGCAAGTGTATGTTCCTTTTTCGCCACGAGGAAAGACCCGAGCGGGAACGTAATTCCTTTGACCGTTGTCGTTCCATTCAACCGGAGGACTTCCTCACCGGCCTTGAACAATCTGTTCATCGTTTTGAACGATTCGGTCGACCGGCAATCGAACAGGAATAACGTAGCGCCGTTGGCCTCAAGGACTTTCCCCGCCGGAGGGGCCATGACCTCCTCTTTAACCACCTCGAACGGACCCTCGAACCCGTCGAGAATCCGGTCGGCCTTCAGCCCCATCTGGAAGACGAGTGTGTATCCGGTGGTATCGTACGGGGGAACGGGTGGACCGCCGGGATAGGCGAAATCGTTGGGGTAATCTTGCGGCTCGAACATGTCCATGACGTGCGCCCGGAACGGCTGGGCGGCCAGGACGACGAGTGAACCGGCCGGGTATTTCTTCCCCGTCACGACGAAATCGGCCGTCGCTTTATGGACGGTGCAGCCGCACGCGAGCAGCGCGTTTGCGAACTTAATCGCGGTGAGGAAATCGGGTTGATCGGACGGCAGGATGAACCCGCGGGGGTCGCGGTCGTTGGGTTTGTGGAGGGCCCGTTCGAATTCGGCACGGCCCCCACTACCGCCCCCCCGCCCGCCCCGGCCCCTGCCCCCGCCGGTGGATGGGGGAAGTTTCTTCGGCGTGATCGTCCAGCTATCCTTGTGGCCCCGTTCCACCGCGGCGTGGGCCATATGCCAGATGTTAAACAGCAATTGCGACCGGTTCCGTGAGGCGTAGTCGATCACCGCCTTGTTGGCCGTCACCGAATAGTCCACCGACTGTTTGAAGTGCCACGGTTGCGGGGCGATGGGCGACAAATAATCGGCCTTCGGAAGTTGCTTCGACGGCACGTACGGGATCGACGACGGAGTCGGACTGCCGATGGTTTCGGTCAGCAGCCCAATCATGTTGTGAAAATACGTGACGGTCCGCAGTCCGCCGTTGAACCAGGTCGAATAGGGGGCTCCGCTCCGGCATGTGGCCCCGGGTTTATTCTCGACCAGGAACCGCTGCATCATCGCCGCCCCGACCGCGTCGATCCCGTTCACCACGAGTGGATCGAAGTTGTAGTTGAAGGGGTCACGGAATGGGGGGCAGAAGAGTACGGCCCCGGCCGGGCCGGTCTGGTGGTGGTTATAAACGATCTGTGGGAACCATTCGCGGAAGAGAATCCGGTTGATGTTCTTCGTCTCGGCTTGCGTGCAGGCATAAAAGTCCCGGTTGTTGTCGTGCCCGATGTACTTCTGGTAAAGCCGGGGCAGACCCGCCAGGCTTCGCCGGTTTTGCGCCTTCTCCCTCATATACCAGTCGGCGCACAGTTCGTTCCCGTCCGGGTTGGCGTGGGCGATCAGGATGATCACATCGTCCAGAAACCGCATCGTTTCCGGGTCGGTTCGCGTGACGAGTTGATAGAGCGTTTCCGTCATCGCCTGGGCACATAGGACTTCGCTCGCGTGCAATCCGCCGTCGATCCAGACGACAGCTTTACCCTGCTCGGCCAGATTCCTAGCCTCTTCCGGCGTCGCATCGCCCGTCGCCAGCTTCCGCGCGATCTCCTTGTATTTCGCCAGATTCTTCTGATTCGCCGGGGACGTGACGATGCAATACAGTTGGTCGCGACCTTCTTCCGTTTTGCCCATCGATACCACTTTGACCCGATCCGATTCGGCCGCGAGCTTCTTCCAATACGCCGCGATCTGCGTGTAATTCGCGAGCTGGTAGTCGTCCCCCAGGTTAAATCCGAAATGCTCCTGTTCGGGTGTAACGCGCAGAGGCGGATACGGGGACTGGGCCGGGGCCGCGCCGGCCAATGCGAACCAGAAAAGCAGTGCGGTCGAACGGGGCATTTCGATTGACTCCCGGCGGATGGGTACTGGCGGAGAGAAGGTGATAATACGGTCTGCCGTTGCCGAGAAGAAATGAAAATGCGTCCGATTTCATTTCAAACGGATCGGTGTTTCAAGAGGGGTTTGCCTAAAACGGGATCCCGATCGGTGAAGGGGCCGGGGCTGGTATCGCGGGTGAGACAGCGTACGTACATTTCGAGCTTTGCGTCCAAGTCGTCGGCGTGGTGAAGGATGAGCACTTCGGGGATGGCCGGCAACCGGGGCGAGCCCCACTCGGGAAGGGCCAGGTGGGAATAGACGAGGTGTTCGAGTAGGGCCAGGAGTTCGGGGTTGAGGTCGGGGATCGACCGACCCGCATCGCGAACGAGGTCCCGGCCGAGGAGCAAGTGACCGCAGAGACGACCCGGGATCGTGTAATCGACCGGTTGACCGGGCTGATGAGGAGTGAGTTCCACGGCCCTGCCGATGTCGTGCAACACTGCTCCTGCCGCCACCAGGTCCCGATTTAACGGCGGATTCAATTCGGGGTAGTGGACCCGATATCTGTCCGTAAGCCAGAGGCAATTCTTCGTCACGGACAGGGAGTGTTCGAGCCACCCGCCGGGGTAGGGGAAAAACGCCCGGGGATGGGCAGGCAGATTCGCGAGGTTCGCGGCATGCGTATCGAGCAGTTTCAATACCAACGATCGAAGTGGGGTACCTGCAATCTCCGTTTCGGCCAGCGAGCGCAGTTCGGCGAACATTTTCCCGGAATCGAACCGCGACCGTTCGATGAAGTCGCCCTCGGCGAACCCGTCGGGTGCGTCTTTCTCCGGGACAGCAATTCGGGCGCCTTCGATTGCGATCTGCGGGCCGTAGGTTTCGTGTTCGTACAGAACGCCACGGATGCGTAAGAACAAACCGGGCAGCCATTCCCGATCGCAGAGAAGGTACAATTCCGCGTCACCCCAGACGATGGCCGAGACGGACCGTCGCAAATTCTTCAAGGTAAAAACGAGGTAAGGCTTATTTTCGCGGGTCTTCCCCGGCCGCCTTTCCGCGATCAGGACGAACGTGTCGGCCCGTTTGCCGAGCGGCATTTCGTGCAGTGCGTGGACGGGAATTTTGGATTTGCTGGAGAGCACGGTATTCAGCCGTGGAAATCGAGGACGGCAATCCAGTCCTTTGGTTAACAGTATTTTCGGGGAGCAAGAGTGCAGTACAAAGGGTACGATTTTGCGCGCGACTATGCACTCTTCTTATCCGGAGCCTTCTCGATCCGCCGTTCAATTAACCTGGTCTTGCCCGAGATGACGTCACTCGAAACGACGTGCCGGGTTTTCCGATCGGCGTCCGGCAGGTCGTACATGACGTCGAGCATTATGTCTTCAACGATAGACCGAAGCCCCCGGGCACCGGTGTCCCGTTTCTTGGCCAGCCGGGCGATTTCCCGCAACGCCTCCGGCTCGAATTCGATCTCGGACCCTTCCATCTCGAATAGCTTCTCGTATTGGCGGACCAGAGCATTTTTCGGTTCGGTGAGGATGCGGATGAGGGCGTCTTCGTCCAATGGGTCGAGAGGAGCCAGCACCGGCAGCCGGCCGACGAACTCGGGTATCATTCCATACTCGATCAGGTCGTCGGCCGTCACTTTATTCAGAAGTTCGCCCAGAGAGGCGTCGGTTTGACCCGCGGCCACGGCACCGAACCCGATCGACTTCCGCCCGATCCGTCGGGAAATGATGTCTTCGAGGCCGACGAACGTGCCGCCGCTGATGAACAGGATGTTCGTCGTATCGAGTTGGATGTATTGCTGTTCGGGATGCTTTCGGCCGCCTTGTGGCGGCACGTTCGAGACGGTCCCTTCCAACATCTTGAGGAGGGCCTGTTGAACCCCTTCGCCGGACACGTCGCGGGTGATGCTCACGTTCTGGCTGGTCTTGGCGATCTTGTCGATCTCGTCGATGTATATGATGCCCCGCTGCGCGGCCTCGGTGTCGAAATCGGCCGCGTGCAGCAATTTCAACAGGAGATTTTCGACGTCCTCGCCGACGTATCCGGCTTCGGTAAGCGTGGTTGCGTCGCCGATGGCGAAGGGGACGTCAAGGATTTTGGCCAGCGTACGGGCGAGGAGTGTTTTGCCACTGCCGGTGGGACCGACGAACAGGATATTGCTCTTCTCGATCTCGACCTCACCGCGACCGGCTTCACCCAGAGACAGTCGTTTGTAATGATTGTGAACCGCGACCGAGAGCACTTTTTTCGCCCGTTGCTGGCCGATGACGTACTGGTCGAGTTTTTCCTTGATAATCCTCGGCGACGGCGTCTGGGAATGGGACGGTTTAGGTCCGCCGCGGCGTTTCTTTTCCTGGTCGATGATCGATTGGCAGAGCTCGATGCACTCGCCGCAGATGTAAACGTCGCCCGGCCCTTCGACGAGCGGCCCGACGTCGCGGTGGCTGCGGCGGCAGAACGAACAATAGGCGTTTCGATTCCGGCTGGACCCGGTCGTCTTTCGGCCGCCTGTGTCGCCGGTCGGTCGTTCGGGCATCGCGGGATTCCCCGGGGTCTTCGTCCATGGGCGGCAGGCCGGGGGGGCCGGCCTGTCCGGTAAATATAACCCGTCGATCCGGACGACCGGGTATTTCCCCGAAATGTCCGCGGGTTCCATCAACCTCGATCCGTCGGTCCTAGCGAACCCGCCCGGCGATCCGGGCGTGCGGATTCTACGCTACATGCGCGTGTCCGGTGAACAAAATTCGGGTCATCCGAGGTTGCCCGGGAGGGAACCTTCGCCCGAACCCGATGGGCCTGCTTTTTCCGGCCCCGGCGGTATCGTCGGCGTTGGCGGCGGGGCATTCAAGCCGACTTTGGCTTTCACGCGCGTTGCCAGGTTGGTGCGGATCCGTTCGTATTCCGAATGCGTGATTTCTCCCCCTTCGTACATCTCGCGGATGGTTGAAACTTCCTCGATCGCTTCCCGGTCGAATGCGGCCGAGCGCTTTCGCCACCGATCGACGGCCGCCAGGATGAATGCCCCGACGACTAACACCAGCGCCAGAATCCCTACCGTTATCCAGAGGGCGTCCGATTTGATTACATCTTTCGGGTCGTGTTTCGCACGGGGCGGAGTTTCCGGATCCTGTGCTATCACAACCCCGTTAGGAACGAACATCCGATACCCTCGCCGGCTTTCCTTCCTAGTCGGTAATCTACCGGGTTTTTGACAGGCCGGGAAGCGAACTCTGGAGAACCGGGTGACTTGCGGAGAGGTTGCCGGTTATCAAAGCGGGTCAAACAATCCACCGAACATTATTCGGTTGAATGGAACGTAACAGTCGGCTTGAGGTCGACGACCGGGAGAACGTCATTGTTCCGGTTAATCGCTACGATTGACCCCGCTTGACGGTTCGGTCGACGTTGGTAGAATCAGGGAAGCACTTACGGATAAGTGCGGGAAGTTGGATTTCGGCTCCCCCAGCCGCGGCACCGTCCGAGTACACCACCCCGAACCGTCAGGCTTACCCGACGCATCGTTCCGCCAATGTCGGCGACGCGTCTCGCCTGAAAAAATGTTCACCGGGGCCTCGGAACTCGACCACCCGCATGGGCCGACCACGGACCCAGAGACTCACCGAACTAGTTTCCGAAACTCGACTCGCCTGCCTTCGCGCGGAATCGTGTTTCGATTCGAAGTACCGGTGGGGAATCGTCGTTCCGTTCAGGTGCCCCGTGCCGTTGACCCCGGCCGACTTAACGAAGCAGATCAAAGCCGCGAATGACATCGTGGATGTCATTGCCAGTTATCTGGGTCCGGTCCACGCCTCCGGCAAGCTCTTCAAAGCCATTTGCCCGTTCCATCAGGATACCCGGCCGTCCCTTCAGATCGACCGCTCGTGGCAGAACTATCATTGCTGGGCGTGCGGGGCGAAGGGCGACGCCCTTACTTTTGTCGAGAAGTATGAAAAGGTGGGGTTCAAGGAGGCCCGAGCGATCTTGGCCAAGCGGGTTGGGATCAAACTCGAAGATGAACCGGCCGGTGACGATCCGAAACAAAAGTTGTTTGAAGTGATGCGGTGGGCCCAGCAGATTTATCAAAATTGCTTCTCGGATTCGCCCGAGGGCGATGCGGCCAGGAAATATGTGGGAGAACGCCGGCTTGCGGGGGCGACGGCGAAGCAATTCGGAATCGGCTACGCGCCGCTCGACGGACAATGGCTCGTAAACTTGGCCAACCGCGACGGCATCGATTCCACACTCCTCGTCGCCGCCGGTTTGATCGCCCCACGGGACGAAGGCAACGGCCATTACGACCGATTTCGCGATCGGGTGATGTTTCCGATTCGGGATACACAGGGTCGCACGGTTGCATTCGGCGGCCGAATTCTCCCCTCGTCCCCGTATGCCGCCCGCGGTCCCAAGTATTACAATTCGCCGGACTCGACACTATTCCACAAGTCATCGGTCCTCTTCGGCTTGGACGCCGCCCGGCATGCCGGCACGAATGACGGTTTCCTGGTCGTTGTCGAAGGCTACACGGATGTCATGATGGCCCACCAGTGCGGGGTGGCGAACGTGGTGGCGACGATGGGCACGTCACTCACCGCCGGCCACGTTGCCCAACTCCGGCGGTATGCTCCGAAAGTGGTACTGGTGTACGACGCCGACGCCGGCGGGCAGACCGGGGTAGACCGGGCACTGGAATTATTCGTATCTCAAGACGTGGAACTCGCAATCGCCACACTGCCGGACGGACTCGACCCGTGCGACTTGCTCGTCCGCCCGGACGGTGTTGACGTATACAAGGCCGCTCTCGATCGTGCCACGGACGCCTTGGATTTCAAGCTCAATCAATTGCTGGCCCGAGGCGAAACGAACTCTTTGGAAGGGACGCGGCGCATGGTGGACGCGGTCCTCGGCGTTATGGCCTTGGCCCCGAGCGTTCCGAACCAGGCCGCCCAACTCAAGCAACAGCTCATGATTACCCGCCTGGCGCAACGGGTCGGGGTCCGGCAGGAATCGGTCTGGGCGAGGCTTCGCGAACTCCGGGCGGAACGAATGCGGGCCGAGCGACGCGACGCAGGGCCGGCCGCGGGCGACTCCGACGCTCCGAAAGCAGCGGGAAAACCCCCGGTTCTCGAAAACCAGTTGCTCCAGATTCTGCTCGCCGATCCCGAGTTGGTGCCGGACGCGAGGAATCGAATCCCGTCCGCAGATGTGAGTCATTCAGGACTTCGGCGGATTTTGGACGAGCTATATGCTCTGGCCGAACTCAGCCAGCCGGCGGATTTGGACGGGTTGCGCGTGCGTTTGATGGACCGGCCGGACCTCGTCGAGGCCGCCATCAACCTTCAAAATGTGGGCCGCCACGTCACGGACCGCCCGAGTTATTACAACAAGATCATTGCCGGTTTCGCCCAGCGTCGTTTGGACGCGGAGCGGAAGTCGGTGAAGTCCGAACTTTCCACGGCCGTGGACGACGCGGCCCAGCTCGACCTGCTCAGGAAGTTGCAGGAGCGCGGCCGGAAGCCGGCCGCGTAACAGCCGGGGCGATGGCTCGCCCCGGTCCACCCGCCGGTCGGGACCTTCCCCGACCGACCCCCCGGGAGGAATAAGGATGTTGCTGAAGACCGACGACCTGCTCAAATCCCTCATCGAGCGTGGCAAGCAAACCGGCTCGCTTACCTACGAAGAGGTGAACGCCGCCCTGCCCGAGGGGTTGGTCGATCCCGAACGACTCGGCGACATTCTTGAACAACTCGAACAAAGCGGCATCAACGTCATCGACGAGGCCGACACCGAAGCCGAGCCCGAGCCACGGATTCTGGCGGACGGGACGCGTGCGGTCGAAGAATCCCCGTTCGACGACAACGACGGCGACGGCAAGCACATCGACGATCCGGTGAGGATGTATCTCACGCAAATGGGGGAAATACCCCTTTTGACGCGAGACAAGGAAATATCCCTCGCCCAAAAGATCGAAGTCACTCGCCGGCGATTCCGTCGGAAGGTGCTTGAATGCGATTACGCCCTGCGGAACGTGTTTGAAACCCTGAAACGGGTCGAACGGGGCGAACTGCCGTTCGACCGCACGATCAAGGTCTCGCAGACCGAATCGTTGGAGAAGGATCAAATCCTTCAGCGCATGCCGCACAATTTACGGACCCTCGAACCGCTGATGGAGCAGAATGTCGAGGATTTCCACCGGCTGACCGACGATACGATACCGGCCGCGGAAAAGGAAACGATCCGACTCCGCCTGAAAGCCCGCCGCCGCAAAACGGTCACCCTTGTCGAGGAATTGTCGATCCGCACCCAGAAGGTGCAACCGTTGATGAAGAAGCTCGAGCAGATCGCCGACCGCATGGCCGAACTCGACGACCAGGTCGCCGCCCTGAAACGGTCCCGCTCGGCCAGGGAAGAACGAGCTAATCTGGAAAAAGAACGCCTCGACCTGATGACCATCACGCTCGAAGAACCCGCCGGAATTCGCAAGCGGGTCGAGGTAATGCGGAAAAGGTTCTCCGAGTACGAACAAGCGAAGCGGGAACTTTCCGGCGGCAATCTCCGCCTCGTCGTGTCCATTGCCAAAAAATACCGCAACCGCGGCCTATCGTTCCTCGACCTGATTCAGGAAGGGAACACCGGCCTCATGCGGGCGGTCGACAAGTACGAATACCGTCGGGGGTTCAAATTCAGCACGTACGCGACCTGGTGGATTCGTCAAGCGATCACCCGGGCCATTGCCGACCAGGCCCGGACGATCCGCATTCCTGTCCACATGATCGAGACGATGTCGAAATTGCGGAACGTGTCGAAGCGGCTCGTGCAGGAAATGGGCCGGGAGCCGACCATCGAGGAAACGGCCAAGGCGGCGAACATTTCCTACGAGGAATGCAAGCGGGTGCTGAAGATCAGTCGGCAGCCGATCAGCCTCGACCGGCCGGTGGGGGAAAGCGAAGACAGCTACTTCGGCGACTTCATCGAAGACCAGAACGTCGATTCGCCCATCAGTGCCGCCACCAACGAAATGCTGAAGGACAAGATCGAGGCGGTCCTGAAAACCCTGACCTACCGCGAACGGGAAATCATCAAACTGCGGTACGGCCTCGGCGACGGGTACACGTACACCCTCGAAGAAGTCGGCCGCATCTTCAAAGTCACCCGCGAGAGGGTCCGGCAGATCGAGGCCAAGGCGGTGCGCAAGCTGCAGCACCCGGTTCGCAGCCGACAACTCGAAGGGTTCCTCGACGTCTGGAAACGCGTGTAACATTCGACCGAAACACTGGGGGGCGAAAGCCCCCCAGTGCGTTTCCGGCCCGCGGAATAAGATGACGGCACCAGGAGTCTCCGCATGGCCACACCCGTCACCTCGCTCTTTCGATCCTGCCACCGCCTCCGCAAACTGCTCCGCGACCTACAATCGGAAATCGACCTGGGTCCCCGTGTGCTCAAATTGAAGCAGACCTGGCTGACACAGGAAGAGGCGGCCCACAAGGAGGCCCACGACGCAATCAAACGGCTCAAACTCAGACTGAAGGATGACGAGGGAACGTTGAAGCAGGCCGAACAGCAACTCGACAAGTACGAACGGCAACTGTTCGAAGTCACCACGATGAAAGAGATCGAGGCCAAGCGGACCGAAATCGCCACCACCAAGACGAAAATCGGAACCTTGGAGGACGCGATTCTAACGGCCATGAGTGAGATCGAAGAACGGACGAC
>DASXPC010000272.1:0-2631 GCA_036493815.1 Fimbriiglobus sp. | reverse complement strand
CGGACTTCACCGTGACGGGCAAGCCAGGAAGGTAACGTCCGGTCGTAGAGTGTCCAACTCGTGTCTTCGTAAGCGCGGTTCAGTTGCACGAGAATCGGATTGACGGTTCCTTGCCAGTCCGTCGCCCAGAGACACCAGGCGAATCCCGCGGCGAGTGTTCCAACAAATCCCCAAAGAAACGGGATAGCTTTTTGAATTCCCAGGTACCGTAGGAAAATCGGCACGAACAGGACGGGGTAGACCTTGAGCAGAATACCGGCCGCAAGGAAAACGCCGGCGAGACCGAACCGCCTTCTTCCCAGAAAGGCAAATGCGATTGCGGTCGCAAGGACCGGGAGAATGTCGAAGCGGTTGAGAGAAAAAAAGACTGCACCCGGTAGAGCACAAAGCCAAACCGAGCCGACGGGCCGATCCGGTTCGTAACCCCATCGTAAGACGAGAATGAGGGCAACCAGCCCCGCCGCCATGACTGCGTAATACACCCGGTACGCAAACCGAAACGCGGTCCATAGTTTCCGTTCCAGTTCGTTCCGCGGATCGAAATTCGCCAGCCCGTTGTGATGGGAGTCGGCGAGGGCCGGGGGGAGAGAAAGATTTTGCGCGTCCGGGTTCAGAAGATATCCCAATCGGAACAGAAGAAGCGTCGGCGTCGGGTATTCAAGGTAATAGCGGGTGGCGAGGGGAGGTTGTTTGGCGTCGAGGGCCGCGGCGAGGTCTTCCGGTTCCTGTCGTTCGGGTTCGTCCAGTCGTCCGGGGAGCCGACCGACCGTTGCGTTGATTCCGCGAAGGGCATAGGCCCCGACGTCGCATTCGTCGTAGACGAGCCATTTGAGAGTGATGGGGACGTCCGGCCGGGCTTTCGGAGCGTCCGGCCGCATCAACAATAACACCGCGGCGCACGCTAGAATTGGCAGGACGATCAGCCCGTAGTTCGCCAGCCAGCGGACCGCCCGTCTTGTCGGCCCGGCCGACGGAATATAACTTTCCTTCATGATCTTCCCGGAATGGACCACTCGTGAGAGGAACTAGTTTATGGTCGAACGCCGCATCGAACTGGACCGTCGCTACCACCGCAAGGAAAAGATGCGGAAACTCAAGAAAAAGCTGGAATCGGCGAAGGGGGAGGATCGGAACAAACTGCTGGGCAAGATCAAACGACTGAGCCCGTTCTGGACGGAAGCGTCGCTGACCCCGCCCGCGGCCGGGGGCGCGCCCAAGACCCCGAAAGCACCGAAAGTGGCCAAGGAAGGCAGGGACGAGCCGAAGAAGAAGGCCCCGCCGAAGAAGAAACCCGCCGCGTCTTAAGTCCGCAATTTCTCGAAATCCTGCCAGAACCCTGGGTACGTCTTCGCGACGCACCCGGGGTTCTTGATTATTACTCCCGGCACTTTCAACCCGATCAAAGCCAGGCTCATCGCCATGCGGTGGTCGTTGTACGTTTCGACCGCACATCCCTTCAACTGCCGCGGTGCAATCTTCAACCCGTCCAGGTATTCCTCGACCTCGGCCCCGAGTTTCCGGAGTTCTGTCGCAATCGCCGCGATGCGATCCGTCTCCTTGTGCCGGATGTGGGCGACGTTGCGGATGGTCGTCGGGCCGCCCGCGAAACAGGCGACCGCAGCGAGTGTCATGACCGTGTCGGAGATGTCGTTCATGTCGACGTCGATGCCGTGAAGGTTGCGGCCATCCACAACAGTTGAGAGTTCGCCCCAAAAAACTCGGCAGCCCATCCCTTCGAGAAGATTGACAAACCGAATATCTCCTTGCAAACTGGACGAGTTCAAGTCGCCGATTTCGACACTTCCGCCTGTGATCGCGGCGGCCGCCCAATAATAACTTGCGGCCGAAGCATCCGGTTCAATTATGTATCTGCCGAAATAGCTAGTTGGTGGCCGAGAGAGAATTGATTCCACGTTGTAACCAACTTGCGTGCGGTTCCACGAGAAGCCCCAGTCAGAGAGCATTCGTAGTGTCATTTCGACGTAGGGTACGGACACGAGTCGGCCGGCAATCGCAATTTGCATCGGCTCCGCGGCGAATGGCGCCGCCATTAATAATCCGCTGAGAAACTGACTACTCACATCGGCGCGAATCCTGACGTGGCCGCCACAGAGGCCTGTGCTTTCGATCCGTACTGGCGGACAGCCGTTCCCCATCTCGCTGTGGGCATTCACACCGTCGATTTGTTGTAACGCGTCGAGTAAATCCTGTATCGGTCGCTCCCTCATCCGTGGCACGCCGTCGAGCCGAAAACTGCCGATACCCAAACTGAGTATCGCAGTGAGAAACCGGATGGTCGTCCCGGAATTCGCGACGAATAGCTCGGCCGATTCGGCGGGTATGATGCGGTCCGACTCGTTTTCGCGAACGGTGATCGTTGCACGGTCCCATTCCGGCACCACACCGAATCCAAGCCGTTGCAAGCAATCGATCATTACCTCCGTATCTTCGCTTTGAAGTGCACCGGTCAGGGTACAACTGCCGCCCCGACTACTCAGTGCCGCCAGCACCAGCGCCCTGTTCGTGATGCTCTTGCTACCCGGCACCGACACCGTCGCCTCCGGCGCTATTGCCAACGGAAGGATCTCTAGTTCGGAAGGGTATGTGTAGTAAGACATGCGTTACCCTCGT
>DASXPC010000271.1:0-7884 GCA_036493815.1 Fimbriiglobus sp. | reverse complement strand
TCGTTTCCCCGGCCCGTGGCTCCGTGGCTCAGAACGGGGATGCCCCGCTTTTTCATCTCGGGCAACACACCGGCCACGATGACGTGCCGGCCGATGCCGGTAGTGTTCCAGTAAGCCCCTTCGTACCGGGACTGGAACTGGATTCCTTCAACGCCCGCCTCGGCAATCATGTCATGGAGTGGGATCGCCACATAGTCGGCCGCACCGCACGCCCGCATCCGGGTTTCAATCTCGCCGAAGTTCGTTTCGTCCGGCTGGGCGATGTCGGCCGTGAGGCAAACGACCTTCACCCCGTGCTCGGTCAGCCATTTCGTCACGGTGCACGAATCCAGTCCGCCGCTGGCAGCAAATGCGACGGTTTTCCCCTTCAGGTCGGCTACGGTCGTCATCGAATTTCCTCGAAACGTGTCGGCAGATAAAATTACGAAATGACCCCGTCGTTCACCATCCCCCGACCGATCTTCGAAGCCGTGCTGGCCCACGCTCGGGCCGAGTTGCCCAATGAATGCTGCGGCCTTCTCGCGGAATCGGCCGATTGTGCCATGCGGCATTTCCCGCTCGTGAACGAACTCCACAGTCCGACCGCTTACCGATCGGAGCCGCGGTCGATGCTGAACGCGATGAAGGCGATGCGGACGGACGGGACGGAATTGGTTGCGATCTATCATTCCCATCCGACGAGCGACCCCATTCCTAGTAAACGGGACCTGGCCGAGAATGCGTACCCGGGGGTCGTGCAACTCATCGTGGGGCTGAACGGGATGAGGCCCATTGTGCGGGGGTGGCTATTGAACGAAACTGGGTACGAAGAAGTGTCAATACATACCCCGGCATGACTATCCTCTCGGCCCCGCCACGAGAGAGGCGGGGGTTTTCAGCCATTGCAGGGCGTTGGGGAGTGCCTTTTTCTTGGGCGCCAGATTTTCTTCGTTCCGGAGCACGGCATCGGCAACGGCCCGGCTCAGGTCGGGAAACTGCACCAGGAAATTCTGGAGCACCATGCCGGCCGTACGGGCTTTTGGCGGACCGCCTTTCAGCGGCCGGAGGGCGGGGGCGTGGGCTCGCAACAATTCCGCATCCGAGACGTCGGGTTTGTTTTGAGCGGACAGGACGATGGCCTTACCGCAGAGTCCGGCCATTTGAAACGGGTTCCCGAGAGTCCGCATCTGCAATCGTTCGGCTCGATCCGGCCGGTCTTTTTCCAATGTTGTGAACACGTCCGTCGCTTCGTCCAAGCGGCCGTCTTTCACGTATTGCAGGCCGAGTTCCACTCCCGCATGAAGCACCTGGTCCGGTGTGGAGCTGCGGCTTTCGAATTTCTCCTTCAGCGACCGTTCCCGGGCCGAGATCCAGGGCTCCTTCGGCCAGTTCGTCGGCAGGCCCGGTCCCGCGGACGAAGCGGTATCCGACGGCCGGCCGAGCAGTCCGACGGCTAGCCAGCCGATCGCCGCCAGCGCCAAAACGAGCACGCCACCCGCGGCCCACTTCGTTCGGCTGCGTGGCAGGAGAACCGTCGTCGCGCCCGCCTTGGCGAGGGAATTCGTTCCGCTGGGGGTGAAATCGAAACCGGTCATGGAACCGAAAGCCGACGCGGAGCCGGAGGTTCCGAGACCCAGGCCGAGACCTTCCCTCACCCGGGCGATGTCGCGGAGGACGGCGGTGGCCGACTGGTAGCGGTCTTCGGGCCGCTTCGCCATCATCTTGTGAACCATCGCCGACAAGTCCGCGGGCAGGTCCGGGCGGGTTTCCGCGAGCGGGGGCGGGGTATTCTGGACGTGCTGTAATGCCACTTCGAACGCCGTCGCCCCCTTGAACGGCGGCTCGCCGCTGAGCAGGTGATAGCACGTGACACCGAAGGAATAAATGTCGCTGCGTTGATCGACCGGATGTCCCTGGACTTGTTCGGGCGACATGTAGAGCGGGGTGCCGAGGGTGACGCCGGTCTGCGTGAGGTTCATCGCCGGGGCTTCCCCGGCGAGCGCCCGAGACAGACCGAAGTCGGCCACTTTCACTTCGGCTTTGCGGGTGACCAGGATGTTTTCGGGTTTGATGTCGCGGTGGACGAGACCGAGTTCGCCGGCCCGTTGCAGCGCGGCGGCGACTTGCCTCATGATCGCCAGGGCGGGGGCGAGGTCCGCGGCGCCCTTCCGAGCGAGGTAGTCCCGCAGGTTTCGGCCGGCGACGTATTCGAGGGCCATGTAGTGCAGGCCGTCTTGCTCGCCGACGGCATACACCTGGACGATGTTCGAATGGGTGACCCGGGCCACGGCCTCGGCCTCGGCCCGAAACCGCTGCAACGACGTCGCGTCGGTGGCCAAGTCCTTCCGGAGAATCTTGAGGGCGACTTCACGCTTCAGGGAAAGCTGCCGGGCAAGGTAAACTTGACCCATACCCCCTTGGCCGAGCTTGCGGAGGATGAGGAAATCCCCCAAGGTTCGCCCCGTCAGATCCGGAGTAACAGGTGCAGGGTCGGGCATAGAGGGTAAGATATCACCCTTTTTGGGTTGGAATTGGACACTCTCATCAGTTTGACATCTCACGTCGGCCCACAGGCACGCAATGCCGGACCGAGGGCACCTCGAATACGGAATTCGAATAGAGCCATACCCTGCGCGCCAACTTTGGCGGTACGAAGTTGGTGCTATGGACCCCCCGTCGGTAACCACGGAATGCATTGCCTGGGATTTCATTCGAACCGGATTCTTGATTGCACACCTCGTCCTTCGCATCTAAACTGAGCGGATGCGGTGACCTCACCGTACCTGCCTTTGCCCCCTTCCCCGCGAGGTTCTCTCCATGACAACTCGTCTAACACGCCGCGACGCGTTGAAAGTCGGCGCAGCCGGCTCGCTCGGTTACTTCCTCACCGGCCCGGCCGCGTCCGCCGCCAAGGCATACGGGGCGAATGGAAAGGTCGTATTCGCCTGCGTCGGCATCGGCGGAAAGGGGTCGAGCGACTCCTCGCACGTGTCGAATCTCGGCGACGTGGTGGCGATCTGTGACATCGACGACCGAAACATTTCGGCGCGAAAAGGCGGCCGCCGGAACTCCGGGGCGTTCGAGAAAGCGAAAGTATTCCACGACTACCGCAAACTGTTCGACGACGCGTTGATGAAGGACGTGGACGCGGTGACGGTTTCGACGCCGGACCACCATCACGCCACGGTTGCCGTTTCGGCGATGCGGATGAAGAAGCACGTTTACGTCCAGAAGCCGATGGCCCAGACGGTGTTCGAGGCGCGGATGATGCGGGAGGCGGCCCGGAAGTACAATGTTTGCACTCAGATGGGGAATCAGGGGACGACGGAGAACGGCCTGCGTCGGGCGGCCGAGGTGATTCAGGCCGGGACGATTGGCGACGTGAAGGAAGTCCACGTCTGGACGAACCGACCGGTTTGGCCGCAGGCACCGGACGTGACCGATAAAAAGATGCCGACGGAAGCCCCGTGTCCCGCTCCCGTCCACTGGGAAGAATTCATCGGCACGGCGATGATGCGACCCTATGCGGTTTACGACGCATCCGTGCCCCGGCGGTACGGCAACCGGCTCGGAGCCTACCACGACTTCCACTGGCGCGGCTGGTGGGCGTTCGGCACCGGGGCCATCGGGGACATGGCGTGCCATACCGCCAACCTCGCGTTCATGGCTCTGAAGCCCGGTCTCCCGAACCACGTCTCCGCCGTGGCCGGCGACGTTAACCCGGAAACCTGCCCCAGCTACGCGCACGTGACCATGCAGTTCGCCGCCCGCGGGTCGATGCCGGCCCTCACGGTGAACTGGTACGAGGGTAAGAAAGACAACGTTCTCGTTCACCCCCCGAAAGAACTGGTCGCTCAGGCCGTTGCCTTGTTCCGGGCCCGGACGCCGAACGGCCTGGTCAATAGCGGATCGATTCTAGTCGGGTCCAAGGGAATCCTCTACAGCCCGGACGACTACGGGGCCAAGTTCTTCCTGGGCGGTGGAGATTTTTCGAAGGTCAACACAACCAAGCCCGAACACACGACCATCAACGGTCAGGGCGACCAGGGCCAGAAGAACGAATGGGTCGAAGCGATCAAGGCGGGCAATCACAAGCTCGCGTTCTCGAATTTCGATTACGCCAGCCTCCTGACCGAGTCGTTCGTGCTCGGCAACGTGGCGATCCGGAGCGGGAAGTCGTTCGACTATGACGGCGAAACCGGCACGGTGAAGGACGCCGACGCCGCCCGCTACCTCAAGTACGATCGCCGCAAGGGGTGGGACCTTCTCGGAGCCTCGGCGTAGTTTCGGGAACTCGTGAATTCCTTCTTTCCCGTTCCCGAGTGTTGCTCGGGAACGGGAGCGTTATTGATTGTCGTCCGGCAGATCGAATTCCCGATTCGGGTCGGCCTTCAGGTGGGAGGCCAGTTTCACCGTAAATGTGCTACCCCGGCCCAGCTCACTTTTAAGACTCACGTCTCCGCCGAGAAGTTTCGCCAGTTCCCGGATGATCGACAGGCCCAGGCCGGTGCCACCTTGTTCGCGGGTGAGGGGGTGTTCGGACTGGCGGAACTTGTCGAAGATCAATTCCTGCTCCTCCGGAGCGATGCCGACGCCGGTGTCCTGGACAGTGAGGATGAATCGGTCGGCTTCGACGGCGGCGGCGACCGACACCCGGCCCCCCTCCGGCGTGAACTTGACCGCGTTGGAGACGAGGTTCGCAAGGATCTGGCGCAGCTTGCCCGCGTCCTGAAAAATCTCGGGCAGGTCCGGCGGAACGGCGAGTCGGAGGTCGATATTTTTCTTGTCGGCCTGGGGTCGAAACAGCGCGACCGCCGGTTCGATGACTTCGGCCGGAACCAGTGGGGACGGGTAGGCCCGCATTTTTCCGGCCTCGGACTTCGCCAGGTCGAGAATGTCGTTGATGAGCGCGAGCAACTGCTGCCCGGCGGTCATGATGTTCGCCGCGTAGCGGTGCTGCTTTTCGGAAAGGTTGTCCGCGGACAACAGCACTTCGCTGAAGCCGATGATGCTGTTCAGCGGCGTCCGCAGTTCGTGGCTCATCGTTGAAAGGAAGTCTCCCTTCAGCCGGTTCGATTCGTACAAGGCCATATTCAACCGGGCCTGTTCGTCCACTTTCCGGTCCAGATCCGTAATCAGCTCGCGGTTGCGGTCCTGCATAGCCAGAAGGTTCCGCAGCATGCGATTGAACGCCCGGGAGAGGTCTTCGAACTCGTCGCCGGTCTGGATTTCACTGCGGACGTTGAGTTCCCCGGCGGCGATGGCGTCGGCCACGTCCTTCAGGTGCTTCACCGGCTTGACGATGACGTAGCGGATGATGAGGTAACTGCCGGCCATGATGAGGATCGTGGTGCCCGCGGCCACGGCGAGGAGGAGCGCCCGATTCTTGTGGAACCCCGATTCGAGCGAAACGGTCGAGAGCCGGATACGGGCGACGACCATAATCTCACCCGGCTTAACGTTCGGATAATACGCCCCGCCTGCTTTCTCTTTATCGGCATGACAGCCGACGCACGTATTCCCCGCCCGCACCGGGGCGTAATATAGGTAAACCTTGTCCGTTCCGAGTAGTTTCTCCACCTCCGTCAACTTCGGATCGGCGCGAAATTGATCGAGTACCCCGTAGTCTTCTTCCTGGTCCTGCTCTTCCGGTTTTTGCGGGTCCAGCGAAAGCAGTCGGTACTTATACCCTTTCCACGTCTCCGGCAAGTCTCGTTCGAGTGCCTCCCGAAACTCGGTCAACCCTTTTTTAAACTCGGCTTTCGCGTGGATCTCCGCCAGGATTTGGGGGACGAGCGCTTGACCGGTGTGGCGGAGTTGATCGTACGCCAGGTCTTCCGTCTGACGGGCGTAGATGTAGAAGCTGCCCGAAACGAGCAGGACGACGCCCGCGCCGAGCAGCATGCGCGTTTTCCGCTCCAGGCCGGATTCGCCGAGCAGCCGTTTGAACCCGCGATAGGACATGGCGTGGCGATCGAAGGGGGCAGGGGCGCTCGAATCTATTTCATGGATTTCCCGCCCCGTGGCCGCAGTCCTCGCCGCCCGGAGCCGGATTGTTGACATTTCGGGCAATAGTGTGAGGACCGTCCGGCGAGGCGAACCATTTCGATGGCGGAACAACAATTCGGGCAGGGTTCGCCCGTCCGGCCATAGACGCAGAACTCGCCTTGATAGGTTCCCATCAACCCGGACCCGCCGACGTAATCGCGGATCGTCGACCCCCGGCCTTCCACGGCCCGGGTCAACACCTCGACGACCGCCGTCCGCAGGCGGTCGCATTCGGCGTCGGTCAAAGTGTTACCCCGCCGGGCAGGGTGCAGCTTGGACCGAAAGCACGCCTCGTCCGCGTAGATGTTTCCGACGCCGGCGACTCGCGATTGATCGAGAAGCAGTGCCTTCAGGCAGCGGGTCGACGGTCGGATCACGGATCGAAATTCCTCCGCGGTCACGTCGAACGGCTCGGGCCCGAGGCGTGCGGTCAGGAAGTGGTCGAGGGTTTCGGGAGTCGAGAAGAGGTCGGCGGAGCCGAACCGACGAACGTCCCGGAAGCGGAGTTCTCGACCGTCGTTTAGGAGAAAGGTCAGGTGCGTGTGATCTTTACTGGCGGACTTGGCATCCGCGACGGTGAGTTGACCGGTCATACCGAGATGGGAGAGCAGCGTTCGGCCCCCGGCGAACGTGATCAGAATCCATTTGCCGCGCCGGCGGACCGATTCCACGCGGGCTGCGACGAGAAGTCGGCTCCAGGCCGATTTCCACGGCCGCCGGAGCTTCTGCTTTCCGACCCGCACGTGTCGGATTTCGCGGCCGACGAGCATCGGCCGTAAATCCCGGACGACCGTTTCAACCTCGGGAAGTTCGGGCATTTGTGGCGTACAGAGTTAAGAAGCGACCCGAAACCGGGACTGCGGTTGTTTTAGCGACGGAATAGCCACTTGAACGCATCCGCCGAACCGACACAACAGAAGGTAGGTCTCTGGTAAATCGTCGAAGGTGTTATTTTCATGACTACGCACTCCACCGACCACACTCCTCACTCGCACGTGCCCGACCAACGGGGCCGATTCGGTCCATACGGCGGCCGGTACGTTCCCGAAACGCTGATGGCTGCCCTCGACCAACTCGAGAGGGAATATGGACGGGCCCGTGAGGACGAGACATTTCGCCAGGCTTTCCGTCGGTTGTTGAGCGATTACGTCGGCCGGCCGAGCCGGCTATACTTCGCCAATCGGCTGACCGCGGAAGCCGGCGGGGCCCGCATTTTCCTGAAACGCGAAGACCTGAACCACACCGGTGCCCACAAGATCAATAATGCCCTCGGCCAGGCCTTGCTGACGAAGCGGATGGGGAAGGCGCGGGTGATCGCCGAAACCGGGGCCGGGATGCACGGCGTGGCCTGCGCCACCGCCGCGGCCCTGTTCGGCTTCACCTGCCGGGTGTACATGGGGGCCGAAGACGTCCGTCGGCAGGAGTTGAACGTCTTCCGAATGAAAGCGATGGGGACAGATGTTTTCCCCGTTGAGAGCGGGAGCCGAACGTTGAAAGATGCTACGAACGAGGCCATGCGGGAGTGGATGTCGTCGGTCGAGGGAACGCATTACATCATCGGCTCGGTGGTCGGCCCGCACCCGTTCCCGGCGATGGTGCGAGATTTTCAAAGCGTCATCGGTGAAGAGACGAAACAGCAATGTCTGGATCAGACCGGCAAGCTGCCGGACGCAGTGGTCGCCTGCGTCGGCGGCGGGTCGAACGCGGCGGGGATGTTTTACCCGTTCGTCGATCACAAGTCGGTCGAGTTGGTCGGGGTCGAAGCCGGCGGGCGGGGGGATTCGAACGGCGACCATGCCGCCACACTCGGGTTCGGCCAGCCCGGTGTTTTGCACGGCAGCTTCAGTTACGTGCTGC
>DASXPC010000270.1:0-11635 GCA_036493815.1 Fimbriiglobus sp. | reverse complement strand
CCACTTTGTCGATTTGTTTGGCCAAACCGAGGTCGGCGAGTTTTGGAGTGCCGTCTCCGGCCAGCAGGATGTTTTGAGGCTTGAGGTCGCGGTGCAAAACATCTTTGGCGTGAATGGCTGCGAGTCCGTAGGCAAGTTGTTCTACAATCTTCGCCGATTCGTCCGGCGTTAGTCTTGTCTTTTCCTTGATTACTGTCGCAAGCGACCCGTTCGGCTCGTACTCCATCGTAAAATACGGGTCGTCGTGGTTGAGGTTTATACTCAAGATCGGCACGACGTTCGGGTGGTGGACGCGGGACAGGGCCTGGACTTCGGTACGGAATCGGCTATTCGCTGCGGCGTTCAGACGGTCGCGGAGAAACTTGATCGCAACGATCCGATCCGCATCGGTTTCAAGAGCCTTGTAGACGTAGCCCATTCCGCCGTGGCCGAGTTCTTCCTGCAAAACATAGCCGGTCGGTGGGTTGCTGATAATGCGCTGGAGGGCGGGAACTTGATCGGCTAACCCGACCCCGGGCGTGACGGTCGTGCGATCGTCACTGTCCGCGCTGCGGGTCAGGCCGAACGGCCCCCGTGGCTGCTCCGGGGCAGGTAACGTTTCCTCGATACCCTGACATGTAGGACAGAGACCGGACGGCGTAGACGCCGCAAGGGGGATATGGCAACGGAGACAGGTGGTGGGCGTCACTGTCGAATCGTCCCGCGCGGGCTACGGCCGAACGACCACTAGACAATAACCGACCTTTCCCAAGCTACCAATACCCAACTTATCATAATTTCGGAATATTCTTCGCAGGCGGTAAGTGCGCCGGAAGGCATGCGAAGCCTCGGAATAAACAGACTGGTAGCGGGGTCATTCCGTTCAGTAAATGACGAGAAACGGGCCGCAGTCGTGCTCTTCGTTCGACCACCTGTAAACTTTCAATTGCCCGTACCCCCCTCCGCCGGGTACGCTATGCGCATGAACCGACGGCGCCCGGCGTTTACACTCATCGAACTGCTCGTCGTAATCGCGATTATCGCGGTGCTGATTGGCATGCTTTTACCCGCGGTTCAGAAAGTGCGGGAAGCGGCGAGTCGGATGAAGTGTGCGGCGAACCTGAAACAGATCGCCTTGGCGGCTCACAATTACGAGGGAACTTTCGGCCGGTTCCCGGCCGGCCTCGCACACCCGGGAGCCGACGGACGCATCACGTCGCTTTTCGTCGAACTTCTGCCCTTTCTCGAACAGCAGCCTCTATTCAACCAGTGGAACTTCACAAATCCGTCGGCCAACATCGGAGCCCCCAACCTTCCCGCTGCCACCGTGCTTAGCGTGCTGGTCTGCCCGAGTGGCGGCCTCGACCAAAACCCGGTCACGTTCGGGTCGAGCACCGCGGGAATCAGTTCGTATGCGGGGAACGGCGGCACGAAAGCCTTCCCGCCGAACCAGGCCCGGGCGGACGGCATCTTCTTCGCTACCGGCCCGACGGCCGGCGGGCGGTCGGCGGTGCGGATCGGCGACATTGCGGACGGTACGTCGAACACTCTTTTCTTCGGCGAACGGCAGAACGGTGACGGAAGTATGGATTCGTATCTGAAAGCCCCCGTTCAACCGGATCCGGACCCGCCAGCGCAATCCATGACGGCCTACACGGCCTGGTCCGCTCCGGTAAACCCTTCGGACGTGGCGTGCGTATCCCTCGGGGCCGAAGCCGGCATCAATTACGGTTTCCCCTTCTATTACATTCCGCCCACCGACTTGCCCGTGCCACCTCCAGTCCCGTGGGACAGCATCAAAATGCAATGGTGGCTGCGGGTGGAGGCGTACGGTAGCCGTCACTCGAACGGCATGAACGCCGCCTTAGCGGATGGGTCAGTACGGTTCATTACGAATCAAATGCCGCTGGCGACATTTCTGGCAATGGCGACGCGAAACGGTGGGGAAGTGGTGCAAGATTTGCCGTAAGCTATATCCGCCCCGCAAATGCTAATTGTCGAGTCAATTCCCGGCAGAATTCGGGCAAGTCGTCGACGCCCCTTCCGGTTAGCAACTCCCCGTCGCGGATGGCAGCCTCATCGCGGTAATTCGCCCCCGCGGCCCGAACGTCGTCGCGAATGCCCGGACTGCAGGTGACGGTCCGACCGTCCAACCCGCCGGCGCTGATCAACACTTGCAACCCATGGCCGATAGCTGCCACCCGGCCGCCTTCCTCCAAAAATGTACGTACCACCCCGACCGCCGACTCGTGCAACCGAATCCGCTCCGCCGCCGGGCCGTCGGGAATTAGCAACAGGTCGAACTCGGCCGGGTTCACGTCGTCAATTCGGTCATCCGGTTCCACCCGGTACCCGTGGATACCCGACACCGCGTGCAGGAACGGGCTCGCGAGCCGGACTTCGACCCCTTCTTCCCGCAACCGATACCATGGCAGAAAGAGGGTCAAATCCTCAAATCCTTCGGCGAGGAAAAAAAGGGCTTTCACAAGCGAACCTCGGACATTGGTCGGGTTTGGTCGAGTGGTGTATTGTACCCTGCGTTTGAATTCCACCCCAGTATTCGTCTCTCATTCCGGTTGACCCCGCCCCGCCCCGCCGGTACTATCCCGCCCCGGTTATACGCCCCCGCTCCGGACGGCACGGATGCCCCTGAGGACGTTGAAACACTGGTCGATTCGCGGCGGAATTCTCGCCGTCTTAGCCGTCGTGGGGTACGCCGGGTGGTGGGCCCGGGATTGGGTCAGCCCGGAAAACGTCCGTGCGGCCGTGATCGCTCACCTCGAGCAGGATTTTCCCGGGTCCGAGGTTCGAGTCGGTTCGGCCCGAATGCGGCTGTTGGGTGGGATATCGGTCACGGACCTTTCGCTCTCCCGACCGGGAGAATCGGCCCCGTACTTCGAAGCCCCGGCCGGTGTCATTTATCACGAAAAAGAGCAACTCAACCGCGGCCGACTCGTCGTGCGAAAGGTCGAATTTGACGACGCAGTTATCCGCCTCGACCGGCGACCCGACGGCACGTGGAATCTGTCCGGCATAATGGCCGACGGCGGCCACGATGCGGTGCCGACGCTTCTCGTGCACAACGCTACCCTGCATGTTACCGATCAATCCCCGAACGGATTCCCGTCATTTTTCGTTCGTGGCGCGAAACTGCAACTAATGAACGATCCCCTGCCGGTGTTGAAACTCGAAGCGTCCGGAACGGCAACGATCCCCGGCAATCCACGGTTCGAGACCCCTGTTACGGTAGCGGCCAAGATCAACCGGGTGACGAAATACGCGGCCGTGAAAGTGGACTTGCCCGAATTCCCCGTCTGTCCTGCGCTGATTGCGGCCATCGGCAAGCGGAAACCGGATTGGGCGACTGCCCTCGGCCGCGTGTCCGCGACCTTGAACGTAAAGGCCGATCTGACATACACGCCCGGCATCCCGGCCCCGATCCGGTCGGACGTCCGGGTGGAGATCAAGAATGGACGGTTCGAAGATCCTTTGCTTCCCTGGCCGCTCGATCACATTGCCGGCATCGTTCACGTCCGAAACGGACGGGTTAGCGTCGAAGAGAAAGAAAAGCTCACGGGATTGCTTGGACCTGCTCGCATCGAATTGACACTGGAAACGCGAGATGTGCCGATCCGCACGACCGGGCCGAACGCAACCGTCACCGTCGCGGGGTTGAGCGATCCGGCACCCGACGACCCGATCCAATCGTTCGAAGAAAAACTCCAGTCGCTAACCCTCGGCATTCGCAATCTTCAACTGACCGAAGACGTGTTCGCCCGCCTTCCGGAACGCGCACGGAAAATGCGGGCGCTATTCGATCCGAAAGGAGCGATCGACGTTACCTACCGCTTCACTCGACCTCCGGAAGGATGGCGGAGAGACATCGACGTGCGCCCCAACGGTCTGTCTGTGTCCTACGAAAAGTTCCGTTATCGCGTCACGGACTTGAACGGCCTGCTCCGGAAGACCGTCGCCCAGGATGGGACGGACGAAATGGTCGTTCAAATGAACGGGAAAGCCGCGGGCCGGGAAATTTTCCTTCGGGGCAAGACCGCAGGATCCGGGGACGATCCGTTCATCGACCTCCGGGTCAGTGGAGACGACCTGCCCATCGACGACGTCCTTTTCGCGGCACTTCCCCGGGAGAAATACCGGGCGGCTTTGATGAAGCTCGGCGCAAACGGGCGGGGAAACATCGTCGCTACGATCCGCCAGGATTTGAACTGCAACTTGTGCGAAAGCACGTTCGCCATTGTTGTCACCGACGGCACGATGAAATATTCGCTCTTCCCCTACCCGTTGGAAAAGGTCCGGGGTGACGTTTTCATTTCGGTCACGTCCACGACGCCGACGCGGCCGGTCAAGCCCGGGGAACCGATCCGAGAACTGCCCGATACCGACCGGTATGAAATCAAGAAACTGACCGGCCAGCACGGCACGGGCACCGTCTGGCTGGAGGGCGTCAACACCGTCGCCGAAAACGGACGGGATCGGAAACTGACCCTTTCCATCAAGGGAAAGAACTGCCCGCTGGATGAATCGTTCCAGAAATCCATGGAATCGTTGAAACTTGGCGGCATTCGCAATTCGTTTTGTCCGACCGGATCGTTGACGTTCGGCATTAAGGCCCAGGTCACCGACCGAATTTCCACAAACCCGTCCGGCCCCGAAACATCATTCGACCCGGCCACCGACCTCAAACTCACGCTAAACTTTCGCGGGCCCTCGATTACTCCGGATTTCTTTCCCTACGAACTGAATGACCTCGCCGGCGTGGTGCGTTTTCAGGGGTCAACAGTCGATTTGATCAACGTTTCCGCCCGCCATGACCACTCCTTGTGGTCGCTCGATGCGGGAGAAGTCCGGTTCACTTCGAATGGAGCGGTCTGGGCCAACCTCGGCGGTCTCACGGCGTCGCCGGTCGTCCCGGATGCGGCTTTCCTCGGCGCCTTGCCCGCCGGGTTGAAGAAAGGACTGGCCGAACTCAACCTGAAAGGGCCGATGGACCTGGCCGTCCGTCACATGGTCGTAGCCACCCCCGGTCGCCCCGCCACTCCAGTCCCATCCCCCGAGCCGATTCCCCTGAACGGTGGCCTCGTTCGCGGGCAAACTCCGAGCCTCGCACACGAACCCGATTCGGTGGTCTACTGGGACGCCAAGTTGACGCTCGCGGGAGCATCGTTCGATACCGGTCAACCGTGGGCGAATGTCAACGGGACGCTCGGGTGCATCGGCCGGTACGAAGGGTCGTACCTCGGACCGGTCACCGGCACCGTATGGCTCGACCGGGCGACGGTAGCGGACCAACCACTCACGCGGGTCAAGGCTTCGTTCGTCGCGGAACCGCAGAAACCGGACCCGGCCAAGCCGGGGTCGTACACGCCAGTCGCAATTCGTTTAACCGACGCAGCCGGTACGCTTTTTCAAGGATTCATCGGCGGCGAAGCTCGAGTGGTGCTGAGCGATCCGCCGCGATATCGGCTCTGGTTGACCGCGTCCGACGTCCGGTTGGACGAAGTCGCCCGGCACTACAAACTTGGGAAGGACGCCGAACTCAAGGGCACCGCCCAAGCCCGGCTGGTTCTCGAAAATGCACTCGACCCGAAAACCGGAAAGCTGATGCTGACGGGCGACGGCAGCATCGACGTGCCCGCCGGCCGAATGTACAACTTGCCGATTCTCCTCGACTTGGTCAAACTCGCCAAGTTCCAGGCCCCGGACCAAACCGCTTTCGAAGAAGCCCATGCCGCCTTTCGCATCCTGGGCAATCGCGTGGTGGTCGACCAAGTCGATCTGATCGGCTCGGCGGTCAGCCTCGGCGGGTCGGGCGAACTCGACTCCTCCGGAAAGCATGTGAAATTCGAGTTCTATACTGTCTGGTCTCAGACGCTGAAACGGTGGTTGACGACCCCGCTCGGCGACATAACCGCGGCCGTCAGCGACAAACTGTTCCGCATCGAAATGACACGCGGCCCAGACGGGACGATGAAGTACGACCCGCGGCTGGTTCCGGTGGTGACCGACCCGGTGCGGGCGATCGCCGAGCGATTCCGCAAGCGAACAACCGCGAACCCGAACCCGACCGTTCGCGCGTCCGACAAATAAACCTCCGGAGTCCGAGTCGTGATATTCGGCGGAACCTTAAGCCGGTCCATCTTCTGGGAACTCCTGCGGGTGTTCTGTCTCACCTTGACCGGGCTGACCGGTCTATTCCTCGCCGGACTCGTGATCCAGAACGCCTCCCAACTCGGGTTGTCCCTGGGTAAGACCGTCGCCGTAATACCCTTGCTGGTTCCGATGACGTTGCCCTACACGATCCCCGCGACCACTCTATTCGCGGCCTGCGTCGTGTACGGTCGTATCGCCCACGACAACGAGGCGGTGGCGGTAAAGGCCGCTGGTATCGACCTGCTCACGCTACTCCGCCCCGCCGTCCTCCTCGGCATACTCACGACGGCGACTACGGCATTTCTGTCTTACTCGGTCATTCCGAACACGCAGAGATTGCTCCAGGACGAAGTGCTCAAGGATCCCGAAGAGGTCCTTTATAACTTGCTCAAGAAAGACCGGAGTTATCGGTCGCCGGGGTCGCCGTACGTGTTGTACGTGAAGGACGTGCAGAACCGCCGATTGATCGATGTCGTATTCAAACGGCGAAAGAAGCCGGGGCCGAACGCGCCGGCGGATGCGTTCATCGGATACGATTTCATCGCCCGTGCCCGCGAGGCCAAGTTGCGGGTGGACCTGGAAAAGAAAGTATTAATCATCGACCCGGACCAGTTCGTGGCCATTGGGGACGGTGCAGTAGTGAACGCGAACGGGAATCGGGAGATCGAAATACCGTTGCCGCCGGTATTCGCCGCGTCGGAGGTGAGGAAGCGACCCCCGGCTATGGATTGGGACGACCTCCCGGTGCGCGCGGCGGAACTCCAGGCCGATTACGACATTCTGCAACGACGCTACGACGAAGCCAAAGCCTTGTCCGTGGCTCGACACGACCCGCTGATTCTTTCGAGCCAAGAAGCCCTTTTCGTCGGCGGGCTGCTCTACAAGCAACGGGAAATTCTGAACATCTGGAACGAGTATTACATGCGGCCGGCACTCGCCGCGGGGTGTTTTTGCTTCGCACTCATCGGCTGCCCGGTCGGGTTACGGGCCCGGCGGGCAGACTATCTGAGCGTCTTCGTCGTCTGTTTTCTTCCCGCCGCTTTTACGTACTACCCGCTCCTGCTCGCCGGCTCGAACATGGGACGAAGTGGGAGGGTACCGGTTGTGGTGGGCGTTTGGATGGCGAACGCGGCCGCACTTTTCGCAGCGCTCGTCCTGATGTGGCGACTCATCCGACGGTAATTCGTTATTCGTCCCACGGCTTGGGAATCGCGTCTGCGTCCGCACCGACGGCCCCGGGTTTGACGGCGGTCAGGTCCGGGTCGGTCACGTCAAGAAGTCGAAGGTCGGCGGCCCGGGTTTCCGCGACGTCCCGACCGCCGTCCGGCCAGTTTCCGAATCGGGCTTTGCTCATCGACTTTCCAGACTCTTTCGTGAATCGCATCCAATCGACCCCGTCCCACACGAGCGGAGTCGTGCCGTCGTCTTCCGCCGGTCGAACTTCGAGAACCGTCGCCGAGCGGTCGAAGTTGGCGTACAAGTTCGGACCGTCCGCCTGCCAGGTCAGGAATTTCTCCGGTCCGGCCGGGTCTGATACGTCCATGCGGACGAGCGGGCGGGCCGTACCGACCGGTGCGAACAGGCACCGTTCGGCCGAGACGTCGACCGGTACGGCCGAGCCATTGCGGCCGGCACGTTGTTCCAGGACCGGACCGCCCAATGCGGCAGTAACTCGCGAGAGCGTCATCCGACCCCGCGCCGAGGGGGCCATGTCTTTTGCGGCCGGATCGACCGACACGATCGGTCCTTCCAAGGCCGTCATGACGTTGGACATTTCCAAGCCGAATCCCCGACCGGTGGAGACCCAGACACCTTTACCCCGGCCACGGATGAGCGTGTTTTCGATGCGGACTTGCGGCCCGGGTCCGGCCCGCTCGGCCGGGTCTTTTCGCATTTCCTCCATCCCGCCGGCGGACACGGCTGCCGAGCGGTCGTCCTCGTCGGCCAACGTGACCAGGCAATTCCGCAGCGTCACGCCGGCCCCGCCGGTCACCCGCACGACGGACCGTGGTTTCGAATCCCCCACCGGTTCGATTCGTGGAGGTAATTTCATCTGCAGGCCGTCGAGTATGAGCGCGCCGTCCGCGATCTGAAACAGGGTCGTATCCAACAACCGCGAGGCGGGGTCGGGCGTGAGAATCGGTTTGCACCCGGCATACGGACGGATCGTCAGAAGTGTGCCGGGGTGAAGCAACGCGACCGGCGGAACGGGAAGTTCCCCGTCGAAATGAATCTGGATTTCGTCGCCGTGGGCGGCCGCGGCCACGAGTAGGGCCAGGTTCGGCGAGGCATTCGGCGGCAAGATATCCGCCGGTTTCGGTCGGGGCCACCAGATCTTCACCTTTTCGGTCATATAATCCGCTACTCTTCGGGCCGGTGGCGGCCACGCCCCGGCATAGATTCGCTTCGGGCCAACGGCAATGTCGGGCACTTTCGGTTGCTCACGCAGGCCGATCACTCCGGCTTCGCCTGGTAACCGCACCGTCGGCATTTGGTCGAACCGCACTTTGAAAGCGGCCCAGGGAGCCAGGTTCGACTGGATCGCGGTCAGTGGCGCCGGGTCCACCCACGGTGCGGCTGCCAGCCGAATTGCCGTCGAATCCGCCACCCCGGGGAAACCCTGTTCCCGCGCCCGGTCCCATTTGATTATCTGCATGCCGTCGGAATACGGCTCAACCCGGTAGTACGAATTCGGCTCGGACGGCCGGGCCGAAAAGACCGGCTCGGTGGCCTTGGACCCGTCGCACCTCACCAATACGGGTGGCGTATCCCCGACCGTCATCCCCGGCATCGTGACCGTACCGGCGCCCGACGCGGCATACAGACAATACCCGGACGTCAAATGCGCGTCGTTCGGGTTATCCACTTCCAGGACGGTTCCGCCCGTCGGCTTGAACAATACCGTGCAATGACGGAGGGCCACCGTCGCACGCGGCCGAGGAGTTCCGTCGGCTTGGGAGACGTCGAATACAGCATCGTGCGGGCCGAAACCGCACTCCTCGGCATCGACGGCAACCGGACCGGCTAAACGAACCGCCACGGCCCCGGGGCCGAACATGACCCGCGACAGGTGCAGCGTGCCGGACGATTCCCGAACGAATGCCAACGCCGCCGCTTTGGTCGACCAGATCGCCTCGTCCGATTCCCAGCGACACCCGACCACCTCGACCGACTCGGCATCGGTCCAAAGACCGGTCGCCTCGGCCGGCAGTTCCTCCCCCTCCGGCGAACCGACCAGAACGAAGTGAATGCCCGTGACCTTCAACTTCTTCGCCCCGCGAACCGTGAGCGACCCCGCCCGCGGCTGCCCGTCCAATGCCGTCGCCGCGAGGCGGACGATTGGCTGTTCGCCTGTCAGCGGCCCGTCGAGGGTCAGTTCCGGGCCGGTGAACGCGACGCCGTCCGAGGTGAACGACAGGTCGTATTCCTTGCCCGCTTCGAGTCGGATTTTCGCGACCCCGTCGCGCAGCAGCCGGGCGAGTTCGGTGGCGCTGGCGGCGGTTCGGTAGCCGTCTGTTTTGGGTGAGGGCGTGCCGGAGGGAGTTACCGGTTCGGTGCCGGGTTCCGTAGTCCGGACCGCCCGGGCGGCATCCCAGGGCGGGCGGCCGGCGTCGGCCGGTCGGCCGGAGGTGCCGACGGCCAGCAGAACGGCCGCCGCCACCGCACCGACCCCCGCGAGCAGCCCGAACGACGCCCGCGGCGGTTCGGGCAAAAGCCGCACCGCCGGGCCGGTCGAAACGGACACGCCCGACACCGAGACGTCGAGCCGCGACGCCACTTCCGCCAGGTGGGCGATCAACTGGGCCGGCGTCTGATACCGCACCGCCGGGTCCTTCGCGAGCATCCGCGAAAGCACCAAGGCCAGGTCGTCCGGCACGGCGGGGTTGAGCACCCGCGGATCTAGCGGCGGCACGAACTGATGGGCGTGGAGTTTCTTGGCGGCGGTCCCTTCGGGCACCGGCGGCCGGCCGGTCAGGGCGTGGTAGGCCGTGCACCCGAGCGAGTAGATGTCGCTGCGTACGTCGGCCCGCCGCGGGTCCATGGCCTGTTCCGGCGAGATGTAATCGAACGTGCCGAGCGTCGTCCCCGACCGTGTGACGCCACCGTTGACCGACGCCGCGTCCCGGTGCCGGGCCAGGCCCATGTCCACCAACTTGGCCTGTCCCGCCGGCGTGATGATGACGTTGGACGGCTTTACGTCCCGGTGGACGACGCCCCGCTCCGCCGCGTGGGCGAGGCCGGTCGCAACGTCCAACAGATAGCGCACGCACTCCGCCGGGGGGATCGTGCCCCGCTCGTCGATTAACTGCCGGAGCGTCTTCCCTTCGACGAACTCGAACGCAATGAAATGCTGGCCCCGGTCTTCGCCGGAGGCGAAGACGCGGGCGACGGCGTCGTGATCGAGCCGTGCGGCGGCCCGGGCTTCCTGCTTGAACCGGGTGACGGCTTCCGGATCTTTTGCGGCGTCGGGCGGGAGCAACTTCAGGGCGACGATCCGGCCGAGTTCGGTATCCCGTGCTTTGAGTACGGCCGCCATGCCGCCGATGCCGATCGGGGCTATCACCTCGAACGGGCCGATCCGCCGGCCGGTTTCGGGTGCGGACGCGGCAGGAGGCGACCGGGTTATGATCGTCGGGGCGTCGTCGGGATGGGGAGGCGAATGGGAGTAAGCACCCGTAGACCCGGGCGGCAAGACGCCGCTGGGCTGAGTGGCAAGGTCGATGGGAGGCGGCTCGTGCATGCGAACTCGCCGCGGTCGCGGGAGAACCCCGCGGTAACGGACCTCCGACGGTCAACGACTGGACGTTTGAGTATACCGCCCGGCTAAACGGGCTGTCAAACACTCCTGGCAACAGGCCGGTCCAACGTCGTCCATTTTTATTCTTCCAGCACCCGGGGGAGTGGTGGCTGGAACAATTTCCCAACTCTGGAACCAAGTTGCAAAGTATTTGAAATGAAGCTGTTACGGCGATTTCAATGTTTCTTGTCCGGGTGGTTCTTCGGCGCTCCCGGCGCTGGAACCATTTCTTGCCTGCCTAATTCTTTCGGCCTTTCCCTTTCGCCCGGCGGGCCGTGGACGGGTCGAATTTCAGAAACTCCTCCTTGCTCACGACCCCGTCTTTATTCGTATCCATCATTTCAAAAATCTTGTCGGCCAATTTGCCGCCCTTGCCCCCGGCTTTTGCGGCCTTTCCCGTCTTCGCCTGCACCTTGCTTTTCGCCGATTCCAGGAACGACCGATATTCTTCTTTCGTTAGCTTTCCGTCGCCGTTGGCGTCCATCCTGTCGAACAGTTTGGCCCGATCGACCTTGCCGGTTTTCTTCCCCCCCGCCCCGGGCGAGTCGGCGAAACTCATCGTGGAACCGAAAGCCAGGAAGAACAGGGTCAAGGTCGCGAGTTTTCTGCGCATGGGTCACCGGGTGGGTGGTCGTTTCTGGCCGCCACGGAGGACGGCCCACGGCGTAGGGTCCGGACTCCGTGCCGGAC
>DASXPC010000269.1:0-14534 GCA_036493815.1 Fimbriiglobus sp. | reverse complement strand
TCCGAAACGGGCCGCCGATCCATTTCCCTCCCCAGCAAAGTGTGGGGATATGGTCGTGTGGAATAATTTCGTGGCCGAGCTTCTTCAACTCCTCCATCCGCATTGCACTCGTCGCAACCATGACGCCGATGTTTAGCTGGCCGGAATAGAGAATCTTCATTTCACCCCTTTTTCTTCCACCGATTCGCTGGTTACCCGACCATACACGAATCCATTTCAATGGTGAAATGCAACCGAGGTGTCGCGAACCGCTCCCGTCATGCGGACCTGGCTCGGCCGAACACCGCATTGCTCGAATAATTCTCCGGGACGTTGTCGATCGCAATTCTTTCCCCCACCCGGCCAGTCTGCGTCATTTCAAACAATTCGTATCCCAGATCGCTAATTTGGCATATCAGATCCCGGCTCGAAGACCCACACCCAGACAATTCAATCGGCGAGACTTCCACGAGCAAGTCGGGTTTGAATCGGGACAGCGATTCGCTCCCCCCCCGGAAGAACAGCGGTTCGGCACCCTGAATGTCGATCTTGATAAAGTCGATTCGGTCGATCGATTCCCGTTTGACGAATTCATCCAACGTGATCGCCTCGATCGGGATTTCGTTCCGGACCTTTACGTGATCCGCAAACACGAGCGATCCCATTCCCTGATTCGGCTGACCTTCGTCGGCGACGTGGATCGCGACCGTTCCTGCCCGGTCGGAAAGGGCGAGCCGGTGAACGCGCACGATGTCCGTTAGCCGGTTTCGTTCGACGTGCTTTTGTAGACGCTGTGATAAATGAGGCACAGGCTCGAACGAATGCACCCGCCCGGTGGGACCGACTTGACTCGCGAGATTGAGCGTCATAACGCCGATGTTTGCACCGACGTCCAGGCAGGACATTCCCGGCTTCACATGGCGAGCGATGAAGTCGTTGATTTGCGGATCGTACGTTCCGAACGCGATGATTTCCCGGTCAATGAGATAGTGGGGGTGGAGCAACAATTCCGAGCCGTTCCGGTCGTGAACCCAATGGAATTCCTCCGCCGTGGGCAGCTTCCCCACAAAAGCCTTGTCCGCCAGCCAATTCGTCATCCGCCGGGGCCGGATGCCGCCGAACGGGCGGCCCAGGCGGGACAGTAACCAGAAGAGGGATTCATACATGGTCGGCAATACCGAGCGATTGTAAGAATTGTTCGATTGCGATATCGCCGGTCCGCACGCGGTCGGGGGTCGCGTCGACGGGGCCGGTAAATAACCGGGGAACCGCCCCCAGCAGGTGGAACTGGGCCGTTGCGTTCTCCGACCCGCCGCCGTCGCGGTTGCCCGCAGGGCCGGTTTGCAGGTACCAGCCCTTCGCCCGCCGCCGCAGCCATTCGGACCGACGCAGCAGATGAGCCTCGATCAACCCGCGGGACGCGGTGACGTTTCGTAGTACCCGTTGCCGAATAGCCGATTGCCAGCTGCTCGGGGCGGTGGGGCGATACCGGACGACAGGATCGATGCTGTAACGCTTGGAATAATAAGCAAATAGCGTTTCAAGCGACCACTGAGGGGACGCCACGAGGGAATACAGACCGGGTGCGACGGTGCCGGTCGCGCAGGCGTTCACGGTCTGTGCCACGGTAGACGCAAATACGGCGATGGTTGCGTCGCCCGGCTCCCCGTCGACGAAAACCTCGTGCCATTTCAGGTCGTGACACAGGGCCTGAGTCACGGACTGGAGCGTGCCGTGGACCTGGCCGAGCCGAAAGGAAAAGAGCCGGATGTTGTGCTGTCGGGCGAGTCGGGCCACTGCCCGTTCGCCCACCCGCTTATTCGCGGCGTAGCCGGTCCGGGAAATCCACCGGTCCCGGACGAACTTTTCGCGGTCGCCCATCCCGAACGCCATGACCGAGCTCATGTGGGCAAACCCGGCGCCCGGTCGCATGGCAGCCAGGACGGCTGCGGAATGCGACGCGACGGCCCCGGCTACGGCCGGGAGCGGAACGGACGGGTAAGTAAAGTCGGCGACCAGGTCGAGGCTGCCGAACTGCTCTTTCATCCGGGCGGGTTGCCCGGCGTCGTATTCCACACACGATAACCCGGCACGCCGCAACAACACCGACCCGTAATTGGACCGGGTAAAGCACGTCAGCTCGACGCCCGGCGTCCTTCCGAGGTAGAGTGCCACTTCGGCTCCCACTTGTCCGTTCGCCCCGAGCAAGCCGATTTTAGCCACGGGGCAGCCCCCGATAGATGGCTTCGACCCACTGCGTCGTAATCCGACCGGTCGCTGCCGCGGCCGGAGTAACCTCATCGCGGCGGAGGCCGCCCAGAAAGGATTCCCAGATTGCGTCGAACGCCCGGCCCGCGGTTTGCGCAGTGGGAAGGCCGGATCGGTTCACCTGAATATCCAACCGAAACACGTCCGGATTCCCATCTTGGGTCAGATAGACTCCCGAGCAGGGTTCTACGCCAAACCGGACCTCGCCACGGTCGAAACGGAGCGCGACTCCGCCGTCCATGTTCTGAAGCCGACTGACGGTTGCATCGACCGGAACCACCCGCCCGTCGACGTGAAGGCTGCCGGCACAGGAAACGTGGTGGTCCAATCCGTTTTCCACGACGCCGGTGACCGCTTCCAGGTCAACCGCGGTGGCAGCCGTCACGAACGCGACTTGATCGAGCAGGTGAACGCCGAGTTCCATGACGATCCCACCGCCGCTCAGAACCGGGTTCGTGTGGTATCGACCGCCACCACCCTTCATCGCATAGGCCCCGATCCGGGCCGACACCCTGCGGAGCGTACCGAACGTGCCGGCCGAGACTAAAGCCCGGGTAACCGAGACGCACCGGAAGAAGCGTCGCTGGTATCCGACAGCCAGGCGGGGCGTGGGGAAACGGGCACACCAGGCGTCGTGTTCCGCCATCGTCCGGGCAAACGGCTTTTCGACATAGGCCGCAGTCCCCCGAGTTGCACACGCTTCAAGGTACGGCGGGCGGGCACCGTACGGCACGGCCACGAGACAGACCGCGACGTCAACCAGAGCGGCCTCGATGTCCGTTACCGGAATGGCCCGGGTGCGGAACAATCGGGCCAGCCGGGTGGCTTTCCCGAGATCGGCGTCCGAGACCCACCGCACTGTCACGTCATTGCGGCGAGACAAGGTCGGCAGGTGGTTGTCTTCCACGATCTGCCCGGCCCCGATCACCCCCACATTGATGGGAGGCCCGGCATTGGGAAGGACCGCGTTCATGACGAGGTCACCCGGACTCGCAGGCCGCGCCCGATGCCCAACTGCCGGAGGACAAACCCGCCGGCCACAGCCAGAATACTGCCCGTCGCTCCGATGCCGAGCAGCGTATAAAGCAGGGAAGGAACCCCGATTTGTCGTCCTGCCCAGAAACTGCCAACACCCAACGCGACCGGGACAATTAAGGACACGGAGGACCACCACGGGACCAGACCGCGCCACCACATGGCCAGGCTCATGCCGACGGAAATGACCAAAGCGGCTGCGACTGAGGCGGTGGCGAGCCCGGGCAGGGCGTAGGACCGGACGAGGGAAATCCCGAGCCCACATTTCAGAATCGCAAAGACCCACATCCACCCAAACACGGAAGCGTTACGTTTCGTCGAGTAGAGGACGTTGGTCAGCACCGTCAGCCGGGACCGGCCCGCAACCCAAACGCCGAAAAGAGCGGCCAGCAAGGGGCCGTCTTCGACGCCGTATCGGCTCGGCAGCCAGTGGGCGACGACGGCGGGAAGCCACATGCCGATGCCGAACGCCATGGCCGATGCCAGCACCGCTTCGACGGCCAGCACACGGCCCAACAAATGCCGCCCGGCGAGGAAATCCTTCGCGTACGCGGCGGCCAGAGACGGCAGAGCCGTGCCCGCCCAGACCATGCAACAGGTAAACGCCAGGGACGGCAGACGGAACCAAAGCGCGTACTTGGCCACGGACCCGAGGGCGTTGGGCAATTCCGCACGCAGGATGAACGGATCGGAAATGTATTCCAATACCGCGCCGATCCCGGACAGTGACATCAACACCCCATGCGACAACAGGCCCGAAAAACCGAGCCACCGATCGGTGCCGGCCAGTCCGATCCAAGGGCAAAATCGTGGGATGGCCCGTGTCAGGACGAACCAGGCAAGCCCCGCGACGCCGCAATCCGCCATCGGAATGCTCACGATCCCGAACCCGAGTCGGAACAGCGTGTACCCGAGCAGAATTGCGATAAATTGCTGGCCGAGTCGAACCAGATTCGGGATGACGAGCAGTTGGGCTCCGGTGAAGACCGCCGCCGAGGATCGGATGATGATCCCGATCGTCAGGGAAAGTCCGGTGGCCGCGACGAGTTCGGCCCACAGCCGGCCGGGAACGGTATTGGGTGACCCCCGACCGAACGCGATCCCGACCGCCACGCACGTGAGGCAGGCGAACAGCACCGCGATGCCCCGGCAGAACCACCGCAACTGAAACGCTACGCGGGCGGCCGCCGCCTGGTCCCCGCGGCCGAGCGCTTCCGCCACACGGATGCCCGCCGCCGCGTCCAACCCGAGCAGGACGATTCCCGAAATGACCGTCACCTGATTGACGAACGCATACGCACCGAACGTCTCCTTATCCACCCCCTCCGCCACGACTTTCAACAGCCAGAAGTTTCCGAGGAGTGTCGTGGCCACGCTCATCAGACTGGTGCCATACGCCGTCGCGATCCGCCGAAGACTCATCGGGAATTGTCCTTAACGACTCGCAACAGAAACCAATCCAGAACGGGGCCGCGATTTTCGCCGGAATTCGCCCGGCGTCTATTTGGCGAACTAGACCATCCACGGTCGGACGACGGGGAAGAGGGCGGCATCGTCGCCCTTCGCCGCGAGAAAGTTGTTTTCGCGAAACGACTCGAGTTCCGGCAGCCACCGGTCGTAGTATTCGACGCCGAGCCGCGTTTCCATGCCGATGCGATACCCGAGCGGCATTAGGAGTTCGAAAGCGTCGCGGAGGTACCGGCGGGCCATGATCCAGCGGTGGTTGTATTCGAATTGGATCAGGCGGATCCGGCCGGATTCGAGCATTGTCTTCGCCCCGATCAACACCTCCAGGTCGTGCCCTTCAGTATCGATTTTCATGACGTGGATCGTGGAAATGTCGAACGTCGTAGCGGTGTCGTCCAGGGTCGTACGGGTTACGGTCGTGCGCACGGCGCCGGCCCCGGCTTCGGGAATCGGGTGCAGGCTGTTCTGCCCGATCCCGGAACCGAGCGAGAAAAATTCGTGTTCGCCGCCGGCCGAAGACAGAGCCAGGTTATGTGTCCGAACCGTACGGGTGAGATTCCACGCCGTCAGATTCCGACTCAAAGTGGCGTAAGTTTCGGGAAATGGCTCGAAGGCGTGGACGACGTGGGTCACTCCGGCGGCCGAAAGTCGCTTCGAGAATTCCCGGCTCCACTCCCCGACGTTGGCCCCGACGTCGACGACGGTGAACGGCGGGGCCGTGGTTTTGGCCCACGCGCACGCGTAGTCCTGTACCAGAAGTTCACCGTTGGTCGCCGGGTCGTTCCCGCTGGAAAGGCACGCTTCGTTGTAAAGGAACCGGCCGAGACGGGCCGTATGTCGGCGCCCGAGGAGACCGCGGGTAATGGCCGATATCGTTCGTTTCATGATCGCCAAACGGTGAACTCGTTCCGGCGGGAGGGGGTTGCGGAGTCGGATTTCCGCCGACCTGCCCTGCCATGGCACGTATCAATTCGAGGTAACGCTCCGCGAGCCTCGTGTCGAACAAAGACGATCGAAACGTCCGCGGACGCAATTCGAAAATCAATGATGCGAAACAAGTTGCGGCAACGGCACGGGGGACAAACGAAGAATGACTCTGTGCCAGTTGGCTCGCCTATTATGAAAGAACTCGCCACGCGGTCAAGACGCCCGGAACCAATCTCCGCAACTGCCCAAATTCTGTCACCAATAAACCTTCCCATCTGTCGCGACCCGTGAAACGGGACAACCGGTATGCAGGTGTCCCTGCGCCGCCTTCTTTGTGGAGGCTTTTTCTCTGCGAAGGAATAGTGTTCTTTTGTTCAAATTACGTCGACTTTCGCTCCGCCTTGCCTCGCCAACGTGACCGCACCGAGTTCTTCCCGGCCGTTGGCTCCCGCCATTCTTTCCGCCTATCCCCGGTGATTCCTTCAACCAGGGCATTTGCGAAGAGATTGGGATCGGTTCGTTTCGATGTTCTTTCACGCTTAGGCCGAGTAGAATGGCAGTCTCAAAAGCCAGTCGAAACGCGGTGCAGCCATGTACAGAAACATCAGCTTCGTACGGGCGAAATACCCGCAGGCGGAATGCAGCATCAAAGGTGGTACGTGCGAGATGCCCGCGTTGGACCATGCGGTAGCGACTAATGAGCGATGGGTCATCCTTTCGGATAGTTGCCCTGAAGCCCTGTGCCTTGGCGAAGGTTCGACCATTCAGACGGCGTGGGAGAATGCGGCAAAGAAAATTCGGTTAACGCTGTCCAGGACCATTGCCGGAACATCTAACTAGGACTGTGTCTGATGGAAAGGGCATAGACGTGAAGAAGCATTAATCCCACAACGGTCGCAACGGCGAGAAAAGCCATAACGGCGACCCATACGAACGGTCCGATCATGGCAAAAGCGGGAGGTTTTGTGGCACATTTGTCACAAACCATGTGGTTGCCGGACAAAAACAGCGGCCGGAATTTCCCGCACTTGTTGCATTCGGCCTGATAAGTCGGAACCATTTTGTTTCCCCCTTACCCGTAGTATTGGAAATACGCCTGTAAGTTGGGGAATTTGGATTTATTGGACCCGGCCGGAAATGAAGTATTGAAGAGCTTACTATAGCCGGAACAGCAAACATTTTCAAAATTTCCCGTCCGCCCCGCGTTTGCTCCACCAGGGCAGGAACAAGCCGCCGTCGACGTGCAGTACGGTTCCGGTGATATAGTCGGACGCCGGGTCGGCGAGGAAGACGACGGCTCGGGAGATTTCCGCCGGGGTCGCGAGTCGGCCCCACGGCAGTCCTTTCGACGCCTGGGTCAAAGCCTCGTCGGTCATGAACTTCCGCTCTCCCGGCGTGTCGGTCCAGCCGGGGTAGACGGCGTTGACGCGGATTTTGTGCGGCAGCAGTTCGGTGGCGGCGGTTCGCATCATCTGGTCGAGGGCGGCCTTGGCCATGTTGTAGGCCATGCAGTTCGGAAACGCGATTTCAGAATGGGGCGAACTCACGATGACGGCCGAACCGCCCCGCCCGGCGGCGAGCATGCGATTCACCGCAGCGCGAAGGCCGTAGAACGCGCCCCACATGCTGACGTCGATTGTCTTTCGGAACCCGGCCATGTCGGCCGTGGTGAACGGCTCGCGCTCGCTGAACGCGGCGGACGAGACGAACAGGTCGAGCGAGCCGAGCTTGGCGACCGTCTCGTCGGCAATGCGTTCGACGGCGATCTGGTCCGACACGTCGGCCGGGCAGAGGAGCGTTTTCCGGCCGACGGTCCAGATTTCGGCCGCCGTCGCCTCGGCCGGGACGAGGTCGTTGAGTGCCACGTCGGCCCCGGCGGCGGCGAGCGCCACCGCCGCCGCCTGGCCGATGCCCGAAGCGGCCCCGGTCACCAGGGCCACCTTCCCGGCCAGCGGACGCTCATTCGTCATCGCGTTGCACCGGGGTTGGAATTGGGATTTCGGTTTTGTTCCCTCCCCCTCAAGCAAGGGGGGAGGGAACCAAAGGAGATCAGATATTAGGCGTCGCCATCGCCGCCGATCCGCCGTTTCACCAGCCCCGCCTTCTCCATGAGCGACTGCCCGAAGATGTCCTCTTCTTCGGTCAGCATCTCTTCCAGTGTGATCCGGCTGTCGGGCGATAGTTGGTACTCGATGCTGAACTTGTGGGCCGAGATGCCGATGCGGTCTCCGGGGCGGAGGGGTTTCGGCATCGTGCTGACCATCCGTTCGCCGTTAATCTTGGTGCCGTTCTGGCTGCCCAGGTCGCGAATGACCCAAACGCCTTTTTTGAACGAAAGTTCGCAGTGGAGGCCCGATACATTGGCAAATTTCAGGCAGATGTCGTTCGATTCCCGGCGTCCGATGGTCATGATCGGTCGGATGAGGGTGATCGAATCCCCCCCGCCGATTGGCACGAGTTCTCCGAGCGGGTCGTCTTCGGGCATGGAAGCTTTCTCACGAAATAAATGAAAGAAAATATTGGTAAGGCAGCCGTGAATTATACATCGGATTGGATAAGTGCAAGTGTTCGCGAGATTAGGGAATAATGAAGAAACCCCCGGTTCCGTTGCCTTGGGAAGGCAAACGGGACCGGGGGTCGCCGTTAGGACGTCGGATCGGGTGATTAATTCCCCGGCCCGTATCCTCCGGCGGCGGGGAAATACGGATTGGCGCCGACGGTCTGTTCGTAGGGGCCGTACGGGGCGGGCACGACGAAGTGATTGCCGCGCCAGCCGGCGGCATTCGGGCCGGGCACCTGGAAGCGGTTGTCCGGTGTCGGCCAGTAAAGATACCACGGTCCGGATTGGAGGCTTCCGCCGCCGCCACCGCAATGGCCGCCGTTGAAAAGGGCGCCGAGCAGGCCGCAGCCGCCGTGGCCGCCGCAGGAATCACAGCCGCCGCCCGAGCCCCCGCGGCCGCCGAGCAACCCCTCGCAGCCGCGTCCGCCGCAGGCACCGCACCCGCCGGCCCGGCCGCACCCGCCGCCGGAGTTGCAGTCGCCGCACGAAAGGCCGCAAGACTGACCGCACTTATTTGCGGTGGGGTGCAGGCGGGCGAAGACGTTGACGTACGTGGTGCGGGCGTATTGGCCCCACCCGTCGGAGCCGCACGAATCGCATCCGCCGGCCCCGCGGCCGCCCGAATGCCAGCCGAGAATGCCCCGTCCGCCACCGCCGCCGCAGGAGTCGCAGCCGGCGGAGTGGTTCCACGGGCCCCACAGGCCTCCGTGGCCGCACCCCGCTCCGCCGCACCCCGCCCCGCCGCAGCCGTAGCCAGACCCGTCGCCGTAGTTATACAGCGGCCCGTGCTGGAAGAAATTCGGCAACAGGTGCATGCAGAATCCGCTGGCGCACCCGTACGTCGAGCAACTCAGGCACTGGGCAGAGGCAGACCCGGCCTCCCCCAGCCCCGCCGCCAGGGTCAACAGCCCGGCAAAGAGGAATCGTTTCATGGTCGAGAATCCTTGACGTGTTTTGCCCGAGCCGGGGACCGCCTCCCGATCCCGCCTTACCCCGGGGTGAACCTTCAACCATGACCCAGGAAAGTTTCGGTGCCAGCGGGGAAGGTGATTTTTTCCCGGCCGTGAAAGTGACGGGCGCGGAGATAGGGCCGATGACCGTTGCGAACTTCACGCATTCTGCGGCGACCCGGAGGGTTAATCCCGTCCGGCCGCGGCACGCAAACCGGCCCAATCCTCCGGACCGATTCCCCGGTCACCGACCTTCCGGCCCGGGCAATCCGTTCCGTGCGAATCGGATCCGCCGGTGACGAGGAGGCCGAGTGTCCGGCCGGTCTCGCGGAGGAAATCGATTTGCGTGTTCGAAGCGGACGGGTGTTCGGCCTCGACCGCGGTCAGGCCGAGGGATTTCAGTTCGGTCAGATACCCCGCGTCGCAATCGCTCGACGGGTGGGCGAGCGACGTGATGCCGCCGGCGGCCCGAACGAGCGCCATCGCCTCGGCCGCGGGAAGCAGTTCTTTCGGCAGCACCCGGTCCCGAACCGGGTCGAGAAATCGGCGGAACGCGTCGAACCGAGTCCGGGCGGCACCCGACTTCACAATGAGAGTGGCCAGGTGTCGCCGGCCCAACGCGGACGAAACGGCTTCGACTCCGGCTACGAGGTGGGCGGGAATGGGCACGCCTATCTTCGCCAGGTAATCGCGAAACCGTTCTTTACGGCGTGCGCAGAGCCGTTTCAACGCGGCACACAGCGGCCCGTTCGTCGGGTCGAGGAACAAGCCGAGCAGGTGGATTTCCCGGCCGCGGAACGAAGCCGAAAGTTCGACGCCGGGAACGAATTCCGGCCCGGCTCCGGCGGTCGCGGCCCGGGCCTCCTCGACCCCGGCGGTCGTGTCGTGGTCGGTCACCGCAAGGGCCAGAACCTTGGCTTGCCGGGCGAAAGCGACGAGCTGCGACGGCGTGAGGTCGCCGTCGCTCGCGGTGGTATGGGCGTGCAAATCCACGCGCCGCGGGGCGGCCAGTGCCGCCGCTTGCCGGCACATCGCGGTGAACGGGTCTTTCCGCGGCATCAGGAATTCACCACGGAGGGCTCGGAGGGCGAATCGTTAGCCGCTATTTTCTCCGTGCTCTCCGCGGGGAGTTGCTTTGGCTTCTTGGCAATCTTGTCCAGAATGCCGTTCACAAATGCGGGCGAGTCGGCCGATCCGTACCGCCGGGACAGTTCGATGGCTTCGTCGACCGCCACGCCCACCGGTGCGGTTTCGGGGGCGAATTCCAGTTCGTACGTGCCCAGACGGAGCACGTTCCGGTCGACCGGCAGCATTCGCGACAACCGCCAATTCTCGGCCGTTTCGGAAATACGCTCGTCGATCTTCTTCAGGTTCGCCAGCACGCCGTCGTAGAGCGACAAGCCGAACGCCACCGCGTCCACGTCGCCGTGCAGTCGGTCCCGGGCGAATGCCTCCAACGCCTCCCGCGGAACCGGCTTCGCGTTCTGGTCGAACTGGAACAACATCTGCAACGCCACTTCGCGGGCGCGGGATCGGCGGGACGTCATGCGGACTCCGGTCGGGGGTATCGATAGTCTACGTAGCAACCGCCCCGTCGCCCCGAGGTCCGTCGAATGGGCCGATACCGCGTCGTGATTACCGATTTCATTTCCGACGACCCCGTGCCGGAACGGGAGGTGCTGGGCGATCTCGCGGACGTGGTCGCGCTGAACGCAAAAAACGAATCGGAAGTCGACGGCAAGCTCGGCGAAGCCGACGCGGTGATGATGTACCACACGCTGACCGTTACGTCGCGGACCATCGATCAGATGACCCGCTGCAAGGTCATCGCCCGCGGCGGCGTGGGATACGACAACGTCGATTGGGCGTACGCCCGGACCAAGGGCATTCCGGTCGTGAACGTGCCGGACTACGGGACGGAGGAAGTGGCGGACTCGGCCATCGCTCTGACGCTTTCGCTGGTTCGTGGTACGCACTTGTACAGCGCCAAGCTGCAACGGGGCGGTCCGTGGAGCTACACCCCGGCCGCGCCCCTCACTCGGCTCCGGGGGAAGGTGTTTGGAATCGTCGGACTGGGCCGCATCGGCACCGCCGTCGCGCGACGGGCACTCGCCCTTGGCATGGACGTCGCCTTCTTCGATCCGTACCGCGAAGACGGTTACGACAAGGCCCTGGGAATTCGCCGGGTCGAAACGCTGCCCGAACTGTTGAAGCAGGCTTTCGTCGTCAGTCTGCACTGCCCCCTGACGCCGGAGACCCGGCACATGATCGGCTCCGCCGCAATGGCGATGATGCCGAAGGGGTCTTATCTGGTGAACACCAGCCGCGGCGGCGTGGTGGACACGACCGCCATCTCCGCCGCGATCCGCAACGGGCAGCTGGCCGGGGCGGGGATCGACGTATTCGCCGAGGAGCCGCCCACGGACGATCACCCGCTGGTGAAGGCGTGGCGAGACCCGGACGATCGCTGCTACGACCGGGTCATCATCACGCCGCATGCCGCGTTCTACTCGGAGGAAGGGCTACGGGATATTCGCGTAAAAGCGGCGACGGCCTGTAAGCGGGCGTTGCTGGGGTTGACGTTGCGGAATGTGGTAAATTAAGCCGCACGTTGGCTATTCATACCCATTGCGGTGTCGATAAACCCGAACAATTCCGCCTCGTACCGCTCTTGCCGGAACGGCAATGCGGACTTCCTCGACGCCTTCGGGTCGAATGAGTCCTGCTCCGCCTCGAACCGCTGGATCCCGTCGATCAGCGATTCAACGGTTTGCACCTCGAAGAAAACGCCGGTGCGGGAATTCACCGTCTCAGTTGCTCCACCCTTTCCGAAGGCGATCACCGGGCATCCGCAGGCCTGGGCCTCGACCGGTACGATGCCGAAGTCTTCCTCGGCCGGGAAGAGGAGGGCTTTTGCCCGGCGGAAATGGTCGCGGATGACTTCGTCCGCCTGCCAGCCGAGGAATCGGACGGTCGGGCCGGCGAGGGCTTTCAGCTTGGCTGCCTCTTGCCCGGTGCCGATGACGACGAGTGGCTGATCGAGTTTGGTGCAGGCTTCCACCGCCAGGTCGAACCGCTTGTACGGGGCGAACGCGGAGACGACGAGGTAAAAGTCTTCCCGCGGCACCGGGGCCGGGGTGTAAAACGCGGTGTCCACCGGCGGGTAGATGACGACGCTTTCCCGGCCGTAGCACTCGCGGATGCGGGCCTGCACCGTTCGGCTGATCGCGACGAAATGCGTTACCCGGTCGGCGGTGCGGCGGTCCCAGTCCCGCAATCGACTCAGCAGTACGTCCACGGCCCGGGCCTTCAACCCCCGGCGGAAGTACTGGTCCCGCATGTGCCAGGCGTACCGCATGGGCGTGAAGCAGTACGAGACGTGCGGCACGCCCGGCGGGGCCAGGGCCGACTTGGCGGCACAGTGGCTGAAGCTCAGCACCAGGTCGGCGTCGGCAATCTGCCACCCCGCGGCCAACGGAATGACCGGCAGCAGGTAGCGATAATAGCGGGAAGATCTGGGCAGGCGGTTCAGAACGCTCGGTCGGATGTCGCACGCCTCGATGGCCGGCGACACCGCCCCGGGCGTGTAAAACAGGGTGTGCAACGGGGCCCCCGGCCAGCGCCGGCAGGCGGCCTCCAGGCACTTCTCCCCCCCACGCATTCCGGTCAACCAGTCGTGGACCAGCACGACCCGCCCGGCGTCCATGAAGCCCCCTTCGTTTCGGCCGGAGTTTACCCCGCTGCCTCCGGAACGGAAAGGTCAGCCGGTGGTTGGTCCGAACGTGCGGGTTGTCCGGAAGATAGGACTAAGAGGAACCCGGCGGGGGCAGTTGCACGGGCGGCCGGAAGGTAGTAAGGTGAAGGAAAATCTGGCTTTCCGCGCACGCGGAATCGTCGCCGGCTGCCCCGAGGTCATGAGGCGGAACATGGCACTGACGCTCAACATCGGCAAATGCAGCCTGCTCGGGAATTATCGCGAAAACAACGAAGATTCGGTGGACGTCAAAGTCTTTCCCGAAGTCAGCGTGTGCATCGTGGCCGACGGCATGGGCGGTCAGGCGGCCGGCGAAATCGCCAGCAAAAAGGCCGTGGACATCATTCCGCGGGAACTCCGCAAGAACGTCGCCGCCCACTTGAACGGCGACGGCGTGAAGTCCGTGATCCGCCGGGCCATCGTCCAGGCGAACGAAGAAATTATGGCGATGGGGGCCCTCGATAAGGACATGAAAAACATGGGGACGACCGTCGTCCTCGCGTTGTGGCGGAAGGGGAGCGAACTCTACATCGCCGGGGTGGGCGACAGCCGGTGTTATCAGGTGCGGGACGGGAAGATCACGCAACTGACGGTGGACCATTCCCTGGCCCAGGCGCTCGTGGAGGCGAAGACGATTTCCGCGGCCGAAGCCAAGGAGCACCGGTTCAAGAACGTGCTCTGGAAGTACCTCGGCAGCAAAGAAGTGGGCGAAGGGCCGGAGGTGCCGATCGTGACCGTTCAGCCCGGGGATCGTTTCCTCCTCTGCACCGACGGCCTCACCGGCGTCGTGCCGGACGACCAACTCTGCAAGTTCATTACCGAACAGACCGACATGCAGCAGTGCGCCGACGGCCTGGGCCAGATCGCGCTGGATCAGGGCTCGCGGGATAACGTTTCGTGCGTCCTGATCGAAGTGGCCGAGGCGAATTAGAGCCGGTCACATCCGGGTAGGGTGGGTCGAGCGAGGCTTTGTGAGCGAAGACCCACCGGCCCATCAATGTGAAGGAACGCAATTGTCTGCGACACGTCGCTAACTGCGGCCCGACTTGATCCGGTTCAGTTGATTTTCGAACACGCCGGCTTCTTTCGTCTGGCCATTCTTCTTGAAGAACTCCACCGCCTGCTGATACATCTTCACGCAGTATTCGCTCACCTCGTCACCGCGGCGGGGCGGGATTTGCGGCAGGATTTGAACGTAGAACTTAGTGAGCAGGGCGGTGCCGCCCTTGTAGGACGCACAGACTTCCTGCAACTTCTCCATCATCTTCGGCACGTACCGCCCCTCGGTCGGAAACTTTCGAATCGTCCGGGCCAGACCGTCCGCGGCTTTCTTGAAGTCCTTGGATTCGACCTGACATTCCACGAGCTTGATCCGGGCCTCGCAGGCGAGGTCGGGGCGGAGCAGTTCTTCGTATTTCAGCACCAGCCGGTTGTACTGTTCCACCCGGGTCGATTTCTCCCTCACCGGGGCGAGCAGGTCGTCGAACACTTCCCACGACATGTCCGGGTATTTCACGAACGTGGCGAACGCCTTGTTCGCGTATTTGATGGCTTCGGTCGGTTCGGCCTGCTGTTTGTCTCGGGAAAGGACCGC
>DASXPC010000268.1:0-7392 GCA_036493815.1 Fimbriiglobus sp. | reverse complement strand
TGGGATTCCGACCGAAGGAAGACACCAACATCAAAGAGAAGCCCGCACGGTTCTCCTTCCGCTACACGGACACGAAAAACACGCCGCTGAATTACACCGTGGATGCGGGAGGGAGTACTTTCGACATCCCCGTCGAAAAATAATCTCACCCGCTGGCCGTGTCTCCCGACCCGGTCAGGGAGCGGCACCCGACTTCCACCCTGCCTAACAATGCAGGGCAACCTCAGATCACGCACCGCGGCCACGCCTTGCGACCGCTCCTTCATATGGGCCGTGGACGCGGCGGCATTACGCCGCTGCTGGTAGCGGGTACGTCGCCGGTGTGGTTCCCGTCGTCGGAGCAGGTGGCGGCCCCGCTGGTTCAATGCCCGACAGATCTGCTCCATCGTCACGTCCGGGTTTTTTCCCCCGCAGCCGGTTGGTTTGGATCTTCGCCGGGCTCAAACGCGGATCGCGGACCGGCACACCTTCCTACTGTTGCAAGTCCGCTCGCGGCGACTCCAACACGTACGCTTCCTGTTCCAGCGAGGCCGCCCGCAGAAGATCGACGACGCTCTGGACTTCGACCGCCGTCAGCGAATCCCGACCCGTCGCGGTCAGGACCGCCGCCTGGTTGCCCGTGGGCAACCGCGTCAAATGCCAAGCCAGGCCCGGCATCAGCAACACGTATTGCTGGCCATGATCCACGCTGCTCAACGCGATGCCGCCGTCCCGGATGATGCGCCACGGGCACTCGGAGCCCACCTCGGCGTCTGGGCCGAACCGGAACCGCCAAACGCACGAGTCGAGGCGCTCCACTTCGAAGAGCGTGCGGCCGACCAGCCATTCCGAGGTCAACATCTACAGCACCGCGCCCTCCGCCGCCAAACGATTGAACCAAGCTAACGCCGCCTAACCCGAATTTTTCACGCATCTCGCGTGGGATGTAGTAGCGCGGTGGCTCAAGGTTTGGTAGAGGAGGGAGTTACCACACTTCCATTCGTCCGGGCCGAGAGCCACCGCGATGACAGAGTGTAACCGGAACTCGATCCATTTTTCCAGGGTCCGCGGGCAGGAATTAGTGGCGGACTTTTCCGGTGGGACGATCACGTCCGACGCCGGGGTGCTGTTGCTCCGCGAGGCGGACCGGCGGATCGGGCTGCTCGACGCGGTGAATGCCGCGATCCCGGACCCGCGGAACCCGGCGCTGATCAGCCACCCGCAGCGATCGATGCTGGCCCAGCGGGTGTTCGGCTTGGCTTTGGGGTACGAGGACCTGAACGACCACCAGCGGCTCCGCGACGACCCCGTCTGGCAGGCGGCGACCGACCACCCCTGGCGGGACGACGACCCGGCCCTCGCCTCCCTGCCGACGTTGTGCCGACTCGAGAACCGCGTCACCCGGGCGTCCCTGGTCGGGCCTGGATCGATCACCCGTGCCGGACCCGGCAACGGCTCGGCCGCGACCTGATGCGGCCGACCATCGAACTGTTTGCGTTGTGGAAGCGGGTCCGCGACAGGACGCTCACCCGGGTCATCTTCGCCCGACGCATGCAACCGATCCGCGCCGAAATCGGCGCGTTGCTCTTGGCCGGCTACTACAACCCGCTCACGGCCGGCGTCTGCAAGGAACTGGTCGCGCACCGGGCGAACCTCTGGACCTTCGTCGACACCGCCGGCGTCGAGCCGACCAACAACGCCGCCGTCATTTGGCGGAAGCTGTCATTCGGCACCCAGTCCGCCGCCGGCAGCCGGTTCGTCGAACGCATGCTCACCGTCATCGAAACCACCCGCCGACAAATGCCGGAACGTCTTCGAGTGGCTCACCGACGCCGTGCGGGCCAAGCTGGGCGGACAACCGGCACCTACACTACTCACCGGGGTGTGAACCGTTACATGCGGAACTTACCTGGCCCCGGTCCCTGATTCGAGTTGCCGAATTTGATCGCGCCCTCGGGAGTGTCGCAAAACCACTTGCCTCCCATCGGGTCGAAGCCGGGGCGACTGGGCGGCACCTCGAACCGCCCCGTGTGGACGATCTGTTCGTATTCGGCCTCACTCATAGCACGATAAACGCGGGTGCGACCCTCCGGGATAGGTAGCTCACCGACCCGTGAACCAATACCCGTCAACAAGAAGTAAACTTTGGGAATATCCGCCCGACACCTCCCTGACGATTCAAACCGACACGCGCAAATGAACGGAGCGAATCACCGGCCAATGTCTACAATGAAAGCGTGCCGCTTTCTTATACAGATCTCTTTTAGTCGAGCTTTACGTCCGGAAGGTAAATCTCGCTTAGAGTGGGGGTAAGCAAGCGAAAAGCTTTTCTTGGTATTCATACTCAGAGTCGTGCCAATATATTTGGCTTCTTTTTCACCGACTCCCTCGGGTGAAAACCTGAGACCATGAGGGAGGGGGACCGAGTTGAAGAAGTCAATACCCGTACCGAAGTGGAATCCGAATGCAGGCGAACCGATTCCCGAACAATTGTCCTCTGACGCGGCGATTCGGGCCCTAATACTCAGTTGTTTAGGCCAGCCTCCGGGGTTGTTCCGGGTCGTCGTCCTTAAGCTTTGGGAGAATCACTACCGAGTCAACGTATTGACCGGTGATGACGCAGTTTCCACACGCATCCGGCACAGCTATTTCGTGCAGACTGGGAATGAAGGGGAAATCGTTTCGACGACCCCGCGGATTGCGCGGGTCTATTCGTGACCGTTCAGTTTCGGTCACCATCTCATCGCCGTGGAGTTCCCTGCCTTGCTTCATTCCGAAATCCAAAAGATAGCTTTCGTCGGTGATTATTTGCCCCGCAAGTGCGGAATTGCCACCTTTAACCACGACATGCACGCCTCGGTAGCGACCCGCTTTCCGGAAGCGGAGTGCTTCGTCGTGCCAGTCAACGATCGTCCGGAAGGTTACGATTACCCGCCGGAAGTTCGTTTCGAGATCGACGAACAGGATTTGGAAAGCTACCTGCGGGCGGCCGACTTTCTCAATTTCGCGAACACCGACGTCGTTTGCCTGCAGCACGAGTACGGCATCTACGGCGGCGTAGCCGGCAGCCACGTACTCGGGCTGCTGCGGGACTTGCGGATGCCTGTCGTCACCACGTTTCACACCGTACTCCGCGAACCGAACGACGACCAGCGGCGAATTCTGACCGAAATCGCGACCTTATCCGCCCGCGTCGTCGTCATGACCGAACGGGCCAAGACGTTTCTTCAAGAAATCTACGGCGTGAGTGACGCCAAGATCGACGTGATCGCCCACGGCATCCCCGATACGCCGTTCGTCGATCCGAACCCGTACAAGGAACAGTTCGGCGTCGAGGGGCGGCCGGTCGCACTCACGTTCGGCCTCCTCTCGCCCAACAAGGGCATCGAGCACATGCTCCGGGCGGTGCCGGAAATCCTCAAAGCCTTCCCCAACTTCGTTTACATCGTACTCGGGGCCACCCACCCCGACCTGGTCCGCGACCAGGGCGAACGGTACCGGTTGACCCTGGAACGCCTCGCCCGCAACCTCGGCATCCGCAGCCACGTGATCTTTTACAACCGGTTCGTCGAACTGAAGGAACTGACCGAGTTCATCCGTACGGCCGACATCTACGTCACCCCGTACTTGAACCCGGCCCAGATTACGTCAGGAACGCTGGCGTATTCTTTCGGCTGCGGCAAGGCGATCGTTTCGACGCCGTACTGGCACGCCGAGGAATTGCTGGCCGACGGCCGCGGCGTTCTCGTGCCCTTCGCCGACCCCGCGGCCCTGGCGCGCGAAGTACGTGGCTTGCTGAGCGACGAACCGCGGCGAACCGCGATGTGCGAGCAGGCGTACCGCCTGGGCCGGGACATGATCTGGGACGAATCCGCCCGCCAGTACATGATTGCTTTCCAGCGGACCCGGCTCGGCCGGCAGGACCAGCCGTTCAAACCGCTCGCCGTTCGCACCTTAGCCGAGCAGCAGGCCGAGCTTCCCGATTGGCGGCTCGGCCATTTGTCCCGCATGTCGGACGACACGGGAATGCTCCAGCATGCCACGCACACCATTCCCAATTTCGCCGAAGGCTACTGCACCGACGACAACGCCCGGGCGCTCTTGCTCACAGTCCTTCTGGAAGAACTCGGGCAGGAGAAACCGGAAACCGACCGGCTCGTGACCCGGTATGCCGCATTTTTGCAAGCGGCCTTCAACCCCGAGAAGCGGCGGTTCCGCAACTTCCTGGGTTTCGACCGCCGCTGGTTGGAAGAAACGGGTTCCGAAGATTCCCATGGCCGGGCGTTATGGGCGTTGGGAACGTGCGTCGGCCGGTCACAACGGCCCGATCTTCCCTCGTGGGCCGCCACGCATTTCGAACTCGCCCTCCCCGCCATTCTGGAAACGACCTCCCCCCGGGCCTGGGCCTTCGCCCTGTTGGGCATTCGCGAATACCTCCGCCGCCTCGGCGGCGACCGGCTCGCCGCCCAGATCCGCGATACACTAACGGCCCGTCTGCTCGACATTTACGACCGGACCGCCACGCCCGAATGGCCCTGGTTCGAAAACATCCTTAGTTACGATATCGCCCGACTTCCCCAAGCTCTCATCGCCAGTGAGAGCACGGGCGGCAACTCCCGGGCCCGGGACGTCGGCCTGAGTACCCTGACTTGGCTCGTCGCAGTTCAGACGGCCCCACAAAAACATTTTCGCGCGATCGGGAGTAACGGCTTCTACCGCAAAGGAGGCGATCGGGCTCGGTTCGACCAGCAACCGGTCGAAGCCAACGCGACCGTTTCCGCTTGTTTGGAAGCATACCGGGTGACGCAGGATCCGGTTTGGATGACCGAAGCGCGGTCCGCGTTCGAGTGGTTCTTGGGCCGAAACGATCTTGGTCACGAGCTTTATGATCCCCGGACCGGCGGGTGCAGCGACGGACTACAGGAAGACCGCGTAAGTCGGAACCAGGGGGCCGAATCGACCCTGGCCTTCCTCCTGTCCCTAGCCGAAATGAACCTCCTCGAAAGCTCTCTGGCGACTTTTCGACTAGCACGGTAATGTTCCACCGCTCAAAGGAAGGACCGAACCCCAAAAGAGGTCGAAAACACACGATCCATGGACGTCCAGCGAACCGGGATTGTGCTCAAGCCGACCAACTCGCGGGTGGTGATTCGGCCTTTCGAGGTAGCGAATGAGAACCGAATCGAAAAGATCATCGCCCGCGTCGTCGCCCTGTCCGAACCCGAGGTGGACCATCAACTCGCAACGGTGATGCGGGATTTCCGCGAACGGCACCAACGCACCCGCGAGTACTTCCAGCAACGGTTCGAACAGGTTCGCGACCACCTGCTGACCGACCAGCCGATCGGCGAAAACCGGCAACTCCTGATCGGCTCGTACTTCACCCAGGAATACGCCCTCGAATCCGCGGCCCTGTTTAATCCGTCGATGGTCTGGCACCCGGACCAATCGGGATTACCTGAAGGCAGCCGCCGGTTCATCCTGAGCCTTCGGGCCACCGGTGAGGGACACATCTCTTCGATCACGTTTCGCTCGGGGGTGATTGATTCGAGCAACCGGATCCGCATAGACGAACCGACCCGGTTCGTGGAAGCCCCGCAACTGGTTCCCAACGCCCTTTACGAAAAAGGCCTCTTCCACCGCAAACTGACCGAACTCGGGATTAATGGGCCCCTCACCGAGCAAGTGATGGCCTCCTTGGGATCGAACTTCACCCTCGACCAGCTCGACCTCACGATCAAGACCGTCCTCAAACAGAACCGCGCCCGGCAACGCGAATTCGAACCGCTCGCCGTCACCATGCTCGTCCTGGCCAAAGCCAACTACGAAATCCGCTTCGACCCCTCGTTGAACGTCTCGGAACGGATCATCTTCCCATCCTCGCCGACCGAATCGAACGGGATCGAAGACGCCCGGTTCGTCCGGTTCACCCACGACGACGGCCGGGTCTGTTACTACGCCACGTACACCGCCTACGACGGCCGGGTCACCTTGCCGCAGATGCTCGAAACGGAAGACTTCATCTATTTCAAGGTCGGTACGCTGAACGGCCCGGAAGTGAAGAACAAAGGTTTCGCCCTCTTCCCCCGCATGGTCAACGGCCAGTACGCGATGCTCTCCCGCCAGGACAACGAGAACATCTATCTCATGTACTCGGACCAGCCGCACTTCTGGTACAGCAAGAAGCTGATCGCCCGGCCGACGTTCCCGTGGGAGTTCATCCAACTCGGCAACTGCGGCTCCCCGATCGAAACCGACGCGGGCTGGCTCGTCCTCACCCACGGCGTCGGCCCGATGCGAAAGTACGCGATGGGCGCGTTCCTCCTCGATCGCGACGACCCCTCGAAAATCATCGGCCGCTTGGCGAAACCAATTCTCGAACCGAACGCAAACGAACGGGAAGGCTATGTGCCGAACGTTGTCTACAGTTGCGGCGCCGCCGTCCACGGCAAAGAACTGATCATTCCTTACGCGATGTCCGACTACGCCAGTACGTTCGCGACTGTACCGCTGGCGGAGGTGCTGGGGGGGATGGCCAAGCAGTGAATCGATAAACACGTCAGAACTTCCGCGGGAACCCTTCTGTTGTTACACTGACGACACAGGAGTTCTTCCCATGACGGCAACCGAAACAGCCACCGGCATCCCCCCCAACGTCGCCGCCGAATTGCAGCACGTTCTCGCCAATCTCGCCGGCGGCATCCGCGACCCCGAAGCGGCCAAGAAGGCCCGCGAACGAATGGACCGCATCCGCGAAGAGAACCGGCGGCTCTTCGGCGAACAGAACATCGCTGTCGAGCTAATCCGGCAGACGCGTGATCGGGAATGACGTACGTCCTCGATTCGTCGGTGGCTCTCAAAGTCGTCCTGCCCGAGGCGGATTCGGCCCGCGCCATCCGGCTTCAGGACGAATACGCCAACGGCATTCACACTCTGATCGCACCCGATCTCTTCACGACAGAGATCGCCAACGGCATCGTCTCGGCGAACGACAGGGCCGGATCAAACGGGGCGAATCCGCCCTATTGCTGAATGATTTGCTGTTGAACGCGCCGATTTTCTTTCCGTCCAACCCGCTGCTCGTCCGGGCAATGGAGATGGCACTGTTGCACCGGCGTGCGGTCTACGACTGCCTCTACCTCGCCCTAGCCGAGCGCGATGGTTGCGAGTTGGTCACGGCGGATGACCAGTTCGCCCGTGGCCTTCGGGCTAGCTATCCGTACATTGTTTCGTTGGTCGGGTTACCCTGAGTGGACTAGGCATACAGTATTTCAAAGAGTGCAAATGGCTGGAAAGCGCGATGAATTCCTGATTAGTGTGCAGCGCAACGTAGCAGAGCGCGCTGCATACATCTGCTCGAACCCTGGCTGCCGAGACTGGACGGTCGAGCCGCACTCAGACCCGGAGAAATCC
>DASXPC010000267.1:0-20819 GCA_036493815.1 Fimbriiglobus sp. | reverse complement strand
CGCGTTACGCCGGGAACTGTTGCGGGACGAATTATCGGCCGTATTGGCCGCGGCACCGACCGCGAAGAAAATCCACGCCGCCACGGAACGCCTGCTGCAACTGGCCGCGTGAGTGCATGGTTGTTGCGGAAAGTACAGTAGGTAAGTAGCCCGACCCCTCACACAAAAAAGCACTCGGTTTGATCCCTGACTGAATCCATAAGCTGAAACCGCTTGATTCCTGCAACTCATCGCCCCGCTAGATGAACAGCCGATCAAATCGAACCGCTCTGACTGCCCACGAACATCTCCCCACTTCAAAGAAAGTCGCGACGGGCCTGCCGACCAACGTGTCGGGGAACAAATCGTTTTCGCGTAAAGGACTTAACGCTAACTGTCCTTTCGTGACGTGCCGTTGCGCGTGTCAATTCTTTGGGGTTATCTCTCGCACCGTGTATTTTTCGATCACTGCTGCAGCTGATTGGCAGCTACAGAGCCGAGTAACTCTCCAAGTTGGAGGCCTTCGATGTCGCAAGCGCCCCTGCACGAGATCCGTCTTGGACTCATCAAGTGCCTCGTCTGGCGAAACATGACGAAATCCGGTGAAAGACACAACGTGACACTCTCCCGGCTTTACCGAAACGGTGCGTGTGGAAGGAGTCGAGTCACTTCGGCCGGGACGACCTGCCGCTCGTGGCGAAGGTCGTGGACATGGCTCACACCTGGATCTTCCTCCACAACCAAGGGTAGCCGTCATGGGAACGCAAGTTCTGAAAGAGGGTGCCGTCGTTGACCCTCGCCGGTTCACGGACGGGCATCGGCTCATCACGGCAAGGGAATTTTCTGCACTCTTGGGAGTGTCGTCGCGTACACTATGGCGGCTTCTCAGTACTCGCCGACTGATAACGCCAGTGCGGGTCGGGGGTAGCACGCGATGGCGGCTCGAAGAGGTGCGGAACTGGATAGACGCGGGTTGTCCGGCTCTGTCGGCGTACGAGCAATAGCCTGTCACGAATCAAGGGGAGAGTCATGGCCTCGATTTACAAGAAATCTTCCGACCTCTCGAAGAAGCGGCCTCCGTGGTACATCGGCTACACCGACCACACCGGTCAGCGGCGAACGGTGCGGGGGTTCTCCGATCGCGGCGAGACGGAACGCCTCGCGGCGAAGCTCGAACACGACGTTCTTCTTCGGAAGCGGGGTCTTATCGACCCAATTCAGGAGCAACTCGCAACCGCGAGGAAGTCTTTGCTTTCGCTCCACCTTGAGGTGTTTGAACGGAAGTTAAAGCGGAACACGCCAAACCACGTGAAGCTCATCATGGCTCGCCTCCGGCGGGTCGTGGAAGGGTGCGGTTTCCAAACGCTCGGAGCGCTTAACGGCGAAGCCGTCGAAGAGTTCCTTGTTGAGTTCGCCGCCAAAGAGGACCTCGGGCATCGGACGTACAACCACTACCTTCAAGCGATGGACGAGTTCGGGAAGTGGCTTGTCTCCTCGAAGCGTCTTGGCGTGAATCCCGTTGCCGGGATGAAGAGGTTAAACACCGAAGTGGACGTGCGGCGTAAGCGGAGAGCTCTTACGGGCGATGAATTCTTTCGGCTCGTCGCTGCGGCTAGGGCGAGTACGTGCCGCGTTCAGGAGTACACCGGCGAAGAACGCGCTCGCATTTACGTCATTTCGTATCTGACCGGGCTACGGAAGAGCGAGATTGCGAGCCTGACTCCGCGGAGCTTTGACCTTGAAGGGAATCCGCCCACGGTCACGGTCGAAGCGGTGAATTCGAAACACCGGAAGAAGGACGTATTGCCGCTTCACCACGAACTTCAGGCGATGCTGCGGACCTGGCTCCCGGCGTACTCGGCTGACGAACCGCTCTTTCCCAAGCTCGGCAAGCGGAAAACCTACTTCATGATCCGGCACGATCTGGAAAGGGCGGGCATCCCGTATGAGACTGAGAGCGGGTATGCCGACTTTCACGCGGCTGGCCGGCACACTTACATCACGGAACTTCTTCGGAACGGGGCGACCCTGCCGGAGGCGAAAGAACTCGCCCGTCACTCCGATGTGAACATGACGATGCGGTACACGCATATCGGCATCCAGGACCGGGCGAAAGCCCTTAACCAGCTTCCATGGATTCCTGGGAAAGCGCCGGGAAAGGATGCGTCCGAACCCCCCGCCGGCACTACCCAAATTGGGATCAAGAGTGACAACCCTCGGCAGCGTCCTGGTAGTGAATCGGCTGTCAGCGGCTGTCTCGATAGTGTATCTTCGGACACTCTTTTGCTCTCGCCACAAAACGAAACAACCCCTGCTTCTGACAGGGGTTGTCACGAGATTTCGTCCTCTGACGGCGAAATCGAAAAGTGGAGGCGCCGGGAATTGAACCCGGGTCCCGCGGCACCGTCGTGCCGGCATCTACGTGCGTAGCGAGTCGATGCTTCGGACGCGCCTTGCGGCCGCCCGACGTTCGCCGGCTACCACTCCGATTCGCAGGATGGGTAGACGACTATCGGCCAGATTGTTTAGCGGGCACGGCCGCCGAGTCGAATCAGATTGCTCTGACCCTCGAGTGCCCGCGATCCTGAATTGCGTCCGGACCGAATCCTCTCAGGCGAAGGACCCGGAACGGCCCGCGGGTATTACGCCGCGAGGGAGAACTGCGGTTCAGCAGTTGTTGTTGTGATCGGCTTTTTACGAGGCCAACCGATCAACCTCGGCACGCCACCGAACACCACGCATTGCCCGGTCGATACCAATTCGCCCCCCAATACCTGCCGATGGGGTAACGGCGTGAGTATTATACCTCTCCGCCGTTGGATCGTCGTTCCCCTCCCCAGGATTCACCGATGTCGCCACTCTGTCTATTGGCCACAATCATTTTCCTGTCCCAACCCCCGACCCCGGCCGTACTGCCCCTGTGGGAAGGCAAAGCCCCGTTCGCCGTGGGGGATTCGAAGTACGACAAGCCGAACCTGACCGTTTATGCCGCCCCGAAAGCCTCGGCCAACGGGGCCGCGGTCGTCGTCTGCCCCGGCGGTGGGTACGGGGCGCTGGCCATGGATCACGAAGGCAAGCAGGTCGCCGAGTTCTTCAACAAGCTCGGCGTCTCCGCATTCGTCCTGCAATACCGCATCGTCCAGAAAGACCGACCCGGACCGCTCGCCCCCGCCCCGCTCCTCGACGCCCAGCGGGCCATTCGGCTCGTGCGGTACAAGGCGATGGACTACGGCATCGACACCTCGCGGGTCGGCCTGATCGGCTTCTCCGCCGGCGGAAACCTGGCCAGCACGGCCGGGACGCACTTCGACGACGGGAAAAAGGACGGCGACCCGGTCGACCGCATGGGCTGCCGTCCCGATTTCCTCATGCTTTGCTATGGCGTCATCAGTATGGAGTCCGGCGTCACCCACGCCGGGTCGAGAAACAACCTGATCGGGAAAAACCCCGACCCGAAACTGGTGGAGGAATACTCGAACGAATTGCACGTGACGAATCGGACGCCGCCGACGTTTCTCTTCCATACGAACGAAGACACGGCGGTGAAATCGGAGAATTCGATCCGGTTCTATCTGGCCCTGAAAAAGGCGAAGGTGCCAGCCGAGCTGCACATTTACGAAAAAGGCCGCCACGGCGTCGGCATGAATCCGAAAACCGGAGCCAAGGGGACCGACACCTGGGGCGGACGCCTCGCGGACTGGCTTAAAACCCGCGGCGTGCTGGAAAAGAAGTGATATCGGATATTCGTGCACTCGCAACGAAAGCGGCCAAGGCGGTTGCCCGGATTGTCCCGATCGAAATTCCGCCTGCTGACCTACCTTCAGTAACCGCCACCTGCGACGATTGACCTCGGGCTGCCGGCCGGGTCCGGCAGGTTCGATTTCGGACACGGACTGTCTGCGTCGTAGCAGGGAGATCGTGTCGTGCCCGGCCCGTCCAACAGTCCCGAAGTGGACACCGCGTCCTTCGTCCTGGACGCGAAACTGACCGAACTCCTGGCCCTGCTCGCCCCGGTGGCGCGGGCGGCGGACCGGGGACTGGTTCGCGAATTGGCGTGGGGTCCGTTGGCCGCGCGTGTTCAAATCTGGCCGGTCGGGACTCCGCCGCCAATGCCGAACCGTTCCCCGGCCGACCGCCCGCTGACCGCCTGCGAAGCGGACGTGCTCGCCGTCGTCCGCGCCGCGGGCCGGCGGATCACCAAACCGGAAATTGACTTGCGGCTCGAAACCCTCGGCCGCGCCCACGGCGACTCCACCATTCTCCGCGCCCTCGCCCGGCTTGTCCGCGTCGGCCAACTCTCCAACGCCCACGACCGCCGCGGATACGGCGTTCCGTAAATCGCCCCGCGGCATTCCGCAACTGCCTTCACCTGCCTTCACCTCTCCCGTCCTGCCTGCTTGTGAACGGATATACACACTTCACAATCGAACACTGACAATGCGTCCGTGAAGACAACATTCCCCACGCCGCCCCACGAGGGCGGGAAAGGAGACCCCATGCGACCGTCCCTGGCCGTCGTGCTCGCCGCCATGTTAGCCGTTCGGGCTTCGGCCGAGCCTCCGTCAGAACCCGCCGTCCGGATCGCCCGAACAGTGCCGATGGTTCTCCGGGAAACGACCCCCGTGAGAGTCGCCCCCGGCCGGTTCGTTCCGATCGAACTGGCCGCCGGCAAACCCGCTCTGGTCGAAGCTTCCGACGATGCCGCCGTGCGGGTCTTCGCCCTTTCCCCCGGCGGTTCGATCATCGGCATCCGGTTCGACGAACCGGACGGCAGCGAGCCAAAGGAGTACCGCTTCCCCGACGCGAAGGGGGCGATTCAGATTGTCCTCGCCCGGTCGAAGCCCGGGCCGATCCGTATCCGGGCAACGGTGAATGGCTCGGGCGATGGGCCGCCCGTCGTGGCCGGGTGTGTGGTGATCGAAATCGCGGGCGGTTCTCCCGCCCCACCCATTCCGCCGGTTCCCACTCCGCCCGTCGCGGGAAGGGCGGCCGCGTTCGTCGTGATCGAAGAGACCGCCGACGCGACGGCCGACCGGGCCCTTTACTTCACCGACCCGCGGCTCGCCGCCGTCGTGCGGGATCAGAAGCTCAAGTACCAGGTGCTCGACCAGAATGCGGTGGATGCGACCGGTTCCCCGCCGGCCGGTTTGAAGGGCTACCTCGACCGGGCCAAAGGGAAGAAGCTGCCGCGACTGTTCGTGATTGACGCGGGCGGAAAGCTGTTGTTCGAAGGGGACCTTCCCGCATCCGCCGCCGGGCTGGCCGAGACTCTCAAACGCTACAAGGGGGACTGACCGTGTCCGACCTCATCGAAATCGTAGACGGGGGCGAAGTCCGCCGGCTGGGCACGCTGGCCCCCGCGGCCGCCGGGCCGGTCGCCGACTGGCCCGTCTTCGGCACCGTGGACAACGGCCGGCTCATCCCCCGGTCCCAATGGAAGCCGGTCTCGCTCCGGCACCTCTTCCCGACATTGAAGGACCAGAACGGCGTGGGCATGTGCAACTGCGCCGCAACGGGCAACGTGGTCGAAGGCTGCCGGCGGCTCGCGAGCCTGCCGGACGTCCCCCTCTCCGCGGGCGACCTGTATCGCCGCGTCTGTGGCGGCGTGGACCGCGGCAGCCTGCTCGAAGACGCGTTGAAAGAACTGATGGCCGCGGGCATGGCGCCCGAAGCGAAAGTGCCGTACCTCGACTGGCGGCACGACGTTCCCTCCGCAGCCGGCGACCGCTTGAGGTACCGCATCACCGAGGCGGTCTGGTGCCCGACCTTCGACCACGTCGCGTCCGCATTGCAGCAAGGCTTCCTGGTCGATGTCGGCATCTGGTGGTTCGGCAGCGATCCGTTGGATGCGGACGGCTGGCTCCAAGCGTCCGGCAGTCGCGGCCGCGGCGGCCACGCCGTCTGCGCCTGCGAACTCGCCGAGCGCAACGGGCAGTGGGGCGTCGGCTTCGTGAACTCGTGGGGGCCGAATTGGGGCAAAGCCGGGTTCGGCATCCTCCCCGAGGCCCGCGTCGAGGAAGGCTGTCGCATCTTCCAGGCTTGGGCCTGCCGGGCCGTGGTCGTGGACGAAACGGTGGTACCGCCGCTCGTTTCGCCAAATGGCGACTGAAGCAAAAGAAAAATCTCAACCCCAAAAGGAGGTGTCTTATGGTCCTCGACGCGATCGTCGGCTTCGGAGTCGGATCGGTGCCGCCGCTGGCACACGCCGAGGTCCCACCCCTGCCGATGGTGGCTCCCGCCGCTCCCAAAGAGCCGGCCGTGAAGCGGGCGAACGGGAATTGGACGATCGAATACCGCGGCCGGCTATGGACGGTACCGGGCGACACGGCCGAGTCCACGGTGCGAACGCTCGCGGAACAACTGAAACGTGAAGCCGACGCCCCGCCGTCGGCGATCCCTCTTGGCAACTGTCCGGGCGGAGTTTGCCCGGTTCCCAAACGGTAACCCCGTCGGGTTCCATTCCTTTTCTCAACGAGGTGCATCATGCACGACGACTGCAAGGCGATGTGCAACGAGTTCGTGGCGAAGTATTGCCGGGAGGACGACTCCTCCGCGACCGCCAGTTCCGTTGGTTCGTTTTTCGACGGCACCCTCGCCGCCGTCCTCCGCGGCCTCAATGCCGCCGGACTCGCCGTCGGCGACTTCTGGACCTGGGTGCCCGTCATCCTGCAACTCATCGCCGCGATCGGCCCGAAAATCGAACAGATCATCCAGCTCATCCGCGACGCGATCCAGCAAGGGTTGCACCCGAAGGATTTGATGGCGCTGCACGAGGGGTAATTCCTTGACGAGCCCTACGCGTAAGCGACGGAATGAGAAGACCGTCGCCACGCGTAGGGCTCGTCAACCGCGTGTCGTACTTCTTCCTTCGAAAACGGCCATCGGCTCACCCTGCCCTGGACCCCTTTATCGCAAACCCTCCAAGTAATTCCCCCAGATGCACCCAAATGAAAGGACAAGGAATATAGCCGAGATGCTTCTGACTATGCGGGAAGAAGAGAGTAATCCGACACAAATCAAAGCCGTACTGACCATCGAATAAGCCACTTGCAGCCGGGGAACGCAAAAAGCGGTCATGAACCCGCCAAAGATCCCAAGTGCCAGACACGTCACCGGGACCGAATCGCGAATGGCATACAGGGAAAGGGGAGGTGGTTTTGTGGATTCCGGCGGTGCCGCGCTAATGCAATACCCCCGGTGAGACTCGAACTCACAAATCCGCATCCGTAAGCTCGGCGTCTTTCATGATCCCACGTTGAGTTCCCGATTTCAGATCTTTATTGCCATGTATGGGAACCACGACCATAGCTGGATTCCGTCCTTCTGGAAAGCACGATGACTGCCACGCGAGCGGACCAATGTCCATCCGTGTTTTTGCAAAATGCGACACATCCGCTTTCCCGAGACCGGCTTCACAGCACGATCTCTTGAACTTCCCCCCGGCTTCGGTCAACGACACGATCGAGCGAGGTCTCCAACCACAACTCGGCCGCTTCCTTGATGTTCTCGATGGCTTCCTCGCGCGTTTCGCCCTGGGAATGGCAGCCGGGAAATGCCGGCACGCTGACCGAGTAACCGCCGTCCGCTTCGGGCTGGAGTAGGATCTTGAGTGTCATGGGTCACCGTTCGATTATCAAAATGTTTGCTGGCAATACCCCCGGTGAGACTCGAACTCACAACCTACGGCTTAGAAGGCCGTTGCTCTATCCAGTTGAGCTACGGGAGCGTGAGGGAATTCTTTCGCGCCGGCGGAGGTTGGGCAAGGTCAGGTTACGCCCGTCTTTTACCTTTCAGGGGACAGCGGCCGAGGACGGTGTATTCGGGGCCGTCGCGTCGGAGTTCGCTGCCGAAGACGACCAGTTGCGTGACCGGGGTTGTGCCGCCGGACCAGTCGGCGAATTTTGGTAATTCGGGGGAAAGCAAGGCCCCGCTCTCTTCGCCGCTCACCCGGCCGAGTGTTAGGTGCGGCGTGTAGCCGCGATCTTCGCGGCGATAGAGGCCGAGCGCGGTCAGCGGTTCTTCCAGGGCGGCGTGAATGCGCGTCAGGTTCTCGGCCCCGGTGGTGATGCCGCCCCAGACGACCTTGGGCCTTCGCGATGTCGGGAACGCACCGATTCCAGAGACGGACAGGGAGAAGGAAGGTTCGGTCTTGGCGACCTGGCCCACGGCCACGAAGAGATCAGCGAGCTGGCGGTCGTGCACGTCGCCGAGAAAGACGAGCGTCAGGTGTAGGTTTTTCGGCTCGACCCACTTCACCTGCGCGCCGGTCCGGGCCAGGTCATTTTGGACGGTTTCCGCCGCGACCCGAACGCCGTCGTCGATTTCGATGCCGATGAAGGAGCGTATGCGGGCCATGATTCCCCAATTGTGGGACACGTTTTCAAGGTGTCCATCGTCCTATGGGCACGTTGGAAACGTGCCCCACGTCAAACGTGACTCTTCCAGAACTCCTTCACCCCGCTGTGTAGCCTCGCTCCCACCTGAGTGATGACCTTCATGGCGAGATAGTTCGCGGCCTTCGCGGCCTTCTCCGGGGCGATGCCGTGAGTGACGCCGTACAAGAAAGATCCGGCAAACATGTCGCCTGCGCCGGTGAGGTCTTTCGGTTCGCACGGGAAGGCGGGGATGTGGTGTTCGGTGCCCTGCCAGCGGACGTAGGCGCCGGCCGGGCCGTCGGTGACGACCGCGTTGGGGACGAGGTTTTTCAGCTTCTGGAACGCTTCCTGCGAATCGTGGGCGTTGGCCGCGGCACAGGCTTCGGTCGCGTTGCAGAAGAAGAGGTCGGCCTGCTTCAAGGCGTCGAACAGGGCAGGGCCGAAAACGTGGACGATGAACGCCTCAGAACAGGTGATGGCGACTTTCGTTCCGCTTTCTCTGGCAATTTTGATCGCCTCGCGGATCGCCCCCTGTCCAGATTCGGGGTTGGCGAACAGGTAGCCTTCGACGAAGAGCCATTCCGATTGGGCGATGAGGTCGCGGTCCTTGGCAACGTGGTCGGCGGAGAGGTGGGTGTTGACGGCGAGGCAGGTTCGCATGGTACGTTCTGCGTCGGGGGTTACGACGGAGACGCAGGTGCCGGTGGGCTGGCCGACGACGACCGGGTTGCCGAGGGCGATGCCGAGGCGGTCGAATTCGCCCTGGTAGTGCAGGCCGTAGCGGTCGTCACCGACGACGCCGACGAAGGCCGCCCTGCCGCCGAGTTGGGCAAAGCCGATGGTCGAGTTGCCCACCGAGCCACCGGAGACGAGCCGGGGGTCCTTGGCTGCAAACCCGTCGAGGAGCGTCTTCTGCTCGGCCGCGTCGACGAGCCGCATCGTGCCCCGTTCGAACCCGAGCGATTCAAACTCGGCGTCCGAAACGTCGACGATCAAATCGACCAGGGCATTCCCGAGGCCGCAGAGGTGGTAGCGTTTCATGTGAATCAAATCAGTGTCAAGGAATGGTTGATCCGCTTGATTACCGTATCTTTGCCCAGGATTTCCAGCGTTTCGAACAACCCAAATCCCACTTGGGTGCCCGTTGTAGCCACGCGGACGGGGTGGACGACGTCGGCACTCTTGAGGCCCTTTGCGGCGACGAACTCGTGCAGGGCCTTGTCGGTGGTGGCAGCGTCGAATGGGTCGAGGTTCTGAATAGCCTCGGAAAACCCGCGGAGTACCTCGGCCGCGCCGGGGGCTTTCAGGCGCTTCTCGACCGCCTTCGGATCGTACTCAAAGTCGGCTTTCAGGATGGGAGCCGCGAACGTCAGCACGTCGGAAAACAGCTTAATCCGGTCGCCGGCGGCTTCGACGATTTTCAGTAGCCTTGATCGCGTCTTCTCGTCCAATTCGTTCTCGATCAGCCTTGCCCGCTTCAAGTAGGGTATGCTCCGCTCGACCTTCTCGGCCGCGGGGAGAAGCTTCATGTATTCGCCTTGAAGCCAATAGAGCTTCTGCGAATCGAAATTGCCCGCCGCCTTAGTCACCCGCTCCAGGCTGAAATTCTGCTTAACCGTTTCGATGGGAATGAATTCGCTCTCGGCATCGAGTGACCAGCCGAGGCGGACGAGATAGTTGATGACCGCGGCGGGGAGGTAGCCGAGTTCGCGGTAGTACGCGACCGTTGCGATATTCAGATCATCCCGACTCTTGATTTCCTCTTCGGTCCAGCCGCACGCTTTCAGCTTGCCAATCTCCTCGGCCGAAAGCGGCGGCAGCTTCCGCTTGCTCATCTTTTCGTTCTTGTATTGCACCAGCGGAATGTGGGCGAACGCCGGCACCTTCACGCCCAACGCCTGGAAAATCAGGATCTGCGTCGGGGTGTTCGACAGGTGCTCCTCCGCACGGATCACGTGTGTAATTTCAAATGCGGCCTCGTCTACGACGGTGGCGAAACTGTAGAGCGCCCGGCAAACCCCGTCGGAGCCGGGGGCACGCAGCAGGGCGGGATCGCGAATGGTATCCGATTGCACCACGACTTTGTCGCGGACGAGGTCGGTGAATTCGATTGCCTGCCCGGCGGGCACTTTCAGCAGAATCGGGGCCGGCTTCTCGCGGTACTGTTTGAGGTTCTCGTCCGGCGGCACGTCGCGGTTACTGCCACGATGCACGTACGGCCGCTTTGCCATCTCCGCGGCCTTCCGCCGCGCGTCCTGCTCCGGCTGGGTCGTGTAATCCGGGTAGGCGTGCCCGGCCGCCATCAGCTTCATTGCCGCATCGATGTATGTGTCGTTCCGCTGCCCTTGAAAGTACGGGGCGTGCGGGCCGAAGCTGTCGCCACTGCCGTCCTTCGTCGGCCCTTCGTCCCAGTCCAGCCCGAGCCAGGCGAACCCGTCGAGGATCGGCTTGACCGCCTCAGCCCGGTTACGGGAGGCGTCGGTGTCGTCGATGCGGAGGATGAACTGCCCGCCGTGCCGGCGCGCGTAAAGCCAGTTGAACAGGGCGGTGCGGACACCGCCGATGTGCAGGTAGCCGGTCGGGCTCGGGGCAAAGCGGGTGCGAACGGTCATGATTACACCACACCAGTGGGAGCGACCTCTGCGTCCGCTTCGATCGGCTTTGTCTGCGGCCGGCATTCGATCAGCGTGACGATTTCCCCGCCCTGCACGGCCTTCCCGTCCTGGTTCACGATTTCGCGGGCCCATACTACTTCGCCCCGCCGGCCCCGGCCCTTCAACGTCTTCTCCGCCACCTTCGACCGTAACCGGACCGTATCCCCCGCGAACACCGGCAGGTAAAAGTTCCAGAACCTCACCTTCGTCATCGCCACGATCCGCGTCGGCGGGGATTGCACGCTCATTCCGCTCGCCATGCTGAATACGGCGAACCCGTGGCAGAACACCCGGCGGAAGGGGGTATTTTTCGCGAACTCGTGGTCGATGTGGATCGCATTGAAGTCGCCGCTGAACCCGGCGAAGTTCACGATGTCCGCCTCCGTGACGGTCCGGCCGTACGATTCCCAAGCCTGACCGATTTCCAAATCGTCGTAATAAAGGTGGGCCGAGGTGAACGCCATGGTGGGGGTCCGAGAGGGCGGGAACGGATAGTTTACAAACGCGTAGCGGAACGGTTAGCGAGTCTGTTACGAGGCGTCGGCGGGTGGGAATAACGGCACGGGCCGGCGGTCTTTCACGGGTACGCTCACGTCAACCGCCACATACACCGCCTCGGCTTCGGTCACGTGAATTTCTTCGACGCCCCGTTCCGCGACCACGTCCACCCGCATGGTCAGCGACGTCCGCCCGGTCCGCACGCAGGTCGTCTGAAACTTGACCACGTCCCCGACCATCACCGGCAGCTTGAATTCGACCCGGTTGAACGCGACGGTGACGAACGCCGCTTTGGGGTTACCGCCCCGCCGGCTCAGTTCGCGGCGGGCGGCGATGGCGCCGGCCTGGTCGATGTAACTGAGCAGGACGCCGCCGAAGATGGTGCCGTTCGGGTTCGTGTCCCGGGGCATCATCACGACTTGAATGGCGGTGTACGTGTCGGACATGCGAACTCCGGAACGCCCGGAATGAGTGTGCCGGGGCTTTGGTATGTTATGGGAGATGGACTCCGACGAAGACACCCCCGTTCGCCCCGGCGGCCCGCCCGGTTGGCCCCCCGCCGATCCGGCGGTCGGAGAGGCGCTAGCTGCTGCGGTTCGCGACGGGACGTGGGGACAATACCACGGCCCGCACGTTCGCGAACTGGAAGCCGAACTGGCCGCCTACTTCGGCGTCGCCTACGTCCTGACCTGTGCGAGCGGTACGTTGGCCGTGGAGGCAGGACTTCGAGCCGTCGGCGTGCAGCCGGGGGACGAAGTCATCCTCGCGGCCTACGAATACGAATCGAACTTTCTTTCCGTCCACGCGATTGGGGCGAAACCGGTTCTGGTCGACGTCCGGCCCGGAACCGCGTCACTCGATCCGGCCGGGTTGCCCGACGCCTTCGGGCCGACGACCAGGGCGGTGCTGGTCTCCCACCTTCACGGCAGTCTGGCGGACATGCCGGCAATTTTGGCGGCCTGCAAATCCCGGAGCGTGGCCGTGGTGGAAGACGCGGCCCAGTGCCCCGGTGCCGTGCTTGCGGGAAAAAAGGCCGGGGCGTGGGGCGATGGGGGCGTTTTGAGTTTCGGCGGCTCGAAGCTCCTCTCGGCCGGGCGGGGCGGGGCGATCCTGTTTCGCGATGCAGCAACGCACCAACGGGCGAAAGTCTGGTTGACCCGGGGGGTGCAGCAATGGGCGGCACTGAGCGAACTGCAAGCGATTGTATTAAGGCCGCAACTCGCTCTATTGCCCGAGCGAACGGTCCGGAGACAGCGGGCGGTCGAGCGAATCGTTAAAGAATTAAGCGACGTTCCGGGACTAGTTGCATTCGATTTTCCCAGCGAGTCAGAAAAGATAGCTACGGATGCACTTGCACCTGTCGCTTACGCTTCCGGGTCGTCAAAGAACACGATTCCCGGCTTCTACAAGGTGGGATTCCACTTCGATTGCGAAACGTTCGGTTTGCCCCGCGAGGTGTTTTGCCAAGCGATGCGGGGCGAAGGCATCGCGTTCGACGCCGGATTCAAGGCCCTTCATCTCTCCCGCGCGCCGTCGCGGTTTCGACTGGCGGGAACGTGTTCCGAAGCGACTCGGCTTCATCATCAGTGCGTGATTCTGCATCACCCCGTCCTGCTCCGCAACGAAGACGAAGTCGGACAAGTAGCCCGTGCGGTGCGAAAAGTGTATCGTAATCGGACCCGCCTGTCGGCCCGAGCCCAGGCCCCGAATCCGTAAGGACCGCTGCCATGCCCCGTCTGCCCGTGGCCGTTTGCGCTTTACTCCTGATCGCCGGTTCCGCGACCGCGGCCCCGCCCGCCGGGTCGTGGAAAATGCCAACCGTCATTGCCGTCGGCGAGCAAGAGCGACTCTTCACCTTCCTGCTTTCCCTGAGCGAGTCCGAAGGGAAATGGGTGTGCGATTTCATCGACAGCCGGCCCGCACTACCCAAAGCACCAAAAATTACCGGGGTAATCGTCAAAGGCGACCAGGTTCAATTCACGCTCGAAATCGTACTGGCAGCCAAGGAAGCGCAGACATTCGAGGGCAAGGTCGCGGCGGACGGCAAAAAGATTGCTGGCATCTTGTCCCATCCCGGGGAAAGGACCCGAGTCTTGGAACTGCTCCCGTCGAAACTGAAGAAACTCGACGACCCCTTTGCCATGAACCGGGAGGCATTCGGCCAGGTCGAAGTCGGGCAGGATTTCTTCGACCTGGGATTCGACCTGCTCGCCCACGTGAGCGCCAAAAAAGTTCCAGCGGAAGAGGTGCGAGGGTGGGTGGACCGGTTGACGAAGGCGGCGACGGCGTACGGGTCCAAGTGGGATAAGACGGTGGCGCTCAAAGTCGCAGCGACACTGGCCGAGCAACCCGGGTACGCCGAAATTGCCCTCGCGCAGGCCCGCCGGGCGGAGCGGATGCTGGCCGATACAGACTCTGCCACGGTCCGCCTCCAAGTCCTCGACATTCTCGCCCGGACGCTCGTCGCGGACAAAAAAACGGACGAAGTCAAACCGGTGATGACCCAGATCGCCCGGGTCGAGGCGCGGGATTTCGCCGATTACGCCAAAACGAGTTCGACGTTCGCGGTCGAACCGTACAAGGGGCGTAAGGCGAAGTCGGACCGGATTGCATTGGTGGAAGTCTTTTCCGGATCGGAATTCCCGTATTCGTTGCCGTTCGAACAAGCGGCGGCCGGCATTCTCAAGACTTATCCGCCGACGGACGTGGCGGTGGTCTGCTACCACGTCCACCTGCCCTCGCCCGACCCCCTGACGTGCGACGACTCGATGAACCGGATCGGCGTTTACCAGAAGGAGGTGCAAAACGGGTTTTTCAGTTTCGTGAACGGGAAGCCCGGGCCGCGCGCCGGGCAGGCTTTGACGGCGAAGGACGCGTACACGGCGATCCGGAAGGACGTGGACGAATCGCTGGAAAAGCCCGCGGCCGCGAAACTGACGCTGACCGCGGCGAAGGGAGCGAAGGGGTTTGACGTGAAAGCCGGCGTCTCCGGCCTGACCGTCGGCGACAAAGACAAATTCGTACTGCGATTCGTGGTGATCGAGCCGCGGGTGCGTTACGCCGGGGAGAGCGGGGCCCGGTATCACGTCGACGTGGTGCGGGCAATGCCCGGGGGGGCGAAGGGGTTTGCCCTGACCAAGAAGATGCCGAGCGAACAGACGGTGATTGTGAAACCGGACGACCTGAGGACCGAGCTGGTGAAATATCTGACCGACTTCGCGACGAAGGCGGAGTTTACGAACCTCGCCCGGCCGCTCGATCTCAAAAATCTCAAGGTGGTCGCGTTCGTTCAGAACGACGCGACGGGCGAAGTGCTGAACGCCGCCCAGGTCGATCTGGAACCGGCCAAGTAACCTTTCGCCGATTGCACCCGAGTGCCGATGCGGGTATGCTCCGGGAAGTCCACATTCCCGGGAAGGCTCATGACGTTCGGCGACGAGAACGAGGACGGCGGCGGAGTCGCAACGGCCCCGTCCACGGCCCGCGGCCGCGACTGGCCCAGCGTCCGCCAATTCAACGTGTTCCTCGCCAACCGCATGGGGGCGTTGCTCGACCTCGTCCGCCGGTTCGAAACGACCGATGTGAAAATCGTGTCGATGACCGTGGTCGAAACGGCCGACTGTGCCATCATCCGGGTAGTGCCGAGCGACTACGAACGCGGATACGAAATCCTGGAAATGGCCAAGTTGCCGTTCACCGAAAGCGACCTCCTGGTGGTCAAACTCCCGGACAACGACCAACCCCTGCTTACCATCACGAAGGCCCTGCTCAGCGGGGAAGTGAACATCAACTACGCCTACCCGCTCTTAACCGGCGTCGGGCAAATGGGCAGCACGGCCCTCGCCATCCACGTGGACGATTACGAAAACGGGGCCGTAACGCTGCAAAACTTGGGGTTTACGCTATTCACGGAGACGGATTTGCGGGAGTAGGCCACTTTTACCTTGGAGCGAATGCGGCATTCCGACCGCCCGATATTCCCGTCCCATTGCCCTTCGCCGCCGGCACGCTCCCTATCTAAGATGGCTCCACGCGTCCCTCGTCTTCCCTTCAAGGAACCCACCAATGGCCACCCCCACCGCCGACATCGGCCTCGTCGGCCTCGCCGTCATGGGCGAAAACCTGGTCCTGAACATGGAATCTCACGGGTACACGGTGGCCGTATTCAACCGGACCACCAGCAAAGTGGACGAGTTCGTAAACGGGCGGGGGAAGGGGAAGAAGTTCGTCGGCTGTCATTCGCCCAAGGAACTGGTCGCGGCGATCAAGCGGCCGCGGAAAATCATGATGCTGGTGAAGGCCGGGGCCGCGGTGGATGCCGTCATCGACGAAGTTACTCCCCTCCTCGAACCGGGCGACGTTCTGATCGACGGCGGCAATACCCATTTCCCGGACACCACTCGCCGGATGAAGGCGGCGAACGCCAAAGGATTGCTCTACGTCGGGTCCGGCGTTTCGGGCGGCGAGGAAGGGGCCCTCAAAGGCCCGAGCATCATGCCCGGCGGCGACGAAAAAGCCTGGCCGCTCATCAAGCCCATCTTCCAGGCCATCGCCGCCAAAGTGGACGGCGGCGTCCCCTGCTGCGATTGGGTCGGCCCGGAAGGTGCCGGCCACTTCGTCAAAATGGTGCACAACGGCATCGAATACGGCGACATGCAACTCATCGGTGAAGCCTACCAACTCCTGAAAGACCGGCTCGGCCTCACCCCGGCCGAACTGCAGAAAGTTTTCGGCAAATGGAACACCGGCGTCCTCGACAGCTACCTCATCGAAATCACCAGCGACATCTTCGGCTTCATCGACCCGGAAACGAATAAACCGCTCGTCGATTCGATCCTCGATAGGGCCGGGCAGAAGGGGACGGGCAAGTGGACGGTCGATTCCGCCACCGAAAACGCGGTGCCCGTGACCCTCATCGCGGAGGCCGTCTTCGCCCGCTGCCTGTCGGCTCAGAAGGACGAACGGGTCGCCGCGGAAAAAGTCCTGAAAGGCCCCGCACCTTCCGCCAAACCGGACCGCGACGCCTTCATCGCCGACGTGGAAATGGCCCTCTACGCCAGCAAGATTTGTTCCTACGCCCAGGGCTATGCCCTCATGGCCGCCCAGGCGGCGACCAGCAAATGGACGCTCAACAATGGCGGCATCGCCCTCATGTGGCGGGGCGGATGCATCATCCGCAGCGCGTTCCTCGGCAAAATCAAAGAAGCATTCGACCGGAACCCGAAGCTGGTGAACCTTCTGGTCGACCCGTACTTCGCGGGAGAATTGGAACGAGCCCAGGCCGGCTGGCGGCGGGCGCTCGCGGCCGGTGTGTTGGGCGGCATACCGGTGCCCGCCATGTCCGCCGCACTCAGCTATTTCGACGGTTACCGCACCGCCAGGTTGCCGTCCAACTTGCTGCAAGCCCAACGCGACTACTTCGGGGCCCATACCTACGAACGCACCGACAAACCCCGCGGCGAGTTCTTCCACACCAACTGGACCGGCCGCGGCGGCACCACGTCGAGCACGACGTACAACGCCTAACCACGGAAGGATCCGCCGTGCCCGAAATCGAAATTCCGAACCCGGACGAAATCCACGAGAAGGCGGAAAACCCCTTCTCGAGGACAGTGGCGATGGCCGTGGCCGTCTACGCCGTGGTACTCGCCATCGCCTCGGCCGGCGGGCACAACTGCTCCAAAGAAATGGTGATGGCCAAGCAGGAGGAGGCCAACGCCTGGAACCGATACCAATCCAAGTCGACTCGCGAGGCTCTTTACCGGAACGAAATCATCAAGCTGGAGGCCAAGAAAGAAGGTGCCGGTGGCACTCTTCCCACCCACCGGCAGAAACTGCTCGACTGGTACGTCAAGGAAGAAGGCCGAATGAAGGATGACAAAAGGGAGATTGCGGAAGGGAACAAGGAGAAGCGCGAGAAAGGGGCTCAGGATTACCAGGAAGAAGTGAAACTCATGCAGAGGAAAGACCCCTACTTCGACTTCGCCGAGGTGCTCATGCAACTCGGCATCGTATTGGCGTCGGTGTCAATGCTGTCAGGAAAGAAATGGGCATTCGTCTTAAGTATCATGCTTGCCGTTTCCGGGGCGCTACTGACTGTGAACGGCTTCTTCCTCCTCGACGACGGCAAGTTGCTCGGAGGCCACTAAAAGCACGGGCCGCCACGGAGGGCGGTCCCTACGCGTGGTTGTTACTTCCGGTGCCCCCGCGTCTCGTCGACTAACTGTTGCAGCCACTGCCGGTACGGCGTGCCGCCGGTGCCGCGGGGGTCGGATACCCGCTGGTGGATGTACAGATCGGCCCAGCCGAAATGCACTTCGCGGAACTGGGCGATCTCCTCCAGCACCTGGTTGAACGCGTCTTTGTCCGCCAGCGGTTTCGGGTCGGGCATGGCGGCGATCTCTTCGAGCACCGCCCGGTGCTCGGCCGGCATGAACCGCCGCATGTCTGCCAGGTGGTTCATCAACATGCTCGGCATGTGCGGCACCTTCATGAAACTCACAATCGCCGGCACCACGCTCGACTGTGCCCCGGTCTCGCCCCGGTAACTCGCCGGCGTCTGGTCAACCCCTTCATAGACCACGTTTTCGAAGAACCGGATGTACGGCCGGAACGCCCGGTAGTACACGTGCGGGTCCATCTTCTCGGGGATGCGGCGAAGCACGTCCGCTTGCTTTCGCACGGCCACCGCCAGGGATTTCAACGCCGCGTTCAGCCCGGCCGCGTCGCCCTGCTGCATCGCCGTCCCGGCCTTTTCAATCGTCGCCAGTACCTCGGCTGCGAGGGCTTCGATTTCCACATGGACCAGGATGAACCAGTGCTCGTCGTAAAGGTGGACGAAGTTCTGAAACGTGTCGATGTTGCCGAGGGCGATTGGTCCGGCCGGGTTGAATCGCTTCCAGTTATAGAGGGCGTACCCGTCGTAGCTCAGAATCGGCGGCCGGTCGAGCAGCTTCGCGGCATGGCAGAGCGGCACAGCGATGTTCTTCGGGAGCACCGTCGCCGGCGCGACGCCGACCTGATTCACATACCCCGACGCCACGAACCCGAGCCGGACGTAGTAGAGCCGGAGGGACGGAATGTCGGACGGGGTAATCGTGCCCTTCGGCCATGCGGGGACAGTGAATTCCCGCAGGTAGTCACGGGCATTCTTGTCTTCGAGCAGGCTTGGCAAATCCCGGCCCAGCACGTCGAGCCGGCCCAGTTCCGAGTTGGCCGGGAACTGTGTGAGCGGGTCCGGGTGGGGCAGAAATCCGTGGCGGGTAAACGTAACGTCCATGAACGACTCCGGGAGAGGTGGAGTCGGGATATTTTACGAACGCGGCATGTACTGTTCGACCAGCACCCGCGGGGCGCCGATGTCGATGACGTGAACTTCGCCGGTCCATTTTTTTGATTTCGGGTTGAGGAAGCCCTTTTTCGGTGCAACGAAAGTGGCAGTATGCGTCGCCCGGATCGTGGGGCCGAGGGGTTCGCCGGTGTCGCAGTCGAGGCCGGAGGGGAGGTCGACGGCGAGGACGGGGTTGCCGGAGGCGTTGACGATGGCGACAAGTTCGGAGTACGGAGTACTCAGTTCGCGAATCAGGCCAGTGCCGAATAGGGCATCGATGACCCAAATCGAACTGAGGCCGATCACTTCGGTTGCATGGTTCGCCGGAAAAGGTATTCCCCATGTGTATCGAATCGATATTCCTGACTTTTGCACGGAGTGGAAGTTTGTTGCAGCATCGGCCGGAAAGGCTTGAAAATCCTTAACGACAACCCAAACAGAAACCGGCCAGCCGTGATTGTCCAAGTGTCTCGCAATCACAAACCCATCCCCACCGTTGTTGCCCGGACCGCAAAGAATCACGACCGGTTTCTTCACCGGGGTCAGCCGCATCAGCAATTCGGCACACACCCGTCCCGCGTTTTCCATTAAGACGATGCCCGGCACGCCGAACCCTTCGATCGCCCGGCGATCCAGTTCGCGAACTTGTTCGCGGGAAAGCGTGAACGGCGACACCGATTCCTCCCTGGACCGCGGGCGGCCCGCTCGCTCTTCTCTTCTCCATTTATACCAGCGCCGCAGCCCTTCCTGTCGAACCGCCACCGATTCAACATGCCCTTCAGAGCAATCGGAACGGACGGTAAGATAGGACCGTTTGGCCCCGGCCCGGTCGGAGATGCTACGTGGATCGAATCCTATTCCTCTTAGCTTCGTTCGTGTTCCTCGCCGCGTCCGTTCGTGGCGACGACCCGAAATCGTCCGACAATGCCGACCCCGAAAAAGCCGTGGTCGAAGCCCTTGCCGGCAACCGGGCGTTCACCAAGGGCGAATACCAATACGTCCGCAAAGTGTTTTCGCGTTACTTCGAGCAGAAATATGCAGCCGAGATCCGGGCCGGGCTGGGCGACGCGTATGTCGACGTGATGAAATGGCTGGGCGAAAATCCGGAGGTCAAGGAAACGCTGTTCACGGCGATCGACCCGGCGACCGACGACGTCGAGAAAGCGATGGCCGTTTTCGGCGAACTGTTCGCCCTCGGGCCGGACAAGATCAAGACGCACGCCAACGTCGCGATCGCCTGTGCCGTGGTCTGGGACAACCCGCAGGCCGTTTACGACTATCGACCCCATCAGGTCCGAACGAAGAGCACACTCCCCGACGGCGTCCTGTCGCACCGCGCCAAAGATAATTTTCTGTACCTCGTGACCCACGAGACCGCCCTGAAAGGCCAAGTCCAACTGCTACCGTGGGAATTCCTGATTCACGTCGTGAACCACTACACGCCGCCGGACGAGCGGGATTGGGCGATCGAGAAATACCTCAAGCGGCGGACCGGAATCGGCTCGTGTTACAAGGACATTGTCTACGACAAGGAAATGCTCCGAACGAAATCGGACGTCTGCCGGCTGAACGGCAAGGCGTACACGTTGCAGAACATCAAGACGTACGGCGGGGTTTGTGCCATGCAGGCGGACTTCGCCGCCCGGGTGGCGAAGAGTCTGGGGGTGCCGGCCGAGTACGTCGGCGGCGAGGCGAATTTCGGCGGCTTGCACGCCTGGGTCATGTGGGTCGAACTGCGGCACGTCTCCAGGGAAAAAATCGACTTCGCTCTCATGAGCGAAGGCCGGTATTTCACCGACCAGTATTACGTCGGCCACCTGCTCGACCCGCAATCCGGAACGTTGACGACCGACCGGGCGATGGAGTTGCGGCTGGCGACGGTCGGGGCCGCCCCGCAGCACGGCCGGCAGGCCGACCTGCTCATGCGGTTCTACCCCACCGTCCGGGACCGCAAAAACTTAAGTGCAAAGGCCCGGGTCAATT
>DASXPC010000266.1:0-3886 GCA_036493815.1 Fimbriiglobus sp. | reverse complement strand
GGCGGCGAGCGTTCTCCGAGCCGGCTTCACCCCGGCCGTCGTCGACCTGTTCGCCGACCGAGACACCCGGCTTTTGGCCCGGACAATCCGTTGCCCCCATTCCGACTATCCCCACGCCATTCCCGAATTGGCCCGGCGACTCCCGCCCGGCCCGTTTCTCTATTGCGGCGGGCTGGAGAATTCGCCGGACGTGATCGACGAACTCGCCCGGCACCGCCCGCTATGGGGCAATGCCAGCGAAACAATCCTTCGGGTACGCGATCCAATGGTGCTTCGAGAAGAATTGGCGTGCACGGGATTGTTATTCCCGCGGCAATGGTTCCTGGCGCCAATGGACATCGAGTTTCTGGTGAAAAGTCGAATGAGTTCCGGCGGCCTGCGGGTGAGATCGTTCAAAGGCGGTCAGATCGAATCGAACGAGTATGGGGAAGAGTTCATCCCCGGTCGGTCGATGTCGGCCCAGTTCGACGACAGGTGCTTTCTCGGCGTCACCGAACAATTCGTCGGGGAATCCTGGCTGAACGCCCCGGCGTTCCATTACGCCGGCAACATCGGGCCGATTCCTGTTTCCGACGACCTCGTGCGAACGTTCGGCGCGGTCGGGCAACGCCTGTCCCTCCGCGGTCCGTGGGGGCTGGACTTCATCTTCGGCGAAGCGGGTGCCTATCTTCTCGAAGTGAACCCGCGGTACACGGCGGCCAGGGAAATCCTGGAATTGGCATGCCAGAAATCACTTATCCTGAGCCGCGAAGTGCCGGGCAAGACCGCGAACGTGGTGGGGAAAGCGATTTATCACGCATCAAATCCGCTCCGATTTCCGCAGTCCGGTCCGTGGGATGCCGACCTCGAATTGATTGCGGATTGCTGGCGAATTCCCGGTTTCGCCGACATTCCACACCCCGGTGAACCCTTCCGCCCCGGGCAACCGGTGATTACCATTTTCGCTAGCGACTCGACACGGGAGGCCATTCGGGCGAAACTGAAGGGGATCGCCCACGAACTCGATTGCCTCTTCGCTCCTGGAACTCTGCCATGACACTCAACGATAGGTCGAATCGGCTGGCGGACGAATTGGAATCTCGCGCACAAGACTTTCGGGTCGCCGCGGCGAAAGTCGGCGGGGCCCGCGTGATCGACTGCGGCGGCGCGGTGCCGGGCGGGCTTGCCGCGGGCCGGATGCTGGCCCGTGCGTGCCTCGCCGATCTGGCCGACGTGGCATTCGTCCCGAGCCCGTTCGCCGAGTTGTCCGGCCCGGCGGTGCAGGTGACCACCGACGATCCGGTGCGGGCCTGTCTCGCCAGCCAGTACGCCGGGTGGCAGGTGAAGGTCGATTCGTACTTCGCGATGGGGTCGGGACCGATGCGGGCGGCCGCGGCCCGCGAAGACATCTTCCAGCACATTCCCGGCAAGGAAACGTCGGCGAAAGCGGTCGGCTGCCTCGAAACGCGCATCCACCCGACGGTCGACGTGGTGCAACACCTCGTGGCCAAGTTGCCCAAGAGTGTCGAATCGTTAACGTTACTCGTCGCCCCGGCGTCGAGCGTGGCGGGCGGCGTGCAGGTGGTGGCCCGGAGCGTCGAGACGGCCCTGCACAAGCTGCACGAGTTGAAGTTCGACGTGAGGCAGGTGGTGAGCGGGTTCGGGGTTGCCCCGCTGCCGCCGACGACGCCGGACGAACTGGCGGCCATCGGCCGGACCAACGACGCGATCCTCTACGGCGGCCGGGTGACGCTGTGGGTGCGGGCCGACGACGAAGCGATCGAGACCGTCGGACCGAAGGTGCCGTCCTCGTCGTCGAAAGACCACGGTTCCCTCTTCTCCGAACTGTTCGCCCGGTACGGCGACTTCTATAAGATCGACCCGCTCCTGTTTTCCCCGGCCGAGGTGACGTTCGTGAATCTGAAGACCGGCCGGGCGTTCGCCTTCGGCCGGTGCGAGCCGGGGCTGCTAAAGAAATCCTTCTTCGGGGAATGACGTGCGGATCGCGATCCTATCCCGCGGCGACGGCTGGCACGTCCGGGATTTGATCCGGGCGGCGGAGGAGCGGGGCCACGCCGCAGCCGCCGTCGATTTCCGCACCGTCTCCGCGTCCGCCCATACTCCACCGCTTGCCGGCTACGACGCCATTCTCGTCCGCACCATGCCGGCCGGGTCGCTGGAACAGGTCGTCTTCCGCATGGACGTGCTGCACGCGGCCGGGGTGCCGGTGCTGAACCCACCCCGGGCGGTCGAGACGTGCGTGGACAAGTTCCTCGCGTCGGCCCGGATCGCGGCCGCGGGACTGCCGACCCCGACGACATTCGGGTGTCAATCGACGGAAGACGCGATGGCTGCGTTCGAAACGCTCGGCGGCGACGTGGTCGTGAAACCGCTCTTCGGGGCCGAGGGGCGGGGGATGGTGCGGGTGACCGATAAAGAACTCGCCTGGCGGACGTTTCACGCGATCGACGAGACGCGGGGCGTCCTTTACGTGCAAAGATTCGTAAAGCACCCCGGCTGGGACGTGCGGGCGTTCGTGCTGAACGGGAAAGTGCTCGCCGCGATGAAGCGGACGAATGCGTTTGATTGGCGGACGAACGTAGCCCAGGGCGGCACGGCGGAGCGGTACGAGTTGGGACGAGTAGAGGCCGAGTTGGCGGTGAAGGCTGCCGCGGCCACCGGGGCCATCGTCGCCGGCGTCGACCTGCTGCACGACGAACGCAACGAGTGGCAGATAATCGAAGTGAATGCCGCCCCCGGCTGGCGGGCGCTGGGGCGGGCGTGCGGGGTCGACGTGGCGGATCGGGTAGTAAGGTTTCTGACCGAGGAGTATCGGCCGTGACCCCCCGCCGCGTTGAGAACCACCGCGACCGGTTACGCGATTCGACTGGTCTCATGATTGGAGTCGCCTCCGTCTGGGAGGCGACGGCCCGCAAGGTCGGGAACGTCCACCGCAAGGCCGATTTCGCCGACACCACGTACCTCGACTTCGTCCTGAGCGCCCTGGCCGTTTCGGACGCGTGGGGGAAAGACGAGGCCGACCCGACGGCCGTGTTCGGGTCGAGCGTCGGCAACGCGGTGGACGCGACGCGGGCGCTCGTGGACCGCAATACGAACCTGGGCATCATTCTGGCCGTACGGCCGCTCGCCGCGGTCCGGCCGGTGGCGGAGAAGCGGAACCCGAACTTCGGCGGCCGGTACGACCTCCGCGCCGGCGTCCGTACCGTGCTCGACCGGCTGACCGTGACCGACGCCCGGCGGGTGTTCGACGCCATCTTCTCCGCCCGCCCCGGCGGCCTCGGCGACGCGCCGGAGCAGGACGTTAAGTACGAACCGACCGTCCCGCTCCTCGACGCCATGAAACTGGCGGCGGACCGCGATATGATCGCCCGGCAATACGCCAACGGGTACGCCGACGTGTTCGACTTCGGCGTGCCGGCCTTCCTCGCGGCGTTCAAGAAGTTCGGCCGGGTCGAACCGGCAATCGTCGAATGCCATCTCGCGTGGATGGCCGAATTCCCGGATTCGCTCATCGCTCGCAAAAACGGCCTTCCCGCCGCGGAGGACGTGCAACGACGGGTCAAGCATGTCCTTTCCCTCGGCGGACTCGATACACCCGAGGGCCGGGCCGCGGGGGTCGCACTCGATCGACACCTCCGCTCCGACAGCAACAAACTTAACCCCGGCACCTCGGCCGACCTGGTTGCAGCGTGTTTGTACGTCGCACTGCGGGAGGGTAAAATTACCCCGAACGCTCCGTTTGCGTGGGACGCCGAGGACTGGCTGTGACCGAACGGTATATGGTTCGCGTGACCAAGGATTACCTGGTCTTCTCGGCCGGGCACTTCATTACCTACGACGGCCATCATTGCGAACGCCTCCACGGCCACAACTACCGCGTCGCCGT
>DASXPC010000265.1:0-8718 GCA_036493815.1 Fimbriiglobus sp. | reverse complement strand
AAAATCATGGACGATCTGACCCGGATCGCATTAAGGACACCGGGAATCAAAAAAGTCAGTGCCGTGGCCGGCAACTCTTACATTCTGAACTCGTACGGTTCGAACTTCGGCTCGATGTTCCTCATCCTGGACAGCTTTCAGAATCGGCTCGACCCTTCGATGCACGCGAACCGAATCGCCGAGCGGTTTCGTGCCGAAGCGGAATCGACCGTCCCCGGGGCAAGTGTTACCGTGTTCGGGGCGCCGGCCGTACCCCGACTGGGCCGGGCCGGAGGATTCCGGTTAATGATCGAAGACCGCGGCGACGTTGGTCCGCACGAACTGCAAGCGGAAACAGACAGACTTATCGCCGAGGCCAAAAAATTGAAGGTGGATTTGGGAAAACGGGACGATAACGGCAATCCTGAGCTCAGTCCCCTTCTCGGCAATGCGTTTACCGTTTACAAGGCGAATTCGCCGGAACTCATGCTCGACGTGGACCGCGACGCCTGTTTCGTTCGCGGTGTCAATCCGGCCGACGTATATTCGACACTTCAGGCCACGACGGGGGCGCAATACGTCAACGATTTCAACCGGTTCGGCCGAACGTGGCAGGTTCGCGTTCAGGCGGAAGGACGATTCCGTAACCGTGAAGACGACATCCGCCGGTTGTTGGTTCGGAACGAAGACGGGGACATGGTACCCCTCGGGGCCGTCGTGAAGGTAAAGTCCTCCGCTGGGCCGCTCGTCGTTACGCGTTACAACACGTACCCCGCCGCTACGGTCAACGGTAACGTCGCACCGGGTGTCAGCAGCGGGACTGGCATCGCGATGATGGAACGGTTGGCGGATCAGGAACTGCCACGGGGCCGGTTGGCTTACGAATGGACCGAGCTTACCTTCCTGGAAAAACAGTCCAAGAACGAAGGAATGATGCTTTTCGGCCTGTCGGTCGCATTCGTTTTTCTCGTTCTGGCCGCTCTTTACGAAAGCTGGGCGTTCCCGCTTGCGGTGATCCTCGTCGTGCCGATGTGCGTGGTCAGCTCGGTTGCAGGCGTGGCAATTGCCGGGCAGGACATCAACATTTTTACACAGGTCGGTTTCGTCGTATTGATCGGTCTGGCGTGCAAAAACGCGATCCTCATTGTCGAATACGCGAAACGGCGACGGGACAACGGCGTGGACCGCCGCACGGCCGTACTCGACGCCTGCAAACTCCGATTTCGCCCGATCCTGATGACGTCCATTGCCTTCATTCTCGGCACCGTGCCGCTCCTTCTCGCCACGGGAGCCGGGGCCGAAATGCGACACGTCCTAGGTACGGCAGTTTTTGGCGGTATGATCGGCGTGACCGCGTTCGGCATCTTTCTCACTCCGGTTTTCTTCGTCCTCGTCGATCGAATCACCTCGGCACACCTCTACCGCCACCCCTGGCTCGCGAAATCGGCCGACGGCGTTCTCTACGTCCTGGGGTTTCGGTATCTCAGACCGCTCGTTGTCCATATCGTCCGACGCCTTTCTCGCTACAATCCCCGGGCGTAGTTCGGGTCCGTTCCGGAGCCCCGCCCATGTCCGTGTTCGACGATCACCCACTCACCGCCCTGGATAAAAAGGCCCACGCCGTCCTCGGGGATAAGGTGGTGATCAAATCGCTCGCAGCCCAGGCCGCCTTGCAGCGGTTGCCGCGGTACGTGTCCGAGTACATGATCGCCAAATACGTCAAACCGGACACGTGGCAATCCGACCTCGCCAGCATTCAGTCCAAAATCAAAGAGTTGTTACCGGACCTGGAAAGTCGCGAACTGCTCAAAGAAAAGCTCCTCTCCCGTGGAGAAGCGACGCTGATCGACAACGTCGAAGCCAAGGTCGATTTGCGAAACGGTCAGCGGTGGGCCCGGGTGCCCGCGATCAACGATCAGAAGGTCCGGGTGTCCCAAGCCCTGGCGGCCGAGCATCCCGGTCTTTTTCTCGGCGGGCTGTGGGGCACGGCAAGAATTCGGTACACCCCGGAACAGAACACCGACGCCCCGAACGAACTTGCCTCCTTTACCCCTTTCCAGGTCGGTCCACCCGACCTGAACGGATTCCGGGCCGCCCGAAAGGAATTCACAACAGACGAATGGACGGCCCTCGTGCTGCAGTCGGCCGGGTATTCCGCCGGAGCGATTCCCGAACGGCGTACGCGATTACTTCTCCTGGCCCGTATGGTGCCGCTCGTCGAGAGGAACCTGAACCTGATCGAACTCGGGCCCCGACAAACCGGGAAGACGTTTCTTCTCCGTAACCTTTCCCCACGGGTTTTCGTCGTGTCGGGCGGGAAAACGACGCCGGCGAACTTATTCGTCAACCTCTCGACCAAACAGGTCGGCATTCTTGGCAGCCGGAAAGTGCTGGTATTCGACGAAATCGCAAACACGTCGTTCGGCGACGAACGGGAAACGATCTCCACGCTGAAGGACTACATGGAGAGTGGAAACTTCAGCCGGGGGTCGATGCAATTCACCGCCGACGCGGGGCTGGTGTTTGCGGGTAATCTGGACGTCGACAATGGCCAGCCGCACCCGCGTTATGCCAACCTGTTGGAGCCCCTTCCCCACGAGTTGATCGACTCGGCATTTCAGGACCGCATTCACGGATATTTGCCCGGGTGGGAAGTCCCGAAGATCATGCCGGCGTCACTCGCCACCGGCGTCGGATTCGTCACCGACTATTTTGGCGAAGTACTCGTCAAACTCCGGGACGATTCGTTCGCCGACCGGGTCCGCGACGTCCCACTGCAAGGGAATCTCACCCGCCGCGACCAGACGGCAATCGAACGCATCACGTCCGGTATGGTGAAACTGCTCTACCCAGACGGAGCGATGACGCCGGACGAACTGCTGGAACTCGTGACCCTGGCGTGCGAGTTCCGGCAACGAATTCACAACCAACTCGTTGCCATCGCCCCTGGGGAGTTCAAACCGAAGTTGATCGGCCCCCAATCGCTCACGGCGCACTCGGCACCAGACCTTCAGATACGGACCGCGACCGACAAGACAAAGGACCGCCTCAACACCGAAGCCGTGGTCGGTGCGACGACCGGACTCGCGGTGATGACCAGTGGCGGTCGCGACGTCGGCGGGGATACAATTCTCATTCAAGTTTCCGCGTTCAACGGCAGCCCCGGCATCGAGGTCACCGGGATGCACGGGTCGACGCTCAAGGATTCGATCCGGGCGGTTTACACTCTGATTCGCAGTAACTTCCGCGATTTCGGTGTACCGGAGCACCGGCTGAAAACACAAACCGTGGCCGTACATCTGGTGAAAATCGCCGAACCCAAGGACGGGCCGTCCGCAGGCCTCGCCTTTCTCGTGGGGATCGTATCGGCCCTGGCGAACAAGCCGGTCAAGCCGGGTTTCGCATTTACCGGCGAAGTGGCGATCCACGGCGAAGTGGGAGCCGTGGGAGGCATTCGGCAAAAACTCATGGCGGCGTTAAAGGCCGGGCGAAAAGACGTTGTTATTCCGCTCGCGAACGCGGGAGACGTGCCGAACGACGTGAAGAAAGATGGCTTGGTCGTGCATGCCGTTGCTTCGGCAATGGAAGCGGTCACTGTGGCGTTCGGGGAATAATGTCGGCTATTTTTTCGATTCGTCCGGTCGACCCGTCGATTCGCACGCGATCGTTTTCCTTCAATTGATCGAGAGCATTGGCATAAACCACGGCCGGTACGCCCGCTTCGCGGGCCAACACGGCCAAATGCGACAGCACGCCGCCCCGTTCAACTACGACGGCAACGGCGTGCGGGAAAAACGTGGCGAGCGACGGATCGGCCGACTCCGACACCACGACCGAACCGGGCGGCGGAAACCCTTCCTTTTGAATCCAGACCGTTCCCGTCGCCGACCCGGATGACAGGGGCGTGCCAGTCACGGCGTCGGCCGAATCGATCAGAGTCGGGTCTTTCCCCAACCGGCTCAAGTCATTCGAATCGATTACGGTCGGAAGACGAATCAAGCGGGCGGCGTCGCGCCTCATTCGGCGTTCGGCAATCGCGGCGTCGAACGTGCGTCGGTTCGTCGGGTAGGTTGGGATTTCTGCCAGAGTCAGAAACCGAAGACCGCCACCGGCCGACCACCGGCGGTCGAGTTCGTCCACCGCCAGCCAGAACGAGTCCAATCCGCGTGTCATGGCGGAACGTGCCGATTCGCGCGTTTTCAGGAGCAGTTGCACGTCGGCGTGGCTCGGATCGTTTGTCCGGCGAACGGCCAGCCCACAAAGGAATCCGGGCCGAACTGCCTCCGGACCGAAAACGTCGAACACGAGTCTTCGACGCGACTCGATTCGGAGCAAGAGTTCCTCAATGGACTGATCCGTCAGGCGAATGGCGGTTTCGGTTTTTTGCCCTTCTTCGAATCGATTCAAAGCCCGTTCGAATCGGAGCACGGTTTGTTCCGGCGGTTCGGCCGTGCGGCGATTGACCCGGGACAACCGAACCAATGCGATAGGGAGCTTCCAGAGTAATCCCATCCTCATCTTTGTCCGGTCGACTGTCGGCGCGACGTGGGACTGGTCTTTGGCAACGGCATCGAGGTCAATGGTTAACGGCAATCCGAAACCGGAAAATTCGGCTTCTCGCTGGGGGTCGGCGAAGACCCGGCCGGCGATGATTTCGAGAAATCCACCTGGCGGAGGGCGGTACCCCAAGCCGCGATAAAGTGTGCCGAGGCCACCGGAACCCGAAAGAAATTGTGACCAGACGTCCCATTCCAGTGGGGTCGGGTGAAAGACGGTTTCGCCGATGTTGTGGGCGATCCAAAGCGTTCGTTTGCCATTCGCGAGGGCCCGAAGCCGGTCGATCTCCTCGACTCGAATCTGCTCGGCACGGACTCGAAGTTGGTAAGAACGAATGGGCCGAGCCTGAAACAACACGAAGCGTTCACCCGTCCATCCCCATTCGATATCGACCGGTTCAGAAAACAGGGACTCAACCCTTATCGCGAGATTGACGAGTTCTGCAATGTGCCTTTTGGATAGTCCGAAACCAATCGAATCGAAAGCACTGGAATCGGATCGGCTGAAACGAAAATGGTCCGGCGTCGTTTCGCCCGACACGATGGATTGTCCGCCGCCGCGAACGAGTTCGAGTACGACGTCCTCGGAATTCCCGGTCGGGTCGCGGGTGAACAGGACACCGGCGGCCTCGCTCGGCACCATTTCCTGCACGACGACGGCGGTCCCGGTAAGGGATTGCAACAGGTGCGTGGTGCGGTACGCCACGGCCCGGTCGAACATCCAGGACTCGAAGACCGCGGCAATCGCTGCGGGAAACTCGGCCGGTGACACGTCGAGTTTCGTTTCGAGAATCCCCGGCATCGAGACGGCGGCCCCGCTCCGTACCGCCACCGTTTTCGTCCCCAGTTGATCCAGTTGCTGTCGAACTTCGTCGAGAAGTTCACCGGGGAATTGTCGGTCATGGTTGAAGTATTCCGCGCAGGCCGCCGTGCGAATGACAAACCCCGGAGGAACGGGAAATCCGGCTTGTGTCATGCGTACAAGACCGGCCCCCTTCCCGCCTAATACGGAAACTGGGTCACCGCGATCGGCGGGCCAGGGGTCGCTGAATCGGTGCGTCCAGCCGCCGGTGACGGGCACGTGTCACCCGACTTTCTTGGCGGAGCGAAGCATGGCCGCGGCTTCGGCCCGGGTGGTTTCCGACCGGGCCTCTCCGCGCAACATGAGGGAAAGCTCCTCGATCCGGTCGGTTTCAGTCGTCAGGGGGATGATGGTCGTCGTGGCTCGTTTGCCGATGGTGCGTTTGCGAATTGTCCATTGGTGGGCCGCGAAACCCGCGACCTGCGGCAAATGCGTTACGCACAGGACTTGGTGCGACCGGCCCAGTGCCGAAAGTTTTTTTCCCAATACGTCACCCAACCGACCGCCGACGTTCGCGTCGATTTCGTCGAACACGACGAGCGTGCGAACGGGGTCGTGAGCGGCCAGGACCGTTTTCAGTGCCAGCATCGTGCGGGAGAGTTCGCCGCCCGATGCGACCTTCCGCAACGGCCGGGCGGGCTCGCCCGGGTTGGCCGCCAATAGAAACTCCAGCGACTCCCCGCCGGCGGCGGGCACGTCTCCGGAAAAAGGATCGTTCCCTAACGTCAGCGGTTCGAGCAAAGCGTCAAACTTCGCGCCCGGCATCTGAAGCTCCCGCAGTTCGCACTCGACTTCTGCCGTAAGCTTTTTGACCGCCCTCTGTCGAAGTTTAGTCAATTCCGCCGCGGCCGCTTTCAACTCATTGAACGCCCCTTGCAGGTCCACTTCAACGGACGAATGCTCAAGTTCCTGCCGCTGGAATTCCAACTCCTTTGCGTCCAAAGATGTCCGGTATTCGATCAGTTCCTCTACCGACTTGCCGTATTTGGTTTCAAGCTTCGTGAGAAACACAAGGCGGCGTTCGACTTCTTCTAGCCGTTGCGGATCGACCTCGAACCGCTCGCCCAAGTTGCGACACGTTTCCGTCAGGTCCAGCAATTCGGGCCGAACGGCGTCAAGCCGTCGGGCTACATCGGCGATTCCGGGATCGAATCGGGCCCATTGGTGGGCATCCCTGGCCAGTTTCCCCAGCAATTCGAGCACCGAACCCTCGTCGTCGTAAAGGAGGGCCGTGACCCGCGTGGTAAACTCGGCCAACCCGCGGGCGTGACTCAACCGGTCCCGGTCCCGCTCCAAGTCCGCCCGTTCGTTCGGCTTCAACATCGCCGCGGTGAGGTCATCCTGTTCGAATCGCAACAGGGCCAAGTCCCGGAGACGCGATTCACGAGCGGCGTGAAGGGCGTAATGTCGCGATCGGAATTCCCGGACGCGTTTCGCGGCCTCGATGTACCGGGACCGTTGACGGGTCAATTTGCCGAATGCGTCGAGCAGTTCTAATTGATAGGCCGGTTGCAAGAGCGAATAACTTTCCCGCTGGCCGTGGACGTCAACAAGGACGTCGCCGATCCGGCGGAGGGTCGCGACGGCAATCGGCCGCTCGTTCGCCAAAGAGGAACTTCGGCCGGATCGGGTCAACTTGCGGGTCACGATCAGTTCGGGATCTTCAAGAGTCGACTGCAGGATGTCTTCGACGACGGCGCGTTGTTCAGAACGTGTAAGTTCGAATCGACCAGTGACTCTCAATTCGTCCATTCCCGCACGTATTAGTTCCGCCGAGCCGCGATCGCCGAGCAACAGTCCGATGGCATCCAACAACAGCGATTTGCCGGCACCGGTTTCGCCGGTCAGCACGTTGAGACCGTGCTGGAATTCCACCCGCACGTCCTCAATAACGGCAAGATTTTGAACGGAAAGTTCTCGGAGCATAGCGGCATGGTACCGACGGAAGGACCGGGGGTGAAGCCCGGGCGTTGCGGTCCGCGCCGCCGGGCAGTAATCTAGCTCGACAACCAAAAACGAGGAAACCAATGAGTGTTCCGGAACTGCGATGGGGCATCCTGGGCGTCGCCAAGATCAACGACCGACTATTGCCGGCTTTCCGTGCGAGTGCGACGGCCGACCTGCGGGCCATTGCCAGTCGGTCCGTGGGAAAAGCCGCCGCAGCGGCCAAGGCAGCGGGCATACCCACCGCGCACGGCGGCTACGAAGCCTTGCTCGCCGACGATGGGATCGACGCGGTTTACATTCCCCTGCCAAATCACATGCATGCGGAGTGGACGAAGAAAGCGGCCGACGCGGGGAAGCACGTTCTGGTTGAAAAACCGATGTGCCCGACGGCGGCGGAGTGCGAAGACCTGGTCGCGTATTGCCGGTCGAAAAAGGTACGGCTCATGGACGGGTTCATGTGGCCGCACCACCCGCGGACGCACATACTCCGCAAACTCCTCGAGTCGGGTGTCATTGGTAACGTGCGGAAAGTTGTCGCGGCATTCACGTTCAACCTGGACGGACTGCCGACGACAAACATTCGAATGCAACCCGAAGCGGCCGGGGGCGGCTTGCTCGACGTCGGTTGCTACACGACCTACGCGATCCGCTGGTGGATGGGAGCGGAACCCACAAGCGTGTTTGCAAAGGCCACGTTCGTGAACGGCGTGGACGTGGCGATGGCGGGGGTGATGACGTTCGGAGACGGGCGGACGGCGACGTTCGATTGCGGTTTCACGCACCCGCTGCGTACGGGCGTCGAAATCGTCGGTACGACGGGCGTCGTGCGGGTGCCGAACATGTGGATTCCGGACGACCGGGCGGCGTTTCAAGTGATGAAGCAGCAAGGGGACTTCGGCAACGTGATGGAAGAAGTCGAAACGCCGGGTCAAAATCAGATGGTTCACATGCTGGACGACTTCGCCGCCGCGGTGCGGGAAGGTCGGGAATGCGTTCCCGATCCTACCGAAGCCGGGAAAACCGGTCGGGTAATGGACGCGTTAATAAAGAGTGCAAGAACCGGTAAGGAAGAAGCTGTTTAGTTATTCCGCAGGGTAGAGCGCCCGTCCGCACGTGGGGCAAATGAAATAATGCCCCCTTTGCAGGTTGAGAAGTTGCTGCTCGGTGATGTTGGCCCGGCATTGTTGGCAGGACTTGCCGACGACAGAAGCGAGACCTTCCGGACCGTGGGTTTTCACCAGGCGGTCATACGTCGGCCGGACCTCGTCCGGCAGCATAGCCTCGGCCGCAGCCAGTTCTTCCCGAGCTTGCGCCTGCTGCTGAAGCAGACTCTCGTACCGCTCCTTTCCGTCGATCTCGAATTGCTTGAACTCG
>DASXPC010000264.1:0-3266 GCA_036493815.1 Fimbriiglobus sp. | reverse complement strand
TTTCCCCTAACCCCCCGCCCCCCCCCCGCCCCCCCCCGCCGAATCTTGTAGCACCTGTTACACCCGATGTGCCCTTGCCTTGATTGTCATCAAGAGTCACTGTGGTTTTATTCGAACCCGCGTCATTTGGAACGTAATAGCCATACATACGGCCCGTGGCAGTTGTATTCTTGATATTACGTAACGAGGCCGTCGAATTGGATGTGAAACCTTTCCCCGTGTTTCCGTTTTCGCTAGCCGAGTTCGGGGGCTGTATGCCAAGAGTTTGTGCGTTCCAATAATACGAACCGAATTCATTCGCCGCATGGCCCGCGGGATTCCCTGTCGTCGATGTGATTCCGGAAATCGTGGGTTTGGTCACTAATTCATTGAATGTTTCTGAGTTGCTCGAACTTTGGCCCGATTGCTTTTTATCCATCCCCTCGGACACGGATTGGCGGGGCTTGGTGTCTTTCCCCGGGCCACCGTCGGGAGTGCCGGCAGAGCCGTAACTGTTCTGACGCAATTTCACCCCGTCCATTTGTGGGATGTCGTACAGTTTTGGTGTACCTGAATAGTCGAGGGCGAACGAAACCGGGGGCGGCACGCCAGCACCACTATCGCTCTTGGAAATGCCGGATTGCGACGGCATATCACTCCAAAGAGGCTGTGTATCTCTTAAGGGCCGCTCGGTAGTTAACTGTCGGATTTCACTATTCGCCCGCGCCTCCCTTTCCGGAAAAATATCCGGACTTAACATTCCGATCGACTGAGAATTCAAGGCCCCAGGCATTGGCAAGTTGTTCATGCCCTCAATCATCGACACCCCCGCCCCGATCGTGCCCAGCCCGACGGTGGCGGCAGTGGCCCAGACGAAGGCTTTGCGGGCGCGGTTGAGCGGCGGCCGGGCGGGGACGTTCCGCAGCGCGTACACCAGCCGCGATTCCATCGACGCACCGGGCCGGACTGGGGCGAAGAGGGTGTCCAGGTGCTTGTCGAGCGAATCGAACTCGGCGTCGGTGATTGTGTCGTCGGTCATGTTCAAAACCCTCAACCCTTTTTCGTAGGGTGGGTCAAGCGTCGCTTTGGACGCGCCGACCCACCATTTTCTCGTGTGAATAGTGGGTCGGCGCTCGAAGACTCGCTAGACCCACCCTACAAGACTAAACTTCCGCGGGCATTCGCTCCTTCAGCAACTTCAACCCGCGGTGCAGCATGCCCCGCAGCGACCCGTTCGTTAGTCCCAACTGCTGGCTGATGGCTTCGTAGTCGGCGCCGGCCAAATACCTCAAACTCAACGGCAGCCGGTACTCTTCGGGCAACCCGCGTAACGCTTCGATCACTTTCGCCCGGCCTTCTTCCGCCTGGGCGGCCGCGTCCGGCGCGATGCCGTTGGCCGGGACCAACGCCAGAACGACGTCCGGTGCGGTCGGGCCGGACCGCTTCTTCCGCCCGTCCCGCCGGGCCGCGTCGAGCATGGCCCGGTTGGCGATGGCCAACAGCCACGGCCGGAAACCGCCCGGCTCTTTCAACTGGCCGATCGATCGGTAGGCGAGCAGGAAGGTTTCCTGGACCAGGTCTTCGGCTTTGTGCGGGTCGCCGGTATCCAGGTAAAGACGGGCGAAGACGAGCCGGCCGGTCCGCCGGACCAGACCCTCAAACGCGGCCCGATCCCCGGCTTGCGCCCGACCGACCAGCTCGGCATCCGCGTCGTTCAAGTGCCCCTCCACACGAATAGACGCCCTGCCGGGTCACGGCGCACGATTATTTCACCACGGCGGTCACGGATCCCACAGAGTGAAAGCCGGAGACGTTACAAACCGGAAATACTTTCGTGCGAATTCCCCGGAGATCTTCGTGCCCTCTGCGGGGATGATCCGGTAGACTCGGCATCATGCTCCTGACCGACCTGACCTGGCCCGCGGTGAAGGCGCTCGACAAGGCGACGCCCGTGGTCTTCCCGGTCGCAGCGCTGGAGCAGCACGGGCACCACATGCCGCTGTTCACCGACAGCCTGCTCCTCGGCGAAGTCGTCCACCGGGTGCACGCCTCCCTCGGTGACCAAATCCTCGTCGCCCCGCTGCAATGGCTCGGCAATTCGGACCACCACCTCGACTTCCCTGGCACCCTCTCCGCCCCGCCGCGGACGTACCTCGATCTGCTCGCCGGGTCACTCGATAACTTCATCCGGCACGGGCTCACCAGGCTCGTCTTTCTCAACGGCCACGGCGGCAACGACGTGCCGGGGAAACAGGTCGTCTTCGAAGTGCGGCAGAAATACCGCGACCGGAAAGATTTGCTCCTCCTCTTCGGAACTTATTGGTTACTCGGGACGGATACTCCAATGCCCGGCTTCGTGCAGGACCACATGGGCCATGCGTGCGAGTGGGAAACCTCGATGATGCTTCGACTCGCCCCGCACCTTGTGGGCGACGTCCAAAAAGTGGACCCGATCCCGTTCGGCAACCCGTTCGGCCAGGCCACTCGCGGCTGGACCACGCCCGACCGCTCCGCCCCCGGCCACATCGGCGACCCCCGGGCCGCCACGGCCGAGAAGGGGGAAATGCTGTTTCAGCGGTTCGCATCAGACGCCGTTGCACTGCTGAAACGAGTCATCGCGTGGGACGGGCAGAGTTGGAGCGGGTGAATGGGTTGGTCCGCGGGAATGTCGTACCGTGTAAACTTGGCACGACCTTTGGGAGGAGCCGGCATGAATCGTCGCACATTTCTCGCCGCGGGGGCGGGGATGACTATCGTCGGAAAGGCCCCTGCCGTCCATCTGGCACCGAAACGGGTCGCCTCGGTCAATACCGTTTACCACCGCCTGTCGCACGCGTACCACATCGTCGGCCGGCTGGTGAACGGGTACACGGTGAAGGGCCAGCACCACCAACCCGACGTGACCGTCGTCCGCATGTATACGAATCAGTATCACACAGACGGAGCGATGAAGGACGTCTCCCGGCCAATGGCGAAGAAGGCGGGGATCGAACTCACCGACACCATCGCCGCGGCCCTTGGCGGCAAGAATTCGCTCGACGTCGACGCCGTGCTCCTCATCGGCGAGCACGGGCAATACAAGCGGAACGAGCGGGGGCAAATCCTCTATCCCCGGTTCGAGTTCTTCCAGGAGATCGTCGGGGTATTCAAGGCGAGCGGAAAAGTCGTCCCGCTCTTTAGCGACAAGCATTTTTCGTACGACTCGTCCAAAGCCAGGCAGATGTACGACACGGCCAGGACGATGGGTTTCGGGTTCATGGCCGGGTCGAGTCTGCCCGTCACGTTCC
>DASXPC010000263.1:0-4601 GCA_036493815.1 Fimbriiglobus sp. | reverse complement strand
GACGAGGGCACGCACGGCCGGGCCGGGCGGACCGCCGTCCGACGGCGGATGGACCAGGAGTGGCTCCTGGCGGAAAAGTGCGACGAAGGCGGGGAGCAAAGTCCGGACAGCCTCGGCGTCGCCGCGAAGTACGGCCCGTTCGACCCGAACGGCCAGCCCGTCCCATCCTGGAGCATCGTCCGCAGAGACTACTCTCCCGGCCGGGCCGGCCAGTTCGGTGGACCGGGAAAGCAACGCCGCCAAGCCCCGTGCGGCCGCTTCGGTCTCGACGGCCGTGGCGGCGGCAACCTCGAGCAAATTCCCCTTCAAAACGCGACGCCGATCGTACTCGATCACCCCTTCCACCCCGCCGGTCGGATCGGGTACGGGAATCCCTTCCACTTCGGTCAGGAATTCGGCGAGACGGGCACGGTTGCGACGGGCGGCTGCGAACCAATCGCCCAGCGCCGCACCGGCCAAGGTATCGCCGGCCGTCCAGAGGTCCGGTGTCGCCGCCGTCCGCCAGAGCCGGGCCACCGCCGCCAGAAACCGCAGGCGTTCTTCCATTCGATCGGCTTCGGACGCGAGCGGAAAGCCGGGCTGTCGGGGTCCCTCGTCCTCCACCAACCCCCCGGCGGAATGGTCGGTCAGATCGATTTCGTCCGATTCCGTATCGTCGTCGCCCGGTTCCCGAACGACGACGGCATCCCCCACTCGCGGTACGTCCCATCGGTCCTGGGCATTGGCTTCCAGCAGTTCGAAGAATCGCCGGACGAGTTGCCCCTTTTCCATCGGAGCGAGCGTGCCGGTGACGATTGTTCCACGGAGCCAACGAAACGCCAGGCGGACGAATGACGCCGAGGGGTCTTGAAGCGGGACGGTGTCGGCTTCGCCGAGCCAGGTGACGAGGAGGGCCATCGAGGCGCGGTAGTCGCCGTGGTCCAACAGGGCGTCGATGACCTGAGCGAACGCGCTCGGCGTGCGGAATCCTTCGAGGCGATTTCGCCAGAACGCGGGGTCGGCGGCACCGCCCTGCTTCCAAAGGCCGAGCGCCCGGGCAACGTGTCCGGCCGATTCGGCCCGCTCGCCGCCGTAAACTTTGGGAAGGTCGGACACGGCCGCTGTGGCGAACGCGTCCCACCAACTGGCCAGTTCGGCGAGGCGGCCGGAAAGACGGTCCCGGAATCCCGGTTCGTCGGCCGTGGACGCGGCGGCGAGTGCCGACGCGTAGGCATCGAACTGACGGCCGACCGTTAAAATCAAATCCTCAGCCCGGGGGTCCCGGACCGTGTCTTCCCGCCCGGCAAAAATCGGAAAAAGTCCCTGAAACCCGAGTACGTTCCACGGGTCGATCACCGCACCGCAGTCGATCCCGCGGCGGAGAAAGTCCTCGACTTCCGCAAGGAGCGAGTACGCATCGGCGAGCCGGCCGTCCTTCGCGGCAAGGACCGCTTCCGTCTGTCGGATGCGGATTTCCCCTTCGATCCGCGTGGCCGGGGTCAAGATCCGCGCGAGCCGCTCCCGCGCCGCGGTCGGGTAGCCGAGTGTGGCGAAAAAGAGTCCGAGCCGTCGTTCCTGAAGGTGCAGGGCCCGCTCGTTGGCAATGGCGGCGTTAAGGAATTGGCGGACCGCGGCGAACGGTTGCTTCAGTTTTTCCGCCTCGGCACGGAGCCGGTCACCGTGCAAACCGGTTACGTCCGCGAGAAGCCGTTTGTAAAAGCCGTCCCGATAGCGTGCAACGCGGGGGACGAGACCGGCGAGCGTGGTGCCCGAATCGTAAACGGCGGGACCGGAGCCGCTGATGCCGGCCCCCATGAGGACGGTCCCGGCCAGCGCGGCGGCGGCTTCGAATCGTCGCTCACCCATGCGGGAGGCCGGACCCGTTTCGACCCATTTATTCAGTGCGTCGAGCGTGACCGTGCGAACCACGAACCGCCTGTAGTTTCCCCGCCCATCGATCCGGTGCGGGTCCCATTCGCCGAACAGTGAACTCGGCCGTTTCGTCACCGGATGAAAATGGTCCACCGGCCGCGGGTCCACCGACAACTCTTCGATCAGCGCCGGGTCGAGGCCGGCTTCCTCCAACAGGGACTGGTCCGTCTGCTGGAGGAGTTCGAGCGCCGGACGGATCAGGTCCGCGTACCGGCCCGGCGCGACCCCGGCACCTGCCAAATACAACGGCACCGGGCAAACCTTTTCTTTCGGAAAGTAATCGGCTGCCTGGCGGGTTTCGAGCTGAGCGACGGGGCGGTAACCGACGTAATCGCACAGGGCGGGCACGGACGCGGCGGCAAGATCCGGCGGGGCCGCGGGGCCGACACGCGACCGCTCCCTCAGGATGGCCTCCGCCCCCTTGGCGAAAAAGAAAGCGTTGAACAGGATCGCGTCCGGCTGCCCGCCGAGTAGATCGGCGTGATATCTCCGGTATGCGGCCGGAAGGAATTCGAACGTCGCGGCGATGACCGCTTCCGCCTGGGTCACGTCGCGGAAGGCGGTCGACCCGTTGCGAGACAGTTCGTCGGCGGCCGTCGACAGCCAGGAATGGACGGTCGCCCACGGCGTCGCATCGTCCCGGTCGAGCAGGAAGGCGAACGCGTCCGCCAGCAGCCGACGCCACTTCGCATCGGGCCGGCCGTCCGACAGGTTCAAATAGCCGATCAGCTTCGGCGGATCGAACCGGCGATTGAGTTCCGGAAGCAGCGCATCCATCCACGAGCCGGGGGGCTGGGACTATGGTAAACCGCGACGGGCGCCGCGGGCTGTTTTCATTCTAACGCATAAAACACAACCGGCGTGACGAGTCGGATTTTGATTCGCCGGAAGCCTGACCGACCGGAGGAATGAGGCCACCGTGACCGGACCGAATTTCTGCGTGTTGATTTCCGGCGGCGGGACTACGCTGCAGAATTTCATCGACCGCATTGCCTCGGGTACGATGGACGCCCGCATTTGCGGCGTGATTTCCAGCAAGGGGGATGCGCACGGCGTCGAACGGGCGAAGCGGGCCGGTTTGCCGGTCGCGATCGAACCCCGCGGACCGGGGTTCGCGGACCGGGTCTGGGCAGCCGTCCGCGGATTCCATCCCGACCTGGTTTGTTTTGCCGGGTGGTTGCACCTGCTGCCCATTCCCGCGGACTTTCGGCGAAAGGTGCTGAACATTCACCCGGCGTTGTTGCCCAAATACGGCGGCAAGGGAATGTACGGTCGCCACGTCCACGAAGCGGTGATCGCGGCCGGGGATACGGAAAGCGGATGTACGGTTCATTTCGCGGACGATTCGTACGACACCGGGCCGATCGTGCTGCAAAAGAAAGTCCCGGTTTTGCCCCACGACACTCCGGAGTCACTTGCCGCCCGGGTCTTCGCGGCCGAGTGCGAAGCGTACCCAGAGGCGATTCGCCTGCTGTCCGTTCCGGGGAGCTAATCCATTTTCGGCAGACCTTCGGGCAGGGACCGCTTGCGATCGGCCGGGAGCAGAATGAAATCGTTGAGCTTGGTGCCCAAGTTCTTCGTCTCGCCGCCGGTGGCCAGGAAGAACCGGTCTTTGTCGACGCCCGCGTCGATGTTCGTGACCGGGGTGCGGTCGCCGGTGAACTTCGCCTTTACGGCCGGTTCCCATTTCCCCTTCACGGTCTTCACCCACGTATTGCCGTAATACGCCTTGCGGATTTTCGAGAAGGAGACGCGGTCCCGTTTGAAATCCTCGACGAACGAATAATAGCCGCTCAGGTTTTTCCCGCCGGTGACGGTGGAAAACGTCACGAGGTGCTTCCATTCTTTTTCGTCGGGCCCGCGGAAATAGCCGGCGTATTCGGTGCGGTCCCCGACGACCTTCGCCGCAACCAGAAAGCGATAGACGGAACCGACCTTCCAATCGTAATCGAGGAAGGACTGTCCGCCGCTCCCTTCGCCGCCGAAGCGGCCGGTGCGAACTTTCTCGTCCTTGTGGAGCAGCTTCACCCGCCGATCCTCCGGCACGGCGTTGCGGTCGTTCTGCGGGGAATCCCAGACCGAGAAGATGACGACCTTTTTACCGCGGCCCTGCTCCTGGATGCCGAAGTATCCCTTGTTCCACCCGCACGCGCAGAAATACGTGCCCGGGGCCGACCGGTCGACGGTGACCTCGTTGTAAAACGCCGTCCCTTCGCCCGCCGCATAGCGGAGGTGAACCGAACGACAGGCCCGGTTCGTCTGTTGTGCGTCGGCCCGCACCGCGGCAACGGTTGCACTCGACACGAGCACGAGAATCCAACCGCGCATGACGTGCTCCCTTTCGAGGTCCGGCCGCAGACTTTCTTACGGAATCGCATGGCCACTCGGCGTACGAATGCCGGCCGCCACGAGAGCAAGGCGCTAAGGCGCTAGTACACACCCCCTCCGGTTTTGGTCGTTTCGCAAGTCTTTGTGGACGCGACGGTTCGAGATCGAGACCAAGGCGATAGTGGGGCAAGGCGCTAGATCGGAAGGGGTCCGAAGCGGTGGTCGAAATGATGCGGGTTCACGGACCAAGGGTTGGGTAAGGGCGCGTGATTTACGGGACATGCTCCGGATTCTGTATTTCCGTCCCAACGGGACGGGCGGCCGGTAGCCGGGGAAGAAACCCCTGGTTAGGATCGCTCCAA
>DASXPC010000262.1:0-16584 GCA_036493815.1 Fimbriiglobus sp. | reverse complement strand
TGGCCAATTGTCAGTCGCACGCAACAACGTCGCATTTCCTCCAAGAACTCATCGGGATATTGGGTAACGATGTAGCTCGACCACTCCTCCTCGCCGGCAATATCCGACGCGAAGCGATCGAGAAAATCTGCGAATTGCAGTCGGTAATTCCCTTCCGAATTGAGGAGCATGTTTGCAGACATACTTTCAATACCCCGCCGCCTTGCCGTCCAGCCTCTTGTCTGCCGCCCCCTGATACATCCCCGTCTTCGGGTCGATGCGAATCGTATGGGCGTCCCCCTGGGCGTTGGTGTTGGCGACGGCGTGGCCCATGGCCCGCAGCTTGCCGGCCAGGTCTGGGTTGTCCTTCAACCGCTCGATCGTAAGCCGGTCGGGGAACCACTGATGGTGCAGTCGCGGGGCGTCCACCGCGGCCCGTGCATCCATGTCGTAGTCGATCGTGTTAATCACCACGCACAGAACGGTGTTGATAATGGTCCGTCCGCCGGGGCTGCCGGTGACGAGGAGGAGTTTGCCGTCCTTCGCCACGAACAGAGGCGTCATGGAGCTAAGCATCCGCTTGCCCGGAGCGACGTCGTTCGGCGGCGTGCCGATCGAACCGCTGCGGTTGGTGACGCCGGGCCGGGTGTTGAAGTCTGTCATTTCGTTGTTCAATAAATAGCCGGCCCCGCGCACCAGCACCCGGTTGCCGAAGGAGTTTTCCAGCGTGTACGTATTCGAGACGGCCATGCCGGTCTTATCGACGATGGAGAATTGCGTGGTGCTGTTTCCTTCGCGGCCGGTGGCGAGTTGCACGTCGCCGGCCAACGTCTCGCTCTTCGTCGCTTTTGTCAGGTCGATCTTCGCGGCCAGCGTCTTGGCATATTCCTTCGAGAGAAGCGAGTCGGGGACGGTCACGAAGTCCGAATCGCCGAGGTGCCGGGCCCGGTCGGCGAAGGCTCGCTGCATGGCTTCCGCAATCAGGTGGACCGTTTCGGGCGACTGGCGGGGGTGGCTTGCGAGGTCGAAGTTCTCCAGGATGTTCAGGGCTTCGATGACGGCGTACCCGCCGGAGCTGGGCGGGGGCGGGCCGACAATGGTATTGCCGCGGTAGGTTCCTTGCACCGGCGTGCGTTCCTTGGCCTTATAGGCGGCGAGGTCGGCCGCGGTCATGATTCCGCCGCCGGCCCGCATCTCCTTTTCCAACAGTGCGGCAATTGCTCCGGTGTAAAAAGCGTCCGGCCCTTTCTCCATGATCGCCGTGAGAGTCTTCGCCAGGTCGGGCAGTTTCAGCACGTCCCCCGCGGCCCATTTCTCGGTTCTCGTCCCGTTCTTGCCGTAGACGCGGACGAACTCCGCGTTCCGCGTTCGGCGATCCGCGAGGACGTTGTTGAGTCGGCGGGCGAGGGCGGCGTCCATCGCGAAGCCGTCCCCTGCCAGTTTCGCGGCCGGGGCGACCAGGTCTTTCCAGGGCAGGGTGCCGAACTTGGAATGGGCGAGGGCGAGGCCGCGGACGGTACCCGGTACGCCGCTGACTTTGTGGCTCATGTAATCGATGGGTCCGTTGGCGAACATGTCCGGCGTCGCCTTGGCGGGGGCCATTTCGCGGTAGTCGATCATGGCCGGGGCTTTGCTGGTGCCGGGCCAGACCATCATGAACCCGCCGCCGCCGAGGTTGCCCGCCTCGGGCCAGGTGACGGCTTCGGCGAACGCGACGGCCACGGCGGCATCGACTGCGTTGCCGCCCTTCTTGAGAATGGCAAGGCCCACGTCCGCCGCCGGCGGCGAAACGCAGACGACCATGCCGTTGCGGCCGATGGCGTTGTGGTCGTCCGGGCCGGTCTGTTCCCGAACGACGTCGGCCGTTTGCCCGGCGGCAAAACCGGTCAGGACACAAACGAACCCGAGAGTCAGCCAGTACTTCATCGCGGTCCCCCCGTTTCGTGCCCGGATTCATACTCCCCGAAAGGGCTTACAGTCCCAGTGCCTTCCGCTTATCTTCCAGGTGCTTCAGGTGGTGCGGGATGTGGTTCACCGCCATCTGAAGGACTTGTTCGAGCGACAGCATTCCGCGGAGGTTGTGATTGCCCACGCGTTGCAGGGCGGCATCGGTTTGGGCCTTTAGTATCCGGGCGGTCGACTTCCGCACCGCCTCGATCACGGCCAGTTCTTCGTCCAGGTCCCGGTTCTGGTAGGCGAGCATCCGGGCGTAGTCGTTTTCGTCCGCCGCCCAGAGCATCGGCTTTTCGAACGCCAGGATTCGTTTAATCCGGTCGGCGAGGATCGGCTCGAAATCGGCGAGGTGGCAGACACATTCCAGCGTGCTCCATTTCCCGGCCACAGGGCGGGCGACCGCCTGCTCGCGGGTCATTCCTTTCACGACGGCCCGCAATTTGGCGGGCGCGGCCAGATAAGCTTCGGTCAATTCGGCAAGCGTCGGCATCGGATCACTCCGCGGGAGAAGGGGCGGCGGTTGTTGTATCCGTCGGGAGTTCCTTCTTCATCTGAAGGTAGACGAGGTAGCCGAGGAACCCGTAGGCCCATTCGCAGGCGTGGAGTGTCAGCCGGCCGAGGGCGCCGGTCGATTCCGGGCGGTCGAGCAGGACGTAGAGATAGCCGAAGATGGCCTCGGCCCCGCCGACGCCGCCGGGGGCGGGGAAGAAGACCTGGGCGATAAACCCGATGGGGCAGATGACGAAATGCTCGGCCAGGGTGGCGGGGTCGATGGCGACGGTCGGGAAGATTCGCACGGTGGCTTGAAACGTCAGCACCATGCTCGTGTGCGCCAGCGCCGAGATGAGCACGGCAATGTAAACGACGGCGGCCCGGCGGCGGTAAGTGCGGACGGCGAACCAGATCTCGGCCAGCGTTCCGCCGACCTTTGGCAGGCGGTGCAGCCGGGCCTCGATCCGGTTCTTGACGTGCTCGGACAGGAACCCGAGCACGACCCACCCGACGGCGGCGAGAACGACGGTGCCCGTCCCGACGACGATGATTTTTTTCAAGTACGCATTGGATACGATCTTCGGATCGCCGTTGAGCCAGAAAACGCCGCCGACCGTCGAGGCGAGGAGCAATAAACCGAACAGGCCGAACAGGCGGTCGATCACGACCGTGGCTACCGCGACCGCCCGTTTGCCCGGCTGTTCCTTGGCGATGGAATAGCCTTTGACCAGGTCGCCGCCGATCGACCCGGGGAGGAACAAGCTGTAAAAGTATCCGACGAGTCCGAGCCGGAAGGCGTTGCGGTAGGTGAACGGCAGGTCGACCGCCCGGACGAGCAGATACCACCGGCTGAACTGGCAACAGAGAGTGAAAGCCAGCAGGGAGGCGGCGGTGCAGAGCGGGCCCAGGGCGGGAATTTGGCCCCGCAGCGCCTTCAGGCCGGGGGCTTTCCCATTCGGCGCCCAGTTCGCCGAAATGATATAAACAAGAAGTCCGATCCCGATGGCATAGAGCCCTAAACTTTTGACGACCTTCGCCCTCTTCACGCCGGCCCCCTGGGTCGCGAGGGTGAGAAACCTTCATTGTCGGACCGGACGGGGGAAATGCAATCGGCCCGCGGGGAACCCGCGGGCCGACAAGTTTTTTTCTTCCGAGCCTCCGATTCCGCTATTTCGACTTGTTGGGATACGGCGGCGCGGGCGGCAGCGTCTTCTCGCCCCCGTTTTTCAGCGCCTTCATCAGCTCGTCCACGGCCCGGTTCAACTGGGCATCCTTGCCGGCGTATTCGTCGGCCGGGTCGTTGTCGACCACGATGTCGGGATCGACGCCGTGACCTTCAATGATCCACTTCTTCCCGGCGGTATCGTACCGGCTGAACTCGGGTCGGTTGAGGTTGCCGCCGTCCATCAGCGGCAGGGTGCCGCGGATGCCGACGACGCCGCCCCAGGACCGCTTTCCGATGAGCGGGCCGAGCTTGTAGTACTTGAACCGATAGGAGAAGAGGTCGCCGTCGGAGGCGGAGAACTCGTTCATGAGGCAGGCGAGCGGCCCGTCGAAGGTGCCGTCCGGGTCGACGCTGGGGGCGGTGTTTCGGGCGATGTCGATCATGCAGATTTTGCGGCGGAGGCGTTCGATGATCATGGGGGAGACGTTGCCGCCGCCGTTGCCGCGGACGTCGACGATGAGGGCCTTCTTGCCGAGCTGCGGGTAGTAGTGTTTGACGAATTCGTTTAGGCCGACCTGCTGCATGTCGGGGATGTGCAGGTAGCCGATCTTCCCGCCGCTCGCCTTGGAAACCTTTTCGATGTTCCCCTCGACCCACTCGTTGTAGTAGAGCGGCGCTTCGTCGCCTGTGGGGGTCACGACGACGGTGCGGGCGCCGTCGAGTTTCGGTTCCGCGTTCACCGAGAGGCGGACCGGCTTGTCGACGGTATCGACGAGGGCGGCGAGCAGGTTCGGCCAGGTGCTCGCCGGCTTGCCGTCGACCGCGACGATGTAGTCCCCGACCTTGACGTTGACGCCGATTTCCGTCAGCGGGCTGCGGAGCGGGGCGGACCAGTTCGCCCCCTTGAGGATTTTGGTGATTTTGAAGAACCCGGTGGCGGGGTCGCGTTGGAATTCGGCGCCGAGCAGGCCGGTGGGGATGCGGCGGGCTTGGACCTCGTCGCCGCCGCCGACGTAGGCGTGGCCGACGTTCAGTTCGCCGATCATTTCGCCGATGATGTAGGTCAGGTCGGCCCGGTGCTGGACGTACGGCACCAGGACCTCGTACTTCTTTTTCATGCCCGCCCAGTCGACGCCGTGCATGTGCGGGTCGTAGAAGAAGTCCCGCTCCTGCCGCCAGCACTCTTCGAAAATCTCCTTCCATTCGGCGTGGCGGTCGAGTAGCACGCGGAGGCCGGAAAGGTCCATTCCTTCCGATATGGTGACCGGGGCTTTCGGGGCGGCGATGACGGCGAACTTCCCGCCGAGGGTGACGAGCATTTTCTTGCCGTCGGGCGTGGGGGCGAAGTTGCCGACGACGCCGCAGGCGGTTTCCTTCTTGGTGGCGAGGTCGAAATAGCACAGGTGCGGTTGCGGGACTTTGCTCGACTGTCGGACGTAGTAAACTCCGCTCGCGGTGGGCGAAATGTTCCGGTAGTTCGCCGCGGGGACGGCCAACGCGAGCACGCGGTCCGTCAGCCCGTCCGCATCGACCTTCACGACCACGGCCGGCTTCTTTTCGCCCTTCTTATCGCCGTCCTTCTTGTCCCCGTCCTTCTTGTCGTTGTCTTTTTTGTCTCCGGCTTTCTTGTCCCCATCTTTTTTGTCTGCGTCCTTCTTTTCGGCCGACTTCGCCGATGCGTCGTCGTCCAGCTTCGGCGCGAACGGATTGGGTCCGTCCTTCGCCAGAACGCAGAGGTAGACCTTGTTCATGTCCTGGTAGATGTGGTTGAACTCGGTTTGGCCGTAGGTCGGCGAAAAGTCCCGGGACGAAACAAAGTACAGGTATTTACCGTCCGGGCTGAACCGCGGGTTCGAGGCGTTGAAAAACCCGTCGGTGGCCTCGTTCGTCTTCCCGTCGGCGAGAGAAAACAGATAGCACTTGTTCATGCCGACCGCTTCGTTCCGGGCGAACGCGACCCACTTCGAGTCGGGCGACCAGGCGTGGTCGCGGGTTTCGAACCCCTCGGCCTGGTTGATCAGCGTAACTTTTTTTGTGTTGACGTCCACGTACTGCAGGCGGAGCTTTTTGTCGCCCCAGGCGATTTTGGTGGAGTCGGGGGACCAGTCCGGGGCGAATTTGTAGGTGTCGGCTCCGGACGTGACCTGCACCGGGGTGCCGGTGCCGTCGGCGTTCCGCGTATAGATTTCGTCGCCGCCGGTCGCGTCGGAAATGTAGGCGATCGACTTGCCATCGGGTGACCAGGAGGCGTCGCGTTCGTGGACGCCGGAGGTGTTGGTCAGGTTCCGGGTGATGCCTTTGTCCTTTTCCGCCGGCACGGTGAACGCGTCACCGTGGGTGGAAAACAGGCCCCGCTTCCCGTCGGGCGAAACGTCGAACCCGGTGATTTGTTTGCTCACGTCTTTCCAAACGGTCCGGCCCGCGGCCCCGTCTTCGAGAATGCGAATTTTCAGCTTCTCGACTTTGTCGGTGGCACAGTCTAGCTTGTAAATCCACCCGCCGTTCTCGAACACGATCGCCTTGTCGCCGAGCGAGGGGAATTTGCAGTCGAAATCGGTGAACGTTGTAAGCGTCGTCGTCTGCTTCGTCCCGAGGTCGATCTTGTAGAGGTTCATCCGCTTGTTGGCGTCGCGGTCCGAGAGGAAATAGACGGTGTTGCCGTGCCACATCGGGATGATGTCCTGGGCGGGATTCTCGACGAGGCGTTCGGTTTTTTTCGTGTCGAAATCGTAGGTCCAGACGTCGTCGGCCATGCCGCCGCGGTACCGCTTCCAGGTGCGGAATTCGCGGAAGACGCGGTTGTAGGCGATCTTCTTGCCGTCGGGCGAATAGCTGGCGAACCCGCCGCGGGGCAGGGGCAGTTCGACGGCGATGCCGCCGTCCTTCGGCACGGTGTAAAGTTGTCCCAGAAAGTCGTTGAACGAATGCATCCGCGAGCGGAAGAGAACGTTCTTCCCGTCCGGTGTCCAGCCCATGACGAGGTTGTTCGGCCCCATGCGGTCGCTGACGTCGTCCCGGCCGAGGGTCGCCGTGAACGTCAGCCGCTTCGGCACGCCCCCTTCGGCCGGCATCGTGTACACTTCCGTGTTCCCGTCGTACTGGCCGGTGAACGCCACCCACTTCCCGTCGGGCGACAGGCGGGGGAACATCTGGTACCCGTCGTGATTCGTCAGCCGGCGGGCGATGCCGCCGGACGAAGGCACGGTGAAGAGGTTGCCGGCGTAGGTGAAGATCACCGTGTCGCCGTGAGTAGTGGGGAACCGGAGCAGGCGGGTTTCATCCTGGGCGAAACCGATCGCCGGCCCGACGAACCCGGCCAGGGCAGCAAACAAGCCGATTCGCAGGGACATGACGGACCTCAAAAAGGAAGGGAACCAAAGCCCCGGCACGCCCGGAGCGGTGGGGAGTAATTATGCACAATTGGCGGTAATGGCGAGTCGTCAGGCGGCAGGCCCGGCCCGCGGGTGCAGCCGGACCGGTACGCTCTCATGGCGGGGGCCGGACAATACGTCCAGTACGCTGGGACCGGTCGTCCCCGGCGTGCGGGAAAAATACCCCCGGCAGATCACGACGTTTTCGCGGTAGGGCGGATATCTCATCAACACCGCGTGCGCTTCGGCGGCGTGATAGTGCGGCAGGATGCCGAATAAATGGTGCGTCAGGTGAAAGTCCTGCCCGTAAGGAAAGACGCACGCGTTCAGGAGCGGGTGAATGCGGAACACCCGCGAATTCGTCAGATCGCCTGCGTTCGGGGCGTTCGAGTGGTGGGCGATCTCCCGGAGTTGCATGAAGAACGAATAACTCGTCAACAGCGGTACGCACCAAAATAATAAGAAGGCCCGCCCTCCGGTGACGACGTAGATCGTGCCGAGAATGACGGCCCAGAACACGACCAGCATCGTCACCGCGAGCCACAGCGGGTAGGCATTCCGCAACACTTTGCTGCCCCGAGCGAACACGCCGGCGTTGTGCCCCTGGCCGAGAACGTAACGCACGAGGCGGGGCGGCCATAGGCTGCCGAACACGTACCGGGCGAGGAACCGGCCCTTCGGAAGCGGGAACGCCCCCTCCACGCCGTTGCCCAGCCGCCGAACGTCCGGATCCCGCTCGGGGTCGTTGACGAACCGGTGATGGTCCAGGTGCGTGGCGCGGAACTGCTGGGTGATGGAAAACGTCGGGAACATCAGGAACAAATCGGAGACCAGATCGTTAACCAGCTTGTTGTGGAAGAGGGAATAGTGGCTGGCCTCGTGGCCGAGGCCGGAGAGACGGTGCTGTACGGCACCGATGGCGATGACGGAGAGAACCGTTAGCGGTAGGAATAGGGCCGTCGGGAACTGGTCCGCCCGCCACGCCGCGTACATCCAGACGGAACCGGCAACGATCGGAACGAGCAGGGCATATTCGCGGGTGATGTAAAGACCGTTAACCCACGACCGGGATCGCATCAGCCGGCTGAGTTTCGGGTACACTTCCGACCAGGCCAAATCCCCTTCCGGTTCCGCAATCGTTGCCACGATCCTCCCCTCCCGCTCGAAAATTTCTCCGCGTATTCTATCAATACGTCACTTGCCGCCCTGAAGTTCTTGCACCAGCTTCGCGACCAATTCCGGGCTGGCCTGGGCGAGCAGGTGGTCGATCCGCTGCTGCGGCACCTTGAGCACCTTCATTGCCTTCGCCGCCGCCTGCCAGAGCTTTTCCTTCTTCTTCCCCTCGGCCAGGTAAAGGTCGCCGACCAATTCCCCGAGCCGTTGGAGTTGGATCTGGTCCGCGTTCTCGTAGTACCGCTTGATGATGCCTTGCTGGTGGCGGGTGAAGTCTTCGAGTGGCATGCGTGCCTCGGATTGGGTATTCGACGTATTGTATCGAGTAGCCAAGCCGCGGAGTCTTTCGGAGCGGAGCGAGAATCACCCCATGCGAGTCGTCCTGCAACGCGTTTCATCCGCCCGCGTCGTCGTGGCGGGCGAAGTCGTCGGCGAGGTCGGCCGGGGCTGGCTCGCCCTCGTCGGCGTCGCTCCAAATGACACCGCGGACAACGCGGCCTGGCTCGCCGACAAGGTGGCCGGACTGCGGTGCTTTTCGGATGCCGAGGGAAAAATGAACCTGTCGGTACAGGACGTGAACGGCGGCGTGCTGGTCGTGAGCCAATTCACCCTGTTCGCGGATTGTGCGAAGGGCCGTCGGCCCAGCTTCATCGGTGCCGCCCGGCCGGAAATCGCCGAACCGCTGGTATCGGCGTTCGCCAACGGGCTGCGCGCGCTGGGAATTCCCGTCGGCGAAGGCCGGTTCGGGGCCGACATGCAGGTGGAGCTGGTGAACGACGGCCCGGTGACGATCATCGTCGATTCCCCCGCGTAGCCGCGACGCGGAGTCTTCGGGGCGGAGCGCGGTTGGGCTGGCGGGGTGTAACTCACTCGTTAGAATCGGCGACATGAACGCCCGGCAGCCGGTCCTCGAACGATTGCCCCCACTTGCGTTCACACTCATTCTTTTCACACTCGCAGCGTTCGGCGACCTCGCGGATCGGGCACTCGGACGGTACGCCACCTCCCGGGAAGAGGAAGGTCTCTCGTTGGACTTGGTCGGTTTGTTCTTCGGTTCCAGCGTGGTCGCCCTAGTCGTGACGCTCGTTTCCGCGTCGCCCTATCGGGTACGGGCGTGGATTCCGATCTTGGCGGGCCTCGAAATCGTGGCGTGGGCTGTTTCCCCCAGATCTTTCCATGACCACTGGTACGAATTCGCCCTTCTCCACGGGTTCGTGTTCGGCGGATCGATCGGCGTCGGCACCTATTTGGCCGCCCCCCGGGTTCATCGGGGCATTCACGGATTCGTTTCAGTCCTCCTCGCCGGGATCTGCTTCTGGTCAATTCGGGTCCTTTTCGAGATTTGTTCGGACCCCCGTAGGTATTACGGTTCTTTCCTTATCGTCGCCGGTGTCACGGCATTCGTTTCGCTTGCCGCATTCGTCCGCCCCCTCTTCGAGTGCTTCTTCGAAATCCCCACGCGCGTCTGCTACCGCATCCGGGCCCGCGGCCCCGGCATCCCCGCGTTCCCGGCCCGCGGGCCGGTGCTGGTGATCGCCAACCATTCGTCGTACATGGACCCGCTGTTTCTCGCCGGCGACGTCCCCCGACCCATTTCCCCGATGATGACGTCGAAGTTCTACGACCGCCCGCTCTTCTACCCGTTCGTCCGGTTCGTGTTCGGCGTCATCCGCGTTCCGGACAAGGCCGTGCGGCGCGAAGCCCCCGAACTCGCTCAGGCCGTCGCGGCCCTCGACCGGGGGAAGTGCCTGGTGATTTTCCCCGAGGGGTTCCTGCAGAGAAAAGCCGATCAACCACTACGGCGGTTCGGCCGGGGCGTGGTGGAAATCCTCAAGGCCCGACCCGAAACGCCCGTGGTGGCAGCTTGGATCGAGGGGGCGTGGGGCAGTTTTTTTTCGTACGCGAACGGCCCGCCGGCGAAAGGGAAGCGGCCCGATTTCCGCCGGCCGATCGACGTCGGGTACTCCGCGCCGTTTACCGTGCCGAAAGACCTTCTCTCCGATCACTGGGCCACCCGGTATTTCCTGATGAACAAAGTCGGCGAAGCCCGGGGGCTGGTAGGCCGGCCGCGGATTCCGGAAATGATTTTGCCGGCGCATGAAGTGGAGGGCCACCACACTGAAGCGGAAGCCCGGGGCGAAGAAGACGAATCGAACTAATCGAGGGGAGGTCCGTTATCGAGGTGGCTCCACGGAAACGTCTTCGTCGTAGAGGAACACGTCGAGGATTTCTCCCGGCCCGTACCCTTCGCACTCGCCCGGCACCAGCACGAAACCGTCCGCGACGACGGTGGTACTGAGGATCGACGCCCCGCTGACGGCAACGGGTTCCAGTTTTCCACCGACGATGCGGACCCGCACGTAATCCACCCGACCCACGGCCGAGACGATTTTCGATCCGACGGGGAAGCTCCCGGTTCTATAGGGCAGTTCCGAGTTGCGGCCGCCGAGCCGGCGAATCGCCCGGCCGGCGAAGAGGTCGTAGGCACACAGGCAGGAGACGGGATTGCCCGGCAATAGAAACACGGTCTTGGTTCCGACGAACCCGATCCCGGTCGGGCTCGCCGGGCGGAGCGCGACGCCGTGCACCGCCAGTTCGCCCAACTCGGCCACGGCCCGCGGGGCGTGGTCTTCCGTCCCCACCGACGAGCCGCCGGAGACGAGCACCACGTCCCCGGCCGCGTCCCGGATCGCGGACTTTACGGCGGTGTAATCGTCCTTCAGATACGCGGCCCGTTCGCAGACCCCGCCGTCGCGGGCGGCCAGGGCGGCGAGCATGGGGGAATTGCAATCGACGATGCGGACGCCTGCGGGTTTCGCCCCGGGCGGGAGGAGTTCGTTGCCGGTGACGAGGATTGTCACCCGGGGCTGGCGGACGACGCGGATCGATCCCTCGCCGACGGCTGCGAGGAGTCCGAGGTCCTGCGGCCGGAGCCGCCGGCCGGCCGGGAGGATTTCCCGTCCCGCGGCCACGTCCTCGCCGATGCGGCCGACATTCCGCCCGGGTGTCACCGCTTCTTTCGCGAAAACGGTTTTACCGCGCTCCTCCGCGGATTCGGCGACCAGCACCGCGTCGGCCCCGGCCGGCAGGGGCGCGCCGGTCATCACCCGAACCGCGGTCCCCGCGGCCACCGTGCCGCCGTAGGCCACTCCGGGCATGCTCTCGCCGACCAGCGTTAGTGACAGGGGGTTGTCGGCGTCCGCCCCGAACGTGTCCGACGCCCGCACGGCATAACCGTCCATCGCGGCCCGAACGAAGCCCGGCACGTCCACCCGGGACACGACCGGCCCGGCGGACACCCGTCCCGCCGCGGCCGAGAGGGGAACGCTTTCTGCGGCGAGAGGGCGGATTCGAGCTTCGAGTAAAGCGACGGCGGCCGGGACTTCGGTCCGGTCCCGGAACCCCCGCGTGCGAACGTCGAAAAAAGGTGTCATGGCTGGTGGTATCGTTAGGACCCGCAAGGTTCCCGCCGATTGCCTTGTCGTCGGGATCGGCAGAGATTCCGGAAAAACTGAAATCCCCAATCCGATTTTCTCAAGCCCGTGTTGAAGGCGGCGAAAAAGCCACCTACCGTGAATCGTCCGACGGGTTTTTGCCCGTTCCGGAAGGAGAAAACCCCGTGAAACTGACCCGCCTCTTGCTGGCCGCGCTCGCCGCGGCGGCTTTGTTGCCCGCAACGGGCTGCTGGCGCAAGCACTGCTGCGAATCGACTTACAAGCCGCCGTGCCCCGCTCCGGCCCCGGCATATTATGCCCCGGCCGACGGCTGCCAGTAACCGACCGCGCCGAGCTTTCACCGGCACCACCGCCCCAACCCGCGGGACGGGTACGCCCCCACTTCCCTACGCAGACCGGCGGCGTTCCGCCACCGGTCCACCGCCCCCAACTTCCGTCCCCCGCGCGACGTTTCCGCTCCCCCGCGGTTGCCCCGTCCGCGTTCCCGCGCACACTTCGCGTGTAGGCACCAGGAACGGCCGGTGCATGCCCGCGGACGAAGGATTTCGTCGCGCGGGTTCGCGGAACGGACTTCGCGGCAGATCCGAAGGATCGGACATGGGCTCGTTCCCTGCCCGTGGACCTTCAGGACCCGGAGGACGTTTACAATGAATCGCCGCACGACCCTTTTATTACTCTTCGCACTCGCCACGCTGCCCGGCGCGGGCTGCTACCACCTGCGGAATTGCGTCGCCAACTTCCGCGCCAACCACCCCTGCCTGTTCCCCTGCGCCGGAGCCTGCGGCTACAGCGCGTACCCCGCCGGGGTCGGGTGCGGGGCGGCGTGTGGCTGCCCCGCGGAAGGGTGCGCCAGCAGCAGCTATTCGAATCCGGGCATCGGCCAGCCGTACCCGGCGGCGATGTTCGGCATGCCGCAACCGCTGCCCAACGCGCCGACAGTCGACCAAAAAGGTGGCTTGCCGAACCCGATGAAATAACCGCGGACGCTTAACCCGGCGGAACGCCCGAAGGGGCGTTCCCGTCCCGTTTGGCCTTCTCCTCGGCCGAGCTTCCCCGCAGGTATAGCGGTTCGAGCCGGTACAACTCGTCTCGGCCCAGCGGAGCCATCCCGGCCCCCGCGGCGAATACCGATTCGACGCTCGGCTCCCACAAGTCGGACGGCACCCGCTCGACCCTCGCGGGAATCGACCCGGAATATACACCCGCTCCGGGACCGGTGACCGTCGCGCCCGGCGGCAGGTGCTCAACCCATCGCGAGACCGGTTCGATCCGCAACTCGTCCGCCGCGGCCCATCCGCCTTTCTCCCGCACGTACCGCTGCACGTATACGTGGCCCTGAAGGGCGTCGCCGATGACGTCGGCGGCGGAGCGGTCCGCCGGGACGCGCTCCACGATGGCCCGGAACGTCGGCACCGGGACGAGCCGGCAGCCCAGTGCGTACGCGAAGACTTTTGCCGAGGTCACGCCGACTCGCAACCCGGTATAACTTCCGGGCCCGATGCCGACCATCACGCCATGGACGTCCTTCGGACTGAGTCCTTCGCGGTGCAGAAGGGATTGGATCGTCGGCGCGAGGTCCCTCGCGTGCCGGCGGGTTTCGTCGAGCAAAGCCGACTGCACCACGCCGCCGTCACGTACGAGGCCCACTCGGCCCACCCGGCCGGACGTTTCCAGAATCAGCCACGGCTCGGACACGACCGCCCCTTTCGTCTAGAATTTCGATTCTACCGAATGGAGCCACGCATGCCCGAAGCGACCGTGCATATCGACGGGGCGGCCCGGGGCAACCCGGGGCCGGCGGCGTGCGCATTCGTCCTGGACCGTCCCGGCGAACCCGTCGTCGAACGCGCCGAACGCCTCGGCACCGCCACCAACAACGTCGCCGAATATACCGCCCTCCTTGCCGCCCTGGATGCGGCCGCGGAACTCGGCGTGAAATCGCTCCGCGTTTTCAGCGACAGCGAACTGCTCGTCAAGCAAATGAACGGCGAATACCGCGTGAAGAACCCCGATCTGCAAAGTCTATACGCCGAAGCCCAAACCCTCGTCCGGCGATTCGACGCGGTGACCCTCACCCACGTCCGCCGGGAGCAGAACAAGCGGGCCGACGAGTTGTGCAACGAAGTGCTGGATGCGGGGAAGAAGGCGGCGTCTCCTCCTGCGCCAGCCGGCCCGCCGGGCGTCGTAACGGACGCGGCGGTGCGGGCCGACGTGCTCGCGTGCCTGACCGCTGCGGCCCGCAGTTGGGCCGAGAAAGGGCCGACCAATCCGCCCCCAGGACAGGTTTGGGACCAGATCTGGTCGATTCTGGAAGACGGCGGCGTGTTGAAGAAAGTGAAGAAGAAGTAACCCGGGCGATAACACCGTGCGGATTTTCCCCGCCCCACTCCGATCGAGGTCAACCGTGGCCACTCCACTCGTTCCGCCGATGGCCCTCGCTTCGGTCTATACGTTCGCGGACGTGGACGGACTCGACCGGGCGTACGGGGCGACGCCGCCGGACTTCACCTATTGCCGGGACGGCCACCCGAACGCCCGGTTCCTGTCCGACGCCCTCACGAAGTGGCACGGCGGGGCGTGGGGGCAGGTGTTTCCGTCGGGCATGGCGGCGATCGGGGCGGTGCTATTGCCGCTGGTGAAGGCCGGCAGTCGGGTGATCGCCAGCGATCAGCTTTATGGAAAGACCACGCACCTGCTCGTCGGGGAACTGAGCCGATTCGGCGTGACGACGACGCGGGTCGATACGAATCATTTGCCCGCGGTGAAGGCCGCCCTTGCCGCGGCACCGGAACCGGCGGTGCTGTTAGTCGAGACGGTGTCGAACCCGCTCTGCCGAGTGGCCGACGTGCCGGCCCTGGCGGACCTGGTTCACGCGACCGGGGCGAAGCTGGTCGTGGACAACACGTTCGCGTCGCCGGTGCTGTGCAAGCCGCTCGCGTTCGGGGCGGACGTGGTGATGGAATCGCTGACGAAAATCATCGGCGGGCACGGCGATACGATGCTCGGATTCCTCTCTGGGTCGGACCCCGATCTCGGCGCGCGGGTGACGGCCACGGCCAGCACGTGGGGCTACCACGCCGCCCCGTTCGACTGCTGGCTGACCGCTCGCGGGTTGGACACGCTGGACCTTCGCGTGAAGGCGGCGGCGGCCAACAGCGTTCGCGCGGCCGACTGGCTGGTCGGGAAACCCGGCGTCTTGCAGGTTGTTTTTCCGACCCGGCCGGACCACCCGGACCACGCACTCGCCCGGCGGATTCTGCCCGCCGGACCGGGCCACGTGTTCGCGGTCGAGCTGGCCGGCGGCCGCGACGGCGTGAACCGGTTCCTGCGGGCCGCGGGGGCCGACTTGCCCTTCGCACCGTCCTTGGGTCATGCCAATTCGACCATCAGCTACCCGGATGCGGCCTCGCACCGGAACATGCCTGTGGCCGAAAAGCTGGCGATGGGCATCACGCCGGGGTTGATCCGGATTTCCATTGGCAGCGAGCCGTTCGAGCAGTTGGCCGCGGCTCTCGGGAAAGGTTTGAACGGGATTTGAATGAGTTCCAACACGCCTTCTACTTTAGGCTTGCAACGCACGATTACATTCAAGTGCAGAGACCCTAAGGGAGAATAGTCTTGACGAATGCGGTTATTAGGGTATGCTAACTAGCACAATTAGCGTAACCTTTAGTCCCGTGAACTGCATTCGTTCGGAGTTGGTTCAAGATGAAGACAGTCTCGGGGCCAGCACCCAAGGCGGAGGGGAATCCGCTAGTCGTCAGTGGAAAAGAAATTCCATCACTCGAGGGGTTGCACGGGACGGTGCCGGTGCCGGCGGCGACGGCACCGTTCTGGAAGCAATATCGGGCGTTCGTCGGTCCGGCATTTCTGGTGAGTGTCGGCTACATGGACCCGGGGAACTGGGGCACGGACCTGCAGGCCGGGGCCAACTATAAATACGGTTTGCTCTGGGTGGTGGCCGCGTCGAGTCTGATGGCGATTTTCATGCAGGTGCTGTCGGCCCGTCTCGGCGTCGTCACCGGCAAGGACCTCGCCCAGGCGTGCCGCGACTACTACCCGGCCTGGACGCGGTGGCCGAATTGGCTCGCCTGCGAATTCGCCATCATGGCTTGCGACCTGGCCGAGGTTCTCGGCGGGGCCGTGGCGATCAACCTCCTGTTCCACATCCCCCTCTTCTATGCCGTGCTCATCACGGCGTTCGACGTCCTGCTGTTACTGGCCCTGCAAGGCCTCGGCATGCGATTAATCGAAGCAATCGTCGTGGCCCTCGTCGCCACTATCGGGGGGTGCTATTTCACCGAAATCTTTCTGCTGCCGGAAACGCGGCCCAGCTTTCCGGAAATGGGCCTCGCACTGCTTTCGCCCGGGTTCCGCGAGAACGGGATGATCGTCGTGGCCATCGGGATCATCGGCGCGACGGTGATGCCGCACAACTTGTACCTGCACTCGGCCCTGGTGAATACGCGGAAACCGGCAACAAACGGCGGGACGATTCGGCAGTCGATCCGGTTCAATACGATCGACACGGTACTGGCCCTGGCGATCGCCTTCTTCGTCAATGCCGCGATCCTGGTATTGGCGGCCCTGGTCCTTCATCCATACACGCAGGAAATCCCGGACGATCCGACCGCCGCGGTCCAGGCGGCGGACGACGAGAAGGACATTCTGATCCGGCACCCCGACGGCCGGGAGCTTTACAAAGGCAAGCCCGACTGGGTCGTGGTGGCCTATGCGACTCTCGCACCGCTATTAGGGACGGCGTTGGCCAGCACGTTGTTCGCCGTGGCTTTGTTGGCGAGCGGGCAGAGCAGTACGATCACGGGAACGCTGGCCGGGCAGGTGGTGATGGAAGGATTTATGCGGTGGCGCGTCCGGCCGTGGGTTCGCCGGCTCGTCACCCGCCTCCTCGCCATCGTTCCCGCCGTCTTCGTCATCGGAATCCGGGGCAACGGGAGCGTGACCGACCTCCTGGTCCTCAGCCAAGTCGTGTTGG
>DASXPC010000261.1:0-22530 GCA_036493815.1 Fimbriiglobus sp. | reverse complement strand
AAGCCAATGCCGAAGCAGACGTGGAAGTACGAGGACGTGGACAAGCACTCGACGAAGCTGACGGTTTGCCCGGACAAGGAGATCAAGGCAGTGCGGTACTGGACGGCCGAGTCGGCGACGCGGGACTTCCGGAAGTCGAAGTGGGTGTCGAAGGACATTACGCCGAAGGACGAGTGCGTCATCGAGGTAGCCACGGCCGGGCCGATGTACAAGGTTGTGTTGGCCGACTTCGACTACGAGATCGACGGCCTGCCGTATACGCTGACGACGCAGGTGAAGATTCTGGAGCCGAAGTAGTCGGGTTCGGCATTCCCGACGAGCCGGACAAGGGACCGGTCGGGGTTTTTCCCGACGGTTGTCGCGACCGGCTCGCCACTTTTAGTGCCCGTGCAACCGATCCGCTTTTCGGAGGTCGGGGAAGATCCAGGCCCACGTTCCGGTTACGATCAGTGAGCCGACGCCGCCGAACGCGACCGCTCCGACCGGGCCGAACAGTCTGGCCGTCACCCCGCTCTCGAATTCGCCCAGTTCGTTCGACGCCCCGATGAACAGGGTCGAGACGGCCGAGACGCGGCCCCGCATCCGATCCGGCGTAGAGATCTGAACCAGACTTTGCCGAGTAAACACGGACACCATGTCCGCCCCGCCGAGCACGGCCAAAGCGAAAATCGAGAGGGGAAATGACCGGGACAGCGCGAACACGACGGTCATGAAGCCGAACAGGCCGACGGCGATCAGCATTTTCTTCCCCGCCCGGGACCGGATCGGTCGGACGGCCAGGAATCCGGCGACCAGCAAGGCGCCGACCGCGGGCGACGCCCGCAGCAGGCCGAAACCTTCGGGACCGACGGCCAGCACGTCCCGGGCGAAGACGGGTAACAGACCGGTCGCTCCGCCGAGGAGTACGGCGAATAGGTCGAGCGAAATGGCGCCGAACACCAGTTTGTTCCGCCAGACGTAAACCAACCCTTCGCGAATTTGAGCGGTCCTCGAACGACCGGGCTCGACCGGCGGGCGGGTATCGACCCGGATCGACAAGGCACACGTCGCGGCCGCCGCATACAGCCCGGCACAGACGGCGTACCCGTGGGCCGGGGAGAACGAGCACAGCCAGCCGCCCAGTGCCGGCCCGATAATGCTGGCCAGTTGGGAGGCGAGCGAATTGGTGGCGATCGCACGGGACAGGAGGGGGAGGGGCACGAGCATCGGGCCGAGGGCGCTGGCCGACGGCTGGAAAAACGCCCGGGCAGCTCCGAACAGGGCCGACAGGATAAACAGTGGTGCGAGTTTGTCGCTCCAGGATGAGGCCAAGGCCAGTCCCACGGCAATTGCCAACTCGGCCGCGTAGCAGGCGACCAGGATCAGCTTGCGGCTATACCGGTCCGCCGTCTCGCCGGCGACGAGCGTCAGGGCCACGAGCGGCAGAAATTGAACCAGCCCGACCATCCCCACCGCAAATGACGCTTCGGCCACGGACATCGACCGGCGGGCTATCTCGTACACGTCCCAGGCGAGAAGGACGGACTGAGACCCGTTCGCGAGGGTACCGAAAAACCTTCCGGTGAGGTAAATGACATATGGTCGGCGGCGGAAAAGCGACTCGTCGGTGGTGAATAACGGATTGGCAGGCATCCTCAAGTCATACGGCCGAAACCGCCTGCGTCTTTCTCGGCAAAGGAGTACCGCACCGGGCGTATCATGTCGATATGGACCTCGACGACCACGTCTGCCTCTGCTTTCGCGTTCCGAAGCGGAAGCTCGTCAATTTCGTCCGCCTGCATTCGCCGAAAGTCGCCAGCCAACTTTCCGAGTGCGGCGGCGCTGGCACCGGGTGCGGGTGGTGCGTGCCGTTTTTGAAGAAGATCTTTGAAGACGGCACCGCGGCCGGCGAACCCTCGGCCGAGGAGTACGCTCGGCAACGCGCCGAATATGTCAAGGCGGGGAAGGGCACCCCGCCGCCGGGGGCAGAGCCCGTTATCTAATACGGGTTCGGCAGTTTCTCACTCAGTTTCCATGCGGAAAGCCAGATGTCGGCCGTGAATTGGGCCCCGGCCCGGCAGCGACCGAGCACGAACGCCCGGCTCGCATCCGTCGGCGTTTCAAACGCCCCGGCCGCATCGAATTCATAGCATTTGTCCACTTCCGCATGTGAGGCTTTGATGAATTCCAAGATGTGGCTCCAAACATCCGTCACCGGCTTGGCCTCCAGCCCCCGGCAGATTTCCTCCGGCGTCAGCTTGAACTTCTCCGGGAACCCGTCCAACTTGGCGTGGATTCCCTTCTGTTTGATCGACCCGTCCGCCTGTCTGATCCCGTCGTAGTTCAACGTGGTGTGCAGTGGCATCGAGGCGTCGGTGGTGTAATGGGCGAGGTTGCCACCGTAAACCAGACACTTCATCCGGATCGATTCGTTATCCGGATGCTTGCGGTAGTCCGAAAACGCCACCGCCAACCGCTCGTACCCTTCCTCAATGGCATACGGCAACAACCCGACTTTCAACGGATCCTTATTCAGACTCCGCATCAGATCCATGCCCTTGAACCGGCTTCCCTTCGGCAAGGGTTTCCCCTCCAACTCTTCCAGGTCGAGGTAATGATTCGCCTCCTCTGACGTCCGCAGGCAGGGCGTGTCCCGGTTCTTCCACCGGTCCGGATCGCCGACGAATTGGGCGAGGTGCTTCCCCCCGGCCCGGAAAAACGCGGGGACCTCCGTGGGCAGGGCATTGGCGGCCGCCTCGGTGATCGATTCGTGCCCCTTGATCCACCAGGCCGGGGTCAGCCCGGCGAACAAGCCGACGACGGCCAGTGCAGCCCCGGCCACATACCACGATCGACGCATGACCGCCCTCGCTCTCACGATTGGGAAGCCGGGTAACTTGTACCGCGTGGGAAAAGCCGACCCGGGTATTGGGGGACGTTATATCGGCAAGAGAGTCGGCGGTTGGGGGGGAATTCGGGTTCGCGTAAATCCGGGCGGGGCGGCCGGTCGATGGTGACAAGGCGAAGTGGGGCGCTAGGCGAACAGTCGCGCGGCGCGCGGCAGGGGGGCCACGGATGGCTCGGGCGTGGGTCGGACTACTGATTCTGACAGCGGCTGCCGGTCCGGTGGTTGGGCAGTCCCCGATTCGCCCCGTAGAATTGGGATCAACACCCAATCCCGTTTCATCAGGCGATGCCGGCGGTTTATTGCTCTCGCCGGTCATGACCCGCTCGGCCGGTTCCCCGGTCGGCGACGACCCGCCGCCATTGCGAAGCGAACCGATTCGCCCGACGCCGATGACGACGGAAATTCGCCCCGTCGCCTACGACCCGCCTCCCCCGACGCGAGCGGCGACTCTTGCCCCGCGGACGGAAGCGGCCACCGTATCCGCCAGCCAACTGGATGCCCCGTCCGGCCCGACAAAAACCGCGGCCGACCCCCTCGACGATTTCATCCGGCGGGACCACGGTAAAGACACCTACAAGACGCGCGAATCCCACAGCTTCGGTGACGGGTTCATGAACGCACTGGGTAGCGGCAAGACCTGGCTGTGCAGCGACCGCGATTTCGAATTCTTCGCCAGTCCGGTGACCAACCCGTTCCTGTTCGAAGACCCGCGGAGCCTGACGGAAATCCGACCGATTCTGATGTATCAGAAGATTCCGTCCGACAACCCGCAGTTCCAAGGAGGCAGTGCCTGGTTCCTCGGAACGCAGGCCCGGCTCGCGTTCACCGACCGGCTGTCGCTCACGATGAACAAGTTGGGGCTGCAATCGTTCACCCCGGGCTCCGCCTCCCCCTTGACGAGCGAATACGGCCTTACGGAACTCCAACTCGCCCCCAAATACACCTTCTACCGCGACCCGGAAAACCACACCATCTTCGCGGCCGGGATGGTCTTCCAGATTCCGATCGGGTCGAGTTCGGTCTATCAGGACACAGGCAACCTCTCGCTAGTACCGTACTTGAGTTACGCCCAGTCGCTGGCGTGTACCCGGGCGGGTACCGTCAACGTCATGGCGAACACCGGCTATTCCATCGCCACGAGCAGCGACCGCAGCGACTTCTGGTACATCAGCGGCCACCTGGACCTGGACCTGGGCGATCAGCACCGGTTCTACCCGCTCATGGAAATGAATTACTTCCTGTACACAAAGGACGGTCAGGCCCGTCCCGGATTCGGGGCCGAAGGCCGGGACCTGGCCAACATCGGGGCGAATGCGGAGGGGTCCAACCTGCTAACGTGGGCAATCGGCGGGCGGTTCAAGATCAGTGAATCGGCCCAGATCGGGGCCGCGTTCGAGCTGCCTGTGTTGGGCAACCGGGATTTGTTTAATTACCGGTTTACGATGGACTTTATTTTGAGGTTCTAATGAGTACGTTTTAGGTTCGATGCAAGTCAGGATCGACCTTTCCGGTAATGATCCAGCCCGGAAACAGTTGTCTTTGAATGGCGATGCCGGTTACGAGTTCCTTCTTCCCTTTATCCCAATCCATTGAAATGTATTGGTTGTCCGGGGCCGGAACGTACACCCAAACCAAATCTCCAGCCGACGAGCGGATTCGGAACCCACGTGTTTTCCCCGACACGTCCTCGAACGTGGCACCACCAAGACTCCAAAGCGTATCCTGCGTAATTTGCACACCTAATCGACGTAAGACTTCATCCAACGGTTTTCCGATCAAAGTCGAGGGGTCCTTCGCGGCATCCTTCGCGGACCGGATGTCGTCTTCGTTCTCGCTCACGACAATCGGGAGAGGCGTCGGTGGTTTACCCATTGTGCAAGTATCCCGGGTGCCACAACCGACACCAGCCGACAATCCTAACCAAGCTGGGACGACGAATGCCAATCGGCGGAGCCATCCCGGCCGGGCGGAATCTCTTGTCAATGTCTTGCCGAGTTCATTTCGGGTGAACCGAATACACGCCGTCGGGTTCTGCCGGCAGAACGACTCCGCTTCTGCACGCACCATTGCCGACAGGTCGTGGACATGCTTATTGCATTGGTTACAAAATCGAGCCTTGTCACTACCCGCCATGCCGTCCCACGGCACTGTGCAGGGTTCCGCCACATGAAGTCTGTCGAGAAGGGTGAGGGGGCGTTCCATGGGTTGTATCCTAACTTATATGGTCCCCGTGCAACACTACAAAATGCTGATCAAGTGGCGTGCGCTTGTCATATTCATGACTTGGAATGTCGCTGATTGTTCACTCACTATGGGTGCGAAATAGTCTCTCTTTCAACGACCGGCATCGAAACACCCTCAACCGGCCGCGGGGTTTCGGCCAGACTGCGGGCGTCCGCTTCCCGAAGGAGTTGTTGGAGTGCGTCTTCGACAGACGGGTCGGCCGCGACGGGTTTCGGTTTTGATTTCGGCATCCAGAGGGAACGAATCACTTCGTACCCCGCGGTCAGTCCGAACCCCCACGCGGCCATGGTGAACGGCAACGTTTGGCGTAGGGTCGCGGAGACGGTTTCGGCACCGCGGGTGCGGGTCGAATTATTGACTTCGAACCAGGTGCCAGCCATTTCGGCGAGCAGGTAACCCAGCCCAGCCAAAACGAGGGCCGCGGGCCCGGCCGATTTCAGAATGCGTAAACCCAACCCGCGCATGGCGCCCCCTTCGTGGCGGAACTCCCCTCTGCCTGTACCATAGCATTCAATTTCCGGCCCGGGAGCGAAAGGCATGGCGGCGGTGTCGAGTAAACCCGTGATTGCCGCGACCGGGTGTGAAGAAACGCAAGCCTGCGTGACGGCGGCGACGGCCGTTCTCGAAGCGGCCGGCTGTGTCGTGCGCGCCTTCGTTGCCGACGGATTCGGCGGGCGGGCAATGGAATGGCAGATCCGCGACGGGTTGATCGCGGGCGTACTCGACCTCACGACGACGGAACTGGCGGCCGAATTGGTGGGCGGAGAAATGTCGGCCGGTCCGGATCGCCTAACCGCGGCCGGGTTGAAGGGGATTCCACAGGTCATTTCGGTTGGGGCACTCGACGGGGTGAAGTTCGGACTGACGGAGTCGATTCCGAAAAAGTACGCCGAACGCCGGTTCCTCCGCCAGCACCCGACTTTTACGCTGATGAGGACGACGCCGGAAGAACTCGATCAAATCGGGAAGGACATTGCCCAGAAAGCGAGTGCGGCCGCCGGGCCGACGCGGATTCTGGCGCCGTTGCGGGGCGTGTCAGCTCTTGGCAGGGAGGGGCAGCCGTTCTGGTGGCCCGAGGCCGACGCGGCCTTGTTCCAGAGTTTGAGGAACTGGGTGTACCCGTCGAAATTACTCGTCGAATACGATTTGCACGTCAACGATTTGGCGTTTGCACATGCGGCGGCGAATACCCTTCTCAACTTTCTCGGGTTGCCAGTTTCTTGATGAGTTGAATCTGCCCCGCGTGATAGACGTCGTGCATTGCCACACCGAGGATTTGTTCTCTCGGAACGTATTTGCTGCCGGCCCAGGGTTTGTCGAGCTTCTTCGGGTCGAACGCCGCCACGGCTTCCCGCAACAGGCGATGTTGTTCATCGAGCAGCTTCTTTTCCGCCGTCCAGGCTTCGGGCCAATCCATCAGGTGGACGTGCGGATCGGGACGGGCGAACCAGTTCGATCCCGCATACGGGAACGACCCGCGCTTCTCGCCGGTGATCCGTCGTCGTACGGCATATTTCCAGTACGCCGCGTGCATCGCATGTTCCCAGACGTTCTTCCGCCCCGGCCCGGGCCGCCACGCCGCGACGTCGACTTCGACCAGTTTCACGCTGCCGCGAAGGTTCGGCCCGTGCCACGCCTTCTTGTCGAAGCCCTCGTCCAGAACGCGCAGCAGCCAGGCGAGACGGGGGTCGGTCACGGTACGCCTCCTGTGAACACGATTCCATTTTGAGTCGGCGTGCCGTCGCGGACAAGAGTGCCCGCCCCTTGCCGGTGTTGCACGGGAACCGGAAAATGCCGCCGACGCGCCCCTCTCCCGGAGTTGCACGATGAAGACCGGAATGAACCTGCTTCTTTGGACCGGCCACGTGACCCCGGCCGACTACCCGACCATGGCGAAGATCAAAGAAGCCGGGTTCGATGGCGTGGAGATTCCCGTCTTCGGCGGCGCCCCGGCGGATTACAAAGCGACGCGGGCCGAGCTGGATAAGCTGGGGTTGAAGTGCACGACGGTGACGATCCTGAAACCCGACCAGAATATCGTCAGTCCGGACGCGGGCGTCCGCCTGGCGGGGCTCGACTGGATCAAGCGGGCGATCGATATCAACCACGTGCTCGGGGCGGAGAACATGGTCGGGCCGTACCACTCGGCCATCGGCGTGTTCAGCGGGGCGGGGCCGACGGCGGACGAGAAGAAGCGGTCGGCCGACGTACTCCGGGTGGCGGCCGAGCACGCGAAGAAAGCGAACCTTACCCTCGCCATCGAATATCTGAACCGGTTCGAATGTTACGTCCTCACCACAGCGGCGGACGCGAAGGCGCTGGTCGACGCGGTGGACCACCCGAATTTCCGCACCATGTACGACAGCTTCCACGCCCACATCGAAGAGAAGAACCCGGCCACGGCTATCCGCACCGTCGCCCCGGTTCTCGCCCACGTCCACATCAGCGAGAACGACCGCGGCACTCCCGGCACCGGCCAGGTGAACTGGGCCGACACGTTCAAGACGCTGAAGCAAGTCGGCTACGACGGCTGGCTGGTGATCGAGTCGTTTGGACGAGCTTTGCCGGACCTCGCCGCCGCCACCAAAGTCTGGCGCGACCTCTTCCCCAGCCCGGAAGACGTGTACCAGAACGGGTTGAAGTTTATGAAGCAGCAGTGGGCGACAGCGAAGTGAGATTCAAGGGCAGAGTCTGGAGATTCTTCCTTGACCCGAAACGACGATTCACAATAATTCCTGTACACGCATTCAGAGGAGGTTGAGATGGGTGCTGTACGAGGCGTTCCCCATCCATTTCCCTATCAGGGAAGCAAGAGGCAACTTGCGAGACAGATTCTCGCGTGCGTACCACGAGGCACAAAGCGCTTGATAGAGCCGTTTGCCGGCTCGGCGGCCGTTAGCTTGGCCACAGCCTACCTTCGTCGGGCTCACCGTTTTTTCCTAAACGACGCCCATGAGCCGCTAATGAAGCTCTGGAAGATGATCGTAAATCAACCTGATGAGTTGGCAGAGGAATACAAGTCGCTTTGGTTGGCGCAGGTAGGTCGAGAGCGCGAGTACTACGACTGGGTTCGGGACCAATTCAACGGAACGAATGAGCCACAGTATTTCCTGTATCTCTTAGCGAGATGCGTAAAGGCTGCTGTGCGCTACAACGGGGACGGAAAGTTTAACAACAGTCCTGACAACCGGAGACTAGGGATGCGGCCAGGAACGATGGCTCAAAACATCAGGGACGCGTCAACTTTATTGCGCGGCCGTGTCCGGTTGACATGTAAGGACTATCGGGAGATCCTCGCCGAAGCAACCACCGAGGATGTCGTTTACATGGACCCACCTTACCAAGGTGTCTGTGAAACACGAGACCACCGATATTGTGCTGGAGTGAAGTACGATTCATTCGTCGAATCGCTGACCGAGCTAAACCGTCGCGGAGTGGCTTTCATTGTCAGTTACGATGGACGAACCGGAGAAAAGGTTCATGGGCAGCCGCTTCCCGGCGAATTGGACCTCGTCCGTTTTGACGTGGAAGTAGGCCCTTCAACACAGGCAACCTTGCTCGGTCGAAGAGACACTACCTTTGAGTCGCTTTATATTTCCTCGGGGCTGCTGGCGCAACTTGGGGATGTACCGCCTTGCCTGAAAGATGAACCCGAACCTTCCCTTTTTGTCAATACATGAGCAAGCCCAAGTTGCCAAAGGAAATCCTGGAAAAAGCCAAAATGATTACGGGAAAACGGTCCCGAGTCGTCGTCGATCACATATTGAAACACGGCAGTATCACAACAGAAGATCTTGAGAACTACGGCTACAAGCATCCACCTCGCGCCATCCGCGATGTTCGCGAACAGGGTTTGCCACTGGATATGTACTGGACTAAAAACAGTGCAGGCCGCAAGATTGCCGGCTACCAATTTGGCGATGTTGCGGCAATTCGGCATGATCGCCTCGGTGGGCGTCAAGTCTTATCGAAAGAATTTCACGGACAGGTCTGTATCGAGCACGGTTCCAAGTGCGGGATATGTCGAACAAGCTACGAGTCGCGCTATCTCCAGCTCGATCATCGCGTCCCTTTTGAAGTTGGTGGCGAGCCGGCGGCCCCCGAATTGAAAGAGTACATGCCACTTTGCGGATCCTGCAATCGAGCCAAGTCTTGGTCGTGTGAACACTGCGAGAATTGGCTTGTGAAAAAAGACCAGACAATTTGCGCTACATGTTACTGGGCCAGTCCCGAAGATTACGATCATGTCGCAATGCGACCAATGCGAAGGCTCGATGTTGTTTGGGAGGGGACAGAAGTCGCCGACTTTGAGGCAGTCGCGAATGCGGCAGAGGAGAAGGAAGAGCCGATTCCTGAGATTGTTAAGCGTGCACTGAGAAAGGCATTCGGAAGAGAGAAAGAGTAGTGGTTTGGCTCCCTGGTCGTCATGGCTCGTTGGCCAACGTCTAAATTAAACGGGCTTCTGTTTTGTTTATTGGTCAGTTATGTTGTAAAGCTAGGCAACCTGCGCAAACCCCGACCGGTTCACCGGGCGGGGCTTGAACTTTTCCGGGCCTCGCCAGCTTGCCCACTTCGGCTTGGCCGGGCCTACGGCCGATGAAATAGCGGGACAATTTGACCGGCAAAGGAGGCCGCGGGATGGCACCGTTCGTCCGACTCACACTCACACTTGCCCTGCTCGCGGCCCCGGCCGCGTCACTCGCCCAGCAACCCAGCGGGCCGGTTCCGTGGGCGAATAAGTTCTTCCAGAAGGACAACACGCCGGCCGTCCTCGTCCACGATTTCGGCACGATCCCGGGCGGCACGGTGGCGGCCCACAAGTTCACCATCACCAACATCTACGACGTGCCGATGCAGGTGATCGCGGTGGAGAAATCGTGCGGCTGCCTCGAAGCGTATCCGCCGAAGCACGTTTTGCAGCCGAACGAGTCGGCCGAGTTCGGCGTCACGATGGACGCGGGCAAATTCCGGGGAGCCAACGCGCAGACGTTCCGCATCACTTTCGGCCCGCAATACACGTCGACCGCGGTCATCCGAGTGCAGGCGTATAGCCGGACCGACGTGCTCCTGACGCCGGGGCAGGTGAATTTCGGCGTGGTGGCGCAAGGGGCGAAGCCGACCCAGACCGTGACGTTGAAGTACCAGGGCCGGCAGCGGGATTGGAAAATCACAGGCGTGGCCGACGGCAACGGGCCGTTCGACGTGAAGGTCGAAGAACCGGGCCGGTTCAGCTTCGGGAACGAATTCAAAATCGCGGTTTCGCTCAAGGATAGTGCCCCGGCCGGGTCGCTCGCCGAACAGGTCATCCTCAAAACCAACGACCCGACCGCCCCGCTCATCCCCGTACCGGTTGCCGGGATGATCCAGGCCCCGCTCGACGTGAACCCGCAGAAGGTGAGCTTCAGCGGGATCAAGGTCGGCGAAAGCACCACCCTGCGAGTGATGGTCCGGGCAGCGAAACCGTTCAAGGTGACCGCCCCGGCCGACGACGGCGACGGTGTCACCGTCGAAGTCTTCCCGGCCGCGACGCCCGTGCAAATCGTCACCGTGCGGTTCGCCCCGACCAAGGTCGGTACCGTGGCCAAGACGATTCGGTTGAAGACGGACCTGAACGGCGGGGCGACGGCGTTGATCCCGGTCGAAGCGGAAGCGGTGGAGAAGTAACTGGGCCCGCGTCATCGTTCCCGATGGGACGCCGGGAACGAGGGCTACCTGACGGCTTCAGTCCCGCTCACGGTCGGATCGACCTGGGATTTGCCGCCGACGATGATCGCGCCGTTTTCGATTTTGAACGAGAGGATTTGGGTGGTGGGGCGGAGCTGGTCGGCGTAGAAGCGGAACAGGCCGACCGGCCGGCCGCCCGTCCGGTACCAGCTCACGTCGATATTCGAGTCCCGGGCCGCTTCGGTGATTGCGTCGAGGACGGCCTGCGAGTTCACCGGGATCGACCCGGACCGGATCGCGGTGAGTTCGACGGCCAGGCAGTTCGGCTCGGTCTTCACCAACCAGGCGCGGAGTTCGACCCAGAGGACGGTGCTCCAGATTCCGCGACCGTAACGGACACCAAACTTGAGGCGGTCGCCGTCGATCGCCACCCGCGGGTCGTGGCAGCCCGCCGGCAATGCCCCGGCAAACCCGCCGCCGTCGGCCATGTGTTCCCGGAAGAAACTGTTGAGTTCGTCGGCGCGAAGTGTGCCGGCCCAGGTCGGCTTGAGGCGAATGTCGTTTTTGAGGTCCTGGACCCGGGTGATGAGCCGGGCCGCCTGTTCCGAGGCCACAAATTCGTCCGGACAGCCGGGCCGGATGTAAAACTCGGGCTCGTGCTTTAAGAGTGCGCCGAGGCCGCCGATGACGAGGCCCACAGCCCCGACGACGAGGGCGATGGCCAGCATCAAGGACCGCCGCCGACGCCACATAACTCTCCTCCCGGGCCGGAGGGGTGTACCAAGTGGGGGGAATGGGGTCAAGGCGAGCGGCGGCCGGGTAATGTCTCAGTGATTTGTTCCCTCCCCCTCAACGGGGGAGGGCTAGCGTGGGGGTGAGAGTCGCCCGTGGGTTTTACCCCCCACCCTAACCCTCCCCCACAAGTGGGGAGGGAACAATTCAAGCAGGTCACTACCGACGACTGAAAGGATGCCGGTCGCTGCCTAAATCGGGAGCCATCTGGCTAAAGTGTGCGGAACGGTTCCGATTATGCGGCCCGTATGGTCCCGGCCCGGCACGAATGACCGCTGGCAAACGCCGGGCGTTCGGTGTACGTTCAAGGTGGTATCCGCGAGAGGATTTCTCATGTTCCGCCGACTACTCGCCGCCGTTTCCACGGGGTTCGTCCTGGCCGCCGCCCAAGGGCAGCCTCCGAACAAGTCCGACGCGATCGCCCAGGCGCAGACCGCTCGGGATCTGGCGGACCAGAAGGCCGAGTCCGACGTGAACGACGCAATCAAGGATGCGGGCAAGGTCGCCCGCATTTCGGCCCTGAAAGCCATTAACCGACTCAAGCAGGCGCAACTCGCTCTCGACCTCTCCGTGGTCATCAGCTCCGGCAAGCGGGCGGAGTTGACGCAGACGATCCAGGCGAAGATCGACGTGCTGAAGGGGGCGCCGACGGCGACGCCGGACGACGCTGCCCGCGCGAACGCGAAGGCCGCGAACGAAAAGGCGATTGCCGCTATGCGAGCCGAGACGAAGGAGGTAAACGACGAGGTCGCCAAGGTGGCCACGCTGGTCGCCGCCGGGCGGACCCGCGAGGCCCAGGCTAAAGCCGCCGTGCTCCTGGCCAAATACCCGGACAACCCCGCCGCGATCATGCTCGGGTACAAGGGGACCATGAGCGAAAACGTCGCCACGGCCCGGGCTCTGACAAAGATGCACGAGGAACGGGTGCTGTACGCGTTCAATGATTTGTACCGCTCTTCCATGCCGGCGAAGGGCGACATCGAGTTCCCGAAGGACTGGCGACGGCGGGATAGTCGGTTGCAAAAAGAAGAACTCTCCCCCGAGATGAAGTCGCTCCTCGTAGCCCTCGATAAACCGGTTAACGTGCCGGTGACGGGGCTGCAACTCGGCGAAGCGATCCAGACGCTCTCGAACGCGATCGACAAGCCGATCGCCATCGAGGAGAAGTCGCTCGACGACCTGGGGATCGACCTAAAAAAGCCCGTCTCGTTTAACCCCGGGAGCAAACCGCTCACGGCCCGCACCTACCTCCGCGGAATGCTCCAATCTCAATCGCTCACCTTCGTGGTCAAGGACAACGTGATCCAGGTGGTGACGGTCGAGAAAGCCCGAACCATGCTGGTGACGAAAGCCTACTACCTCGGCGACATCATCCAGGGACTTAACGGCGGGGCGTTGCGGTGGGGCCCGCTCCTCGATTTCGAGCAGACCAAGAAGAACGCCGACTTTCTGATCGAGGCGATCAAGTCGCAGGTAGACCCGTACGTCTGGCGGGGCGAAGGGGGCGGCCCGGCGTCGATCACGTTCCACTTTCCGAGCATGTCGATGATCGTCCGCGCCCCGGCCGAGGTGCAGGCGACGCTGGGGAACAAGTTCACGCCGTCGAAATGAGCCGATATTTTCCTTCCACCGAAGAAATGGGCCGGCACACGGTGTTCGGGAAGGTCAACGTCCGCACGTATGTCGGTGACCAGGTTCAGGTTTCACTGGCCGACATCCCGGCCGACGGCGTGGTGGACTGGCACGCCCACCCGCAGGAACAACTCGGCGTCGTCGTCGAAGGGCGGGCCCTTTTCCAGATCGGCGACGAAGAAAAGGAACTCGGCCCCGGCGACGTGTTCTACATCCCCGGCAACGTCCGCCACCGCGTCGTCCCCCTCGGCGGGCCGGTGAAAGCGGTGGACATCTTCCACCCGATCCGCGACGAATACCGGTGAGCTTTACGCCCGACTGAACGCCGGCGGCCGCTCTTCGGCCCCGGCGTCCACCCGCACCCGGGCCGATGCGACTTCGGCCGTGCCCCTTCTGCCCGATTCAAAAGCCGCGATCCGGGCCAGCCCTTCCCGCACCCGTCCGTCGTCCGCGGCCAGACTAACGCGAACGAAATCCGTTCCCGACGGGCCGAACAAGTCCCCTGGGCCGACCAGAACGCGGTGTTCGGCGAGTAACTTCTCCGCGAACTCCCGGCCGGTGAGACCCAACGCCGAAACGTCTGCCCAAAGAAAATACCCCTCCCCGCCACCGTCTACACGCAGTCCCGCGGCGTTCAGTCGCTCCGACGCCCACCGGCGGCGCGAGGCCGGACCGTCGGTCGGGGGCGAAGCCGGTTCGCCGAGCACGCGGGCGACGACCCGTTGACAGACTGATGGCACGAACGGCCCGGCCAGGGCCTGGGCGAGGGCGCTCGGCCGCACGAGACCCGGCGGCCCGGCCAGCCAACCGACCCGCAGCCCGCTCATCCCGAACGCCGCGGACGCCGACCCGGCCGCCAATACACGCTTCCCGGACGGCAACTTCCGATCGACGTCGAGCGTGGCGTCGATATACACGACCGCCCCTGCCCGGGCGGCAATGGCCACCATTTCATCCAGTGTTTCGTTTGGGATGACGCTGCCTGTCGGATTGTTCGGGATCGAAAGTGCGACCAATTTCGCCCCTTTCACTGCCCGGCGAAATACGGCCAAGTCACACCCGACCGCTACGTGCCGCACGGTCGCCCGCCGACTCGCCGCTCCCAGATTGAAGAGCGGAGAACAGGGGTCGAACAGCACGACCCGGTCGCCGGCGTTCACGAACGCATCGAGTGCCGCGGCAAACGCGCCCGACGCCCCGCGAGTGACGAGAACGTTTTCAACCTTGTGTCCGAATCGGGCCGCCACCATGTCCCGCAATTCGGGTAGCCCCCACGCCGGCGGCGGACCGAGGCGGTCGGCGGTCAATCGCCCGGCCGAGACCGGCGATTCGAACCGCGGGGCCGATTGGTTCAGGTCGATCATGTCGGGTGCGGACGGGTGGAAGTACAAAGAAGGGTCGAGCAGCGATTCGACCGGAGCCGCCAGAACGCGGTCCGAATAAAGCCGCACCGCACCCGGATCGCCGCCGGTGTGCGCTTTTGCTCGTCGGCTGAAGCAGGCGAAGAGTTTCGTGAAGGTGTACGCCACGCGTCGGCCTCCGTGCCGGTGGGGAAGAGAAGTTGTGAGGACAGGATAACCGGATTTACGAGACCGTGTCGATCCGGCTTACCCATTCGAAATGGCATTTTGGAAGCAGTATTCAAAAAGTGCGTGCCACTCGGCGCGTTGCTGCCTCTGGCATTCGGCTTCCTCGGCTGAGCCGGTACCGCGGGCTTTTTCGCAGCGGTCCACGAACGCGAACGGGTCGGGCAAGTTTGCCAGCACCGGATGGTTGCCCACCCGCCGCCACCAGTATTTCGAGTTGCCCGGATCGGGCTCTCGGCGATGCACGATTGCATGCCAGAACGAGCCGGTCGGCGTTTCGACGTCCTGACTGATAACGTGCGATTCGTCGAGGAAATCGAAGTAGAGCCAGAGGCCCGCGTGGCAGAGTTTTGCCATCGCGGGGTCTTTGACGGGACCGAGGTCGCGGAGGGGGTCGAAGGCGAGGAGAGATGATTTCTTCGAGAGGTCCGGCGAACCTGGCCCAAGGTCGGCGAGGCGGGTGCCGTCGCCGAGGAGTGCCTGGATGGCGGGGGAATAGTTCGTCACGCCAGGATCTCGGTCGCTACTTTGCCGTAAACGTCCGTTAGCCGTTCGTCCCGGCCGTTGTGCTTGAACGTGAGCTTCTCGTGGTCGAGGCCCATAAGGCGCAGGATCGTAGCGTGCAGGTCGTGGACGTGGACTTTGCCTTCGGCGGCTCTCAGGCCGAATTCGTCGGTGGCGCCGTGGACGTATCCGCCCTTGACCCCGCCGCCGGCGAGGACGGTGGTAAACCCGTAGGGGTCGTGGTCGCGGCCGTTGGAGCCTTCGCTCATCGGGGTTCGGCCGAACTCGCCACCCCAGATGACGAGGGTCGAATCGAGTAGGCCGAGCCGTTTGAGGTCGGCGAGAAGGGCGGCGGTGGGTCTGTCGGCCCGCCGGCACATTTTGGTGTGGTTGCCTTGAAGGTCGGAGTGGGCGTCCCATCCGCTGCCGGCCCCGCAATAAATTTGCACGAACCGCACACCGCGCTCGACGAGCCGACGGGCCAAAAGGCAGCGGTGACCGAACTCGGCGGTGCCTTTTTCGTTGAGCCCGTAGGCCTCTTTGGTCTGGGAACTTTCCTGCGACAGGTCGACCGCCTCCGGGGCGGTGGCCTGCATGCGGTAGGCGAGTTCGTAGGCCTTTTGCCGGGCGTCGAGGTCGAGGTCGCCGGGGCGGCTCGATTTGTGGATGTCGTTCAATTTGCGGATGAGGTCGAGTTTGGCCCGCTCGGAATCGGCCGCCCCGGCTGGCGGGGCGAGGTTGAGGACCGGGGCCGACCCGCCGCGGAACAGGGTGCCCTGGTACGTGGCGGGCATGTAGCCGGTGCCCCAGTTGCGCGCGCCGCCGAAGGGTTCGCCGCCGTCGGTCATGACGACGAAGCCGGGAAGGTTCTGGTTGACGGTACCGAGGCCGTAGAGGGCCCACGATCCGAGGCTCGGCCGGCCGGCGAGCAGCGACCCGGTGTTCATCTGGCAGACGCCGCCGACGTGGTTGAGGCTGTCGGCCTGGCAGCCGCGGAGGACGCACAGGTCGTCGGCGAACTTCGCCATCTCCGGCAGCCAGTCGGAAATCTCCAACCCGCTCTGGCCGTGCTTCGCCCATTTCCGCTTCGACGCCAGTAATTTGTTCCCCCCCGTGCCCATTGGCGTAATGATTCTGCCGAAGCTCGCCGGTAAAGGTTGCCCGGCCCGCTTCTGCAATTCCGGCTTCGGATCGAAAAGATCCAAATGGCTCGGGCCGCCTTCCATGAAGAGGAAGATGACCGCCTTGCACTTGACGGGAAAAATCGGGACCTTCGGGGCGAAGGGGTTGGTGGTTGCCTTTGCGTCTTCCGCGGCAGCTAATGCGGAGAATGCCATTGCCCCGAAGCCTGCTCCGGTCAGCCGCAAAAACTCTCGCCGCGTACGTGCTTGCAAGTAATGTGAGTTCATTTCAGGCCTCGGCGTGACGCTTGTTTACGGCGTCGTTAATCCACATATACGAACTCGTTGAGGTTCAATAGCGAGTGACACAGGTCCGTCACCGCACTCTCGAAACTGCCCTTGCGATTTTTGATAAAAGCTTCCACGGCCGCCTTCTCTTCCGTGTCGGGTTCGCGGCCCAGCGCCAATCGAAATGCTCGGGCAATTACCTTATCCGGATCGTTTCCTGCTTCCTTCCGCACCCGGGCGGCAAAAGTTTTCGCGTAGCCGAGCAGGAGGGAATCGTTCAGGAGCATCAGGGCTTGCGGGGCCGTGGTCGTGACGAACCTTCGACCGCAGGTTTCGTTCCGGTCCGGGGCGTCGAAGGCGGCGAAGAACGGGTAGCGCAGGTTACGCTTCACATAGACGTAGACGCTGCGGCGGTTCCTCTCGGCCGCGTCGGTTGAGACCTTCCAAGTGCCCGGCTTCATTTCGGCGGGAAGTTCGGGGTGCACTCCGGGGCCGCCGGCCTTGTAGTTGATGATCCCGGCCACGCTCAGCACTGCATCGCGTAGAGATTCGCCATCGAGCCGTTTACTGGGCATCTTCCAGAGAAGCTTGTTGTCGGGGTCGATCGTTGCGCCCGAGGTTGTGCCGCGACTCGCCTGCCGGTACGCGGCGGACGTGACAAGGAGACGGTAGACGTGTTTCATCGACCAGGGCTTTGCGATAACACCTCCGCCCTTACGGGCGGGGTTCACAAATTCATGAGCAAGCCAGTCGAGCAGTTCGAGGTGTGTCGGGCGTTCGCCGCTGACGCCGAAGTCGTTGGGGGTGGCGACGATCCCGCGGCCGAAGAGTTGCTGCCAGATGCGGTTGACCAATACGCGGGAGGTAAGCGGGTTCTTGTCTGATGCAATCCAGTTAGCCAAGGCGGATCGGCGGCCGGAGGAGCTCTTCAAAGGCGTTACGCTTGCGTCCCGGTCGTCGAGGGCGGAAAGGTAGCCGGGCTTCACTTCGGTTGTCGGGTTGTGCCAATTGCCCCGCCGCAGGATGTGCGTCGGCGGGCATTCCGTGCCGATCTCGCTCATGGCCATGGCCGTCGGCCCGGCAGCCGGTTTCGACTTTTCCAATTCCTTCATCCGCTTCATCATGCCGTCGTATTTCTTCTTGTCGGCCGCGGACATCTGCTTGGGGTCGACCTTCGCCCGGTTGTAAACTTGCTTGCCGACAAGGAACGCCAGTTGTTTCTGAAGTGGGGTGCGCTTCCCTTCCGGAATGTCCAAAAGTGTCGCATATTCGTCCGGGAACCGCTTCCGCTCCTTGGCCTGGGCCTTTTCGCGGATCGGCTTTTCGATCGCGGCCATCTGCATTCGCAACTCGGCCGTTTTCGTCTCCCATTCGGCCTCGGCCCTGTCCCGATCTTCCGAATGAGTCAGCGACCGGTCGGCTGGAAGAAACCCGGCGAAGAACGCCTGCGTCCGGTAGTAGTCGGCCTGGGTAATCGGATCGAACTTGTGGTCGTGACACTTGGCGCAGCCGAGCGTGACGCCGAGAAATGTGGCGGCCGCGGTGTCGGTGATGTCGTTCAACATGTCCTGCCGTTTCAATTCGACGTCGACACCGTTGGCCTCGTACGGGAAGTGGCGGAGGAAACCGGTCGCGACGAGTGCGGCAGGGTTGCCCGGGAAAAGTTCGTCGCCGGCCAGTTGCTCCTTCACGAACCGGTCGAATGGTTTATCCGCATTCAGTGATTCGATGACGTAGTCGCGGTATCGCCAGGCGTTCGGTCGGGGGTCGTCCGCCTTGAACCCGTCGGTCTCGGCGAACCGCACGAGGTCGAGCCACCAGAGCGCGGCCTTTTCGCCGAATCGCGGAGAGGCGAGTAACCGGTCCACGACTTTTTCGTATGCGGTTGCCGAATCGTCCTTCAGGAACGCATCCAGTTCGTTAGGCGTCGGCGGCAGACCGGTGAGATCGAACGTCACCCGGCGCAGGAGCGTGGCCTTGTCCGCGGCCGGTGCGAACGTGAGGTTCCGGGATTCGAGTTTGGCCAGCAGAAACGCATCGACGGGGCTGGTGACTTTGCCACGGACGGTCGGCACGGTTCGCTTGACGACCGGCTTATAGGCCCAATCTTCCGGCACCTTCGGCTCTTCAGCTCGTGCGGCGGTCACGAACGTGAGGAACAACCCGCAGAAACCGAATAGGCGGGAAGGCATCAGGCGGCTCCGACAGCCGAAGGCGGGACACAATCAGTTTAACGTCGGCCGCCGGGCGGTCAAACCGAAACCGGATAGGATTCTCCCCATGAAAACTCTTCGCATCGGCAACGGCTGCGGGTTCTGGGGGGATAACGTCGACGCCCCGGTTCGGCTCGCCCGCGCCGGTCGACTCGATTACCTCACCCTCGAATACCTGGCCGAACTGACCATGTCGATCCTGGCGCTGTTGCGCCAGCGAAACCCGGCCGCCGGGTATGCCCACGATTTTCTCGACGTACTCGACCGCCTCGGCTCGACTTTGAAGGAGCAGCCGAACCTCAAGATCGTGACAAACGCGGGGGGGATGAACCCTAAGGCGTGCGGGGAAGAGGCAGTGAAAGTACTGGCGAAGCACGGTCTCACGGACCGAAAGGTCGGCGTCATTTCGGGCGACGACTTACTGCCCGGGCTCGACGAGTTGATTGCAGCGGGGCATGCGTTTCGACACCTCGACACCGGCGAGCCGCTCGCAATCGTCCGATCCCGCGTCGTCAGTGCGAATGCGTATCTTGGGGCGAGGCCGATTGCGGAAGCACTGAGGCTCGGGGCTTCCGTCGTCATCACCGGTCGCGTGGCCGACGCGTCGCTCGTCGTCGGCCCTGCCATGCACGAGTTCGGCTGGGCGTGGGACGACTGGGACAAACTCGGCGCGGCGACCGTGGCCGGGCACCTGATCGAGTGCGGGGCCCAGATGACCGGCGGCCTCTGGCCGAACGTGACCGATGCCCATCATTTGGAAAACGTCGGCTATCCGATAGCCGAATTGAACCAGGCCGGCGGCCTTCGCGTCACGAAACCGGAAGGAAGCGGCGGGGCGGTTAAGGTCGAGACCGTTAGCGAACAACTCCTCTACGAAGTCGCCGATTCAGCGCAGTACTTCACACCGGATGTGGTCGGAGACTTCACCGCGCCGACGCTACGCGAAGTTGCGAAAGACGTGGTCGAGATCACCGGTTCTAAAGGGAAGCCCGCGACCGACACGTACAAGGTCTCGATCGCCTATCGCGACGGGTTCACTGCCTCGGGTTCGCTCGTCATCGTCGGTCCGAATGCAATCGCCAAGGCTCGCAGGAGTGGCGAGATTCTGCTCGCTCGACTCAAAGCCGCGGGGCACGTCTACGAGCACTCCTACGTCGAAGTTCTCGGCGGGGGCGATGGCGTGCCGGGGGTGTTGAAGCCACAAGCCGATCCGCCGGAGGTTGTCCTTCGCGTGGCTGTTCGAGATGCGAACAAAGCGGCCGTCGAGCGGTTCACCAAGGAATTCGCACCGCTCGTGACGGCGGGATTGATCGGCACCACCGGTTACACCACAGGTCGGCCGCAGGTTCGGGAAGTGTTCGCCTATTGGCCGTCACTGGTTGATAAGCGGCCGGTCGAACCGAAGGTCGAGGTGTTGGGATGACGCCTCTCGACGAGGACGCCATCGTCGGCTGTCTCCTCGGTCAGGCCGTCGGCGACGCGATGGGCCTGCCGGCCGAGAACCTGCCACCAAAACGAATCGCCAGGCTCTTTCCGAACCTCGACCGTCCCCAGTTCTTCTTCGGTTACGGAATGGGTTCGGACGATACCGAACATGCTTGTATGACTTCTCAGGCATTGTTGAGGAGTGGCGGGGATGTTGATAGGTTCCGGAATTCGCTGGCCTGGCGACTCCGTTGGTGGTTGATTGGCATGCCAGCGGGAATTGGTTTGGCGACACTCAAGTCCTGCGTGAAGCTCTGGCTCGGATTTCCTCCGACACGTAGCGGTGTGCACTCCGCCGGCAATGGGCCGGCCATGCGGGCGGCCGTGCTGGGCGTGGCCGGTCCGGCCGAACCGGAGCACCGACCGTGGGTGATCGCCTGCACTCAGATCACTCACACCGATCCGCAGGCGTTTGCCGGGGCGTTCCTCGTGGCATTCGCCGCTCGGGTGGCGGCCCGAGGTCGAACGAGTCCCATCAATTCTGAGCAATTTTGGACGACGGTTACCGAAAGCGGACCCGAGCCCCTTCGGACGTCCGATCTTTTTCGGCACATGCGAACGGCCTGCGAGCAATTCCAAGCAGGCGGATCGCTGACCGATCTCGTCGCAGCCATGAAACTCCGCAATGGAGTCTCCGGCTACATTGCCCACACCATCCCCGTCGCGATTTTTGCCTTCCTGAAACACCCGGACGAGTACCGCACCGCCGTCGAGTCGGTTATTCGTCTCGGCGGCGATACCGACACGGGCGCAGCGATCACCGGTGCGCTCGTCGGCACCCGCGTTGGCAAAGCCGGCATTCCGAAGGAATGGCTGGACCGGTACGCCGACTGGCCGCGGTCGGCGTCTTACGTCGAAGCACTCGGAAAACGGCTTGCGGAAGGAAGTTGGAGAAATTCGCCCCAACCGGACGTTTCATTTTGCTGGTGGGCTATTCCGTTTCGAAACCTCTTCTTCTTTATTGTCGTACTCGTGCACGCGTTCCGACGGCTTTTGCCTCCGTATTGAGCCTCATTAAAATCCCGCTCTCCCCGAACCGAATTCCCTTCCGCCATCGGGATTTTGCTGGCGGATTTGCCGACCGCCAGCACAATACCGGCGTCCCTTCGCCACTCGCACGGGAGACCTGAAATGGGCCTTCTTAAATGGGCATCCGGGCAGTTCATTGACATCATCGAGTGGACCGAGCCGAGCCAGAACGAAATCCTGGCCTACCGGTTCCCGCGGCAGAACAACGAAATCAAAAACCACGCGAAGCTGGTCGTCCGCGAAGGGCAGGCCGCGGTGTTCGTGAAGGAAGGCCAACTCGCCGACGTAAAAACGCCCGGCATGTACACGCTCGACACCAACAACTTCCCCATCCTTTCCACCATCCTCGGCTGGAAGTACGGGTTCGAGTCGCCGTTCAAGTGCGAAGTCTATTTCATCGCCACACGGCAGTGGACCGACCAGAAGTGGGGGACGATGAACCCGATCATGCTCCGCGACCCGGAGTTCGGGCCGGTCCGCGTGCGGGCGTTCGGCAACTATGCGTTCAAGGTGACCGACCCGGGCACGTTCCTCAAGGAGCTCGTTGCTACCGACCCGTCGTTCGAGGCCTACGAGATCACCGCCCAGTTTCGCAACACCATCGTATCGCGATTCGTTGATTCAATTGGCGGGGCGAAGATTCCAGTGCTCGACCTGGCGGGGAATTACGAAAAGGTCGGAAAGCTCGCCCTGGAGAAGATTGGGCCGGAACTGGCAAAAATGGGAGTGAGCCTGACGCAATTTTACATCGAGAACATTTCGCTGCCGCCGGAGGTGGAGCAGGCACTGGACAAGCGGACGCAGATGGGCGTGCTTGGGAATCTGGACCAGTACACGAAGTTCCAGACGGCCGAGGCGATCCGCGATGCGGCAAACAACCCGGGCGGCATAGCCGGTGTGGGAGCGGGATTGGGGGCGGGCGTAGCCGTGGCGCAGCAAATGGGTGCGGCCGTGGCCGGGGCGAGTGCGGCCCCCGGGGCGGTGGCGGCGGCGGCCCCGCCGCCAATACCCGGGGCCGTGCAGTTCCACGTTGCAATCAACGGCGCGCAGGCCGGGCCTTTCAGCTTGGACGCCTTGGCCGCCAA
>DASXPC010000260.1:0-19012 GCA_036493815.1 Fimbriiglobus sp. | reverse complement strand
ACGATCGACCTCGAGCCCGGATTCACCGTCTACGCGACGGCCCAATCGGACAAGAACGCGGGGGACTTCGTGACGACGATTCCGTTCCCGGCGCCGGGAACGGTGGTGTTCGTCGGCGCGGTGAAGGAGCCGGAGCTGCCGGTGTTGAAAGCAGTACCGGAGCTGGGGATCAAGGAGTTGAAGGAGTACGAGGGGAAGGTCGTGTTCGAGCGGCGGGCGGTGGTGTCGCCGGCCGCGGCGGCCGGGCGGATGACGATCAAGCTGGCCGGGCTCAAACTCCAAGCCTGCGACGACAAGAACTGTTACCCCGGTAAAGCCGTTTCGCCCGAAGCCGAGTTGAAAGTCCTTCCCGGCCCGGCGGTCGAAGTCGAGAAGCAATTTAAGGACGAAGTGGCGAAGGCGTTGAAGAAGTAAGGGCGCGGTCAGCCCCCCTTCGGCTGCCACTCTTTCTGCGGCGGCGGCGGGGCGACACCGGTCAGATTCAGGGTGGTCACGGCCTTCGTTTTCAGATCGACAACGCGGATGCGATGGGAATTCGTGTCGGCGACGTACAGTTTGCCGTTCGCGTAAGTGATTCCCGCCGGCTGGTCGAATTTCGTTTCCGCCGTGCCGCCGATGAACGTCTTGCATTCCTTGGTTTTCGGGTCGATGGTTTTGATCTTCCCGTTGTACGTGTCGGCGACGTAGAGCAGTCCGTCGTGGTAGACGATGCCGAGGGCGTGCTGGAGCAGGGCCTTGTCGCCGATGCCATCCCGGTCGCCGAAGTCGAACAGGCCTGTGCCGACGAGGGTGGTGACCCGGCCCTCGCCGTTGAGGGGTAACTTGCGGACGGCGCTGACTTCGCTATCCGCCACGTACAGGTTGGTGCCGTCGGTGGTCAGGCCCGAGGGCTGGGCGAAGTTGGCGGAGTACAGCGGGCCGTCCAGGATGTTTTCCTGCCCCCGTCCGGCGAAGGGTTGGATTTGCCCCCGGGCGAGGTCGAGCGTCCAGATCTGATGGTGCCCTGCCATGGCGATGTAGAGTGTCCGGCCGACGAGTAGGAGGCCCCACGGGCTGTTGAGGCCGATCTTCTTGGCGGCGACCGGCACCTGCCGCTGGCGGTTGGTGAAATCGCCGTCCTGTTTTCCGGTGCCGGCCACGGTCGTCACGGTCTGCGTCGCCAGGTCGACCGCCCGGATGCAGTGGTTCCGCCGATCCGCGATATACAGCATATCGCCGCCGAGCGCCAGGCCCTGCGGGTCGTCGAACTGCGCCGCGGCGAACGACCCGTCCTTGTACCCCGGCGAACCGGCCCCGATTACCGCCTTTTCCTTCCCGGCCAGGTCGGTGACGACGATCCGGTGGTGCGTGCTGTCGGCGATGAAGAGCCGATTCCCCGCCTCGTCGGCAAGCACCTTGCCCGGGAAGAACAGCGGCGTGTCCCCCTTCTCGCGGTACCGCACGAGGTCGAACCGCCGGGGCTTCTCGTCGAGCGTTTTCTTCACCTTGTATTCGACGACCATTTTCCCGATCACTTTGTCGAGCGTTTCGTAGTTGCCCTCGCCCGAAGCACTGCCGACGATGTTCCCGTCCGGGTCGATCAGCACGAGCGTCGGCCAGGATTGCACGCCGTAACGGTCCCAGATTTTGTGGTCCGCGTCGTTCACGACCGGGTGGGCGATTTCGTAGCGGAGGATAGCCTTGCGGATGTTCTGTGTATTTTTCTCGCTCTCGAACTTGGCCGCGTGGACGCCGATGATGACCAAATCGTTGGCGTATTTCTTTTCGAGTTTGGCGAGGTCGGGCAGGGTGTGGATGCAGTTGATGCAGCAGAGGGTCCAGAAGTCGAGGAGGACGATTTTCCCTTTCAGGTCGGCGATTTTCAGCGGCCCGGCGGTATTCAGCCAGGCGGTGCCGCCTTCGAGGCTGGGGGCGGCGGTGCGGCGGTTACGGACGGTGTCTGTCGGCGGGTCGTCGGCGAGCGAGCGGGTCAGGTTCGGGCCGTAATTCAGGGCGACGCCCAGAACGATGGTGAGAAACAACCCCCCGGCCAAAAGTGCCGGCCATCGGCTGGAAGAGGCGGCATCGGGCATCGGGTCGACTCCGTCGGAGAGAATGCGCCCATCATAACCACTGCCCGACGTGTGGAAAGGTTTCATTCCCGCCGCCGCGTGGGCCATGCACCGTGACTATAATCGTAGTACCCGGCCCGCGAGGACGATCTTACCCATGAACGTGCCTGAGGCTCCGTCGACCGAGACCGTGCGCCGGGGCCGGGTGTGGTTCGTCGCAATTGCGGTCGTAGGTCTTCTGGCGGCGGCCGCGTGGTATTACGCGATCGGCCCGGCCGCGGACCTTCGGGCGGCGGCGGCCGCCCTCGAACGGAACGATCCCGCCGCCGCCCGCCCGTACCTCGACCGCCGACTCTCGTACTGGCCGAGCGATCAGCGCGCGCTATTCCTAGCCGCCCGGGCGGCCCGCCGCACCGATCACTACGCCGATGCAGAACGCTACATCGTCCGGTACGAAGACGCGTACGGGTCCACGGAAGACAGTCGTCTGGAGTGGGCACTGCTGGGTATTCAACAGGGCGATACGACGGGGGATGCCAACCGGGTGCCGAATCGGATCGACAGCAAACACCCGGACTTCCCGTTGGTTTTGGAGGCGGGGGCGAAGGGGGCCCGGGCCGAGTTTCTATTTGCGTATGCGGCTAAGCTCGCTGACCAGTTGTTGAAACTTGTTCCCGATAGTGGCCCCGCCCACGTCCTGCAGGGCCAGCTATTAGACCTGCTCAATCGTCCGGAGCAGGCGGACGCCGACTTCGTTGCGGCCGCGAAGTTACTTCCGCACGACGTGACAACCCAACTGGTCTTCGCCGGGCATCTGAGCCGGGCCGGGCTGACGCGGGAGGCCATCGCCCATTTCGAATGGGTGCTGGAAGTTCGGCCGGGGGATCCGGACGCACTGTTGGGACTGGCTCGGGCCCTGACCGACAATGCCGACAACGCCGGGGCCGTCGCCAAACTCGACGAACTGCTCGCCAAGGACTCGGGCAATGCGGACGCACTGACGGAACGCGGTCGCATCGCCCTGCGGTTGAACCGACTCACTGAGGCGGAGGAATATCTGGTGCGGGCGACGAAAGCGGCCCCCTGGCACCGCGAGGCCACGCGACTGCTTTTATTGGCGCAAACCGTGTTGAATCAGACGGACGGGGCGGCCCGGACCGCGGCCCGGGTCGAAGAACTGCGGGCTGAAGATTCGATGGAAGGCCGGCTCAAACTGCGGGCGGTGAACGGCCCCTCGGACATTGCAGTCCGGTGGGAATTGTGGCAGTGGGCGGTCCGTAACGGCCGGGAGGACGAAGGCCTGGCGTGGCTGTACGAAATCGTCCAGGCCGCGCCGAAGAACCGCCAGGCTCGCGAGGCATTGGCCGCGTATTTCGACCGTGTCGGCCAGCCGAGGCGGGCGGCTGCCCAGCGCGCCGCCATCGGAGGTTCCTAATTGGAGATTCCCGTGACCGCTCCACCGCGCCGATTCGTCCGCTTCGGGATCGCCGTCGTCGTTTTGCTCGTCGTCGCCGGCGGTCTCGCCTTGGCTTTATACCGGCCGACGCATCCCCTTCCGGATATGCCACCGTTGCCGCCCGAACCGCCCGAGGCGTCGAGCGAAGACGTTCATCGCATGTGCTCGGCCTGCCACGCCTACCCGCCGCCGGACACGTTCCCCCGCGCCGACTGGCGGAAGGAAGTCGCCCAGGCGTTCAACTTCTTCCACCAGGACCTCCATTACCGGTTCGCGCACCCGCCGCTCGAATCCGTCGTCCGGTATTACGAAGCACGGGCTCCGGAATCCCTGCCGTTCGTCCCCCCGACGGGACCGACAACCCCGCCGGTCCGCTTCGACAAAAAGGCGTTTCTCGCTCCCAATGAACTCGCGAGCAAATCCCCGGGAGTCGCCAACGTCGCGCTCGGGCACCTGTTCCACAAGGACAAGACCGACGTCATCGTGTGCGACTCTCTCAACAAGCAAGTCCTCGTGTTTAAGCCGTACGAAACCGAGCCCGAATGGATGCCGCTGGTGAAGGGCCTGACGTGCGTCCACGCCGAAGTCGTGGACCTGGACGGCGACGGGATTCCGGACGTGATTCTCGCTTGTATCGGCGACTTCTACGCGAACGACCACCGAGTCGGCAGCGTCGTCTGGCTGAAAGGCGCGGCCGACGGGTCGTTCACCCCGATCACCCTCATCGACGGCCTCGGCCGGGTTGCCGACGTGCGGGCCGCCAATTTCATGGGCAGTGGCAAGCTCGATCTCGTCGTAGCCGAATTCGGCTGGCACGTTTCCGGATCGATCCTCCTGCTCGAAAACCAGACCACCGACTGGAGCCACCCGAAATTCGTCTCCCACGTGCTCGACGACCGCCACGGCACCACGCACGTCCCGGTCGCCGACATGAACGGCGACGGCAAACCCGACTTCGTCGCTTGCATCTCCCAGGAACACGAAACCGTGGTAGCGTTCATTAACGAAGGGGGCGGCAAATTCAAGAAGGAAACCGTCTTCACCGCCCCGCAGCCGACCTACGGCAGCAACGGGGTCGTGCTCGCCGACGTGAATAACAACGGCAAAATCGACGTCGTCTACACCAACGGCGACTCGCTCGATTCCCCGTTCCTCCTCCGCCCGGAGCACGGCATCACCTGGCTCGAAAACAAGGGCACCTACCCGTTCACCCCACACAGGCTGGCGGACTGCTACGGGGCGGTCAGTCCGGTCGTCGCAGACTTCGACTGCAACGGCCTGCCGGACATCGCCTTCGTCACCTTCCTCCCGGGGGACCTATTCCCCCAGCGGGCGGAGCTCAAACTGGACGCGGTCGTGCTGTTGTCCCAAACCTCGCCGGGGAAATTCGTCCGGCACGCGCTGGAAACCGTGAGCTGCGACCACCTGACGTGCGCGGCCGGGGACTGGTCCGGGTCCGGCCGGCCCGACCTCGTCATCGGCAACTACGTCAAGGGCGGCCGACCCGGGCCGATCGTCAAAATGTGGAAGAACCTGGGGAAGCCGTAGTTCACGGCAAGCGAGACGAACTCTTTTTAGAGATCCTTATGAGGCGTTAGACTCGGGACCGTCCGTTATCAACGGCGGTACGACGACATTTTGCGTGATCAGTTGGGTTTCCTCCATCACGTCCTGCACGGCCATTGCGTGTTCGAATTTTCTGAGTGTCGGAAAAAACCGCGACTGGAGGGAGGAAACCGTTGAGTTGTATGATTCAACTGCACCAGAAAGCCGATCCCCGGTCTTTCGCAAATGCTCAAGCCATTTCGCCGTTCGATTATAGAACTCGTTGCTGAGCGCCAGTATTTCTTTCGTATTGTTACTGATCGTAAATTGCTGCCATCCAAACGCAACGGCTTTCAAAAAGCAAATGAGTGTAATAGGCGATGCCAGCATGACTTTTTGACTGAGAGCGTGTTCCACAAACTCAGGTTCACGTTGGAACACAGACGTGAGGCACGATTCGATGGGCACGAACAGAACAACCATTTCCGGCGACGGTTGTACGCTCTCCCAGTACTTCTTCTCAGACAAATTTTTCACCATCGTCTTTACGGCCTTCAGATGATCGTCGATTTTTGACGCCTTAACCATTTCATCATCCGCCGCGACTGCATCCATGTACGCACTGAGAGGGAACTTCGCGTCAATTGATATGCGGCCGCCGTTCGGAAGGTGGACGACCAAATCCGGTACGGAGCTATCGAAGCCGACCTGCTCACTGAAAGTAATGTGCTCGCTTAATCCGGCGAATTCGACGCACTTCCGGAGTTGGATTTCTCCCCACTTCCCACGTGATTGACCAGACTTGAGTGCTTGATCCAACCGCCCCGCGGCAGAACGCAACTCGCCACTCGATTTTTCGAGACCCGTAAGGTATTGGGTCAAACTTTGATATGCTCCTTCCCGCTTGAGTTCAAAATCTTGTATTTGCTTATCAAGGGCCGTGACTTTGGCTTCGAGGTCGAGTTTAATCTGCCCGATGGTACCAGTGTGCGTGGTCAATTCGTCGTGAACACGGCCGGAAAATGTTGCCGTGACGTTAGAAACGTGCTGATCGTACCCCGCGATCTTGCCTTCGAGTGAACCCTTGATGGTGTTGAATAGGGTCGTTTGTCCCTGCAGCAATTGTTGTACGTTGCCAGTTAAACTACCCTTCATCTTGTCGATTTCAGACACGTGACTTTGGAGTTGCTGATGATGGCCCTGTAGCAATCGCTGAATGTATCCGACGATCTGCTTGCCATTCGTCCTTAACGATCGCGACGAAAGCGCTTCGAACGTCGTTTGCATGGTCGCCTGAGCCGTTTCCAGCCAGGCGACTTTTTCTTCGGCTGCTTCGCGCTCGGCTTCCAACCGAACGATTCGAGTCTGACTTTTGCCTTGGCATAGTACCCAGGCAAAGCCAGACCCGATTCCGAGGCCGATCGCGAAACCAACGAGAAGCCAAGTTATTTCCATACCGAGCCTCCTGCTTGGCAAATCCTAAGTTACACCCTCACCGTCACCGTCTTCACTTCGGTATAGAGTTGCAGGGCGTACTGGCCGAGTTCGCGGCCGATGCCGGACATTTTGAATCCGCCGAACGGGGCGGCGGCGTCGAACACGTCGAAGCAGTTCACCCAGACGGTTCCGGCCCGCAGGCTGTTGGATAATCGCAGGGCTTTGGAAATGTCCTTCGTCCAGACCGCCGCGGCGAGTCCGTAGAAGGACTTGTTCCCCCGTTCGACCACCTCGTCCACGTTCTTGAACTTCAGAATGCTCATCACCGGCCCGAAGATTTCCTCGCGGGCGATCTTCATCTCGTCCTGCACGTCGGCGAAAATCGTCGGCTCGATGAAGTACCCGTCCCGGCCGAACCGGTTCCCGCCGGCGAGCATCTTCGCCCCGTCCTTCTGCCCGGCATCGATGTAGCTCATGACGCGGTCGAACTGCTCCTGGCTGACCTGCGGGCCCTGCTCGGTGTGCGGGTCGAACGGGTCGCCGACCTTGCGGCTTTTGGCCTTGGCCACCATTTTGGCGACGAATTCGTCGTAGACCTTTTCTTCGACGAACAGCCGGCTGCCGGCGCAGCAGCACTGGCCCTGGTTGAAGAACAGGCCGAAGTAGGCGCCTTCGATCGCCTGGTCGAGGTCGGCGTCGGCGAAGACGACGTTGGGCGACTTGCCGCCGAGTTCGAGCGACACCCGCTTGAGGTTCGACTGGGCGGCAGCGGTCATCACGATCTTGCCGGTGCCGGTTTCGCCTGTGAAGGCGATCTTGTCCACGTCCATGTGGCCCGAGAGGGCCGCCCCGGCGGTGGGCCCGTAACCGGGCACGACGTTGATGACGCCGTCCGGGAAGCCGACTTCCTGCGCGAGTTGGGCGACGCGGAGGGCGGTCAGCGGCGTCTGCTCGGCCGGCTTGAGCACGACCGTATTGCCGCACGCGAGGGCCGGGCCCCATTTCCACGCCTGCATGAGCAGCGGGAAGTTCCAGGGGATGATCTGCCCGACCACGCCGACCGGTTCGTGCCGGGTGTAGCAGAAGAAGGGGCCGTCAATGGGGATGGTCTGCCCGCTGTTCTTATCCGCCCAGCCGCCGTAATAGCGGTAGCACTGGATCGACAGCGGCAGATCGGCAGCCGTCGCGTCGGAGATCGGCTTGCCGTTGTCGAGCGATTCCAGGGCGGCGAGTTCGTGGAGGTTCTTCTCGACCGCGTCGGCCAGTTTATAAAGAAGCCGGCCCCGCTCGCGTGCGCTCGTTTTCGCCCACGACCCCTGCTCGAACGCCTTCCGCGCCGCCTTCACCGCCAAATCCACGTCTGCCTTGTCCCCCTCGGCCACCTGACAAATCGTCTCCCCGGTGGCCGGGTTCAGAGTCGGAAACGTCTTTCCGGATTTCGATTCCACCCACTGCCCGCCGATCAGCATTTTTTGGGTATTCACCTTCGGCGGGGCGACGCGGGGTTTCGGTTTTTCGGCAACGGCGTCCATGGGAGGGTCCTGCAAGGGGGAAAGGGCGTACCGGCTGCCATTGTCCCAACCGTCGGGGGGGAGTCAAGCGCGTGGGGCGTTGCAGGTCGCGGACCGGCTTATGCGACGGGCACCAGGTTGTCCACGAATTGCCGGGTGCAGTTGGCCCAGGTGTATCGCTTTGCTTCGGCCGTGCAGGCGGCCGGGTCGCCGGTGGCGAGCGCCGAGCGGACCGCACGACCGAGGTCTTCGTCGAGTGCGCCGAGTTTCGGGTGCGTGATAATGTCGATCGGGCCGGTGACGGGGAAGGCGGCGACGGGAATGCCGCACGCGAGGGCCTCAATCATCACGAGGCCGAAGGTGTCGGTGCGGCTCGGAAAGACGAATACGTCGGCGGCCGCGTACTCCGCGGCCAGCTCGTCCCCCTTGCGGAACCCCAGGAACTTCACGGCCGGGTACTTCGCTTCCCACTCCGCCCGGGCCGGGCCGTCGCCGACCACGACCTTCGTCCCGGGTGAATCGAGCCGGAGGAAATCTTCGAGCCCCTTTTCCTGCGAAACCCGGCCGACATAAAGCAGGACGGGACGGGGGAACGGCCCGGTCGATTTCGTTCGCGGCCGGAACACGTCCAAATCCACTCCCCGCGACCAGCGGCGGACCGGGGCCGTGAACCCCCGCCCTTTCAGGTCCGCTTCGAGGCTCGGCGTGGCGACCATCAGCGACGAGGAGCCGTTGTGGAAATAGCGGAGATAGCGGTATGACCAACTGAGGGGGATGCCCATCAGTCGGTGGCCGTACTCGGGGAACCGGGTGTGGTACGACGTGCTGAACCGCCAACCGCGGTGCCGGCAAAAGTGCCGGGCTTGCAGGCCGATCGGCCCTTCGGTGGAAATGTGGAAGTAGTCGGGGCGAAAGCGGCGGATGCGGCCGTACACATTACCCGGCCGGGGCAAGCTGCACGGAATTTCCGGATAAACCGGTACCGGCACCCGCCAAAAACCCGACGGCTCGACCACTTCGACCACGTGCCCTGCACCCCGCAGGGACCGGACGGTCGTATCGAGCGTTCGCACCACGCCATTGACTTGCGGGTGCCAGGCGTCGGTGGCGATGAGGATGCGGGCCATGCGGCGGGTATATGCGGCAAACGCCCTTCGGCGAGCGGGGGCCGACAGAAAGTTCGCCGTTCCCGCGAAGTCGCGTCCGGATGAAATTTTCGGGTATATTAGGGAGATGCGTTCCGACCCCGTCCCAATTTTGAACCCGCCGGACGTGCGGGCGATGTCGGGGGTCTGGACGTGATCGAATACCGTCGGTTCCGTAACACCGACCCGCCCGGACTGGTGGACGTTTGGAACGACACATGTTCGGGTCGGGGATGTTTCCCGCTCAAGAACGCGGCCCTGCTCGACCGCTGGGTTCTCTCCAAGCCGTATTTCGACCCGGACGGATTCCTCATTGCGGTCGATTCCGAGACGCAAAAACAAGTCGGGTTTGCCTTGTCCGGGTTCGGCCCCAACACCGACCAGACGGGCCTGTGCAAAGACGTCGGGATCGTCTGCACGATTCAGGTGCTCCCCACGGCCCGGCGTCACGGCGTGGGGAAAGAACTGCTCGCCCGGTCGGAAGCCTATCTGACGCAGAACGGGGCGAAGGAATTGCGGGTCGGATCGATGTGGCCGAACAACCCGTTTCTCTTCGGCCTGTACGGCGGCAGCAATTCGCCGGGATTGCTGGAAAGCGACGCCGACGCCGGGCCGTTCCTCGAAGCGAACGGGTACGTCAAACGGGAGTCGGTCGTCGTCTTCCAGCGGCGGTTGGACGCGGCATTGGCCGTCGCCGACGGCCGGTTCCCGATCCTCCGCAAACGGTACGACATCCAACTTCTCCGCCAGGCGGCCGTGGGGTCGTGGTGGATCGAGTGCGTCTGGGGCGTACTGGAACCGGTCGAATTCCGCGTCTTCGACAAGCTCACCGGCATGCCCGCCGCCCGGGCCGTCGTCTGGGAACTCGAAGGCTTCAACTGGCGATGGAAATACCCCTCGGCCGGCATTCTCGACGTGCAGGTCCGCCCCGACCTCCGCAAACAGGGCGTGGGCAAGCTCCTCGTCTTCCACATGCTGCGGTTCCTCCAGGACCAGTTCTTCGGCATCGGCGAATTGCAGGTTCGGGCCAGCGACCCAGCCGCGGTCGGCCTGTGCAAATCGGTCGGTTTCGAACAGGTCGACGTCGGCTGGGTTTACTCCAAAACCACCTTGCCTGTTCCCTCCCCTCACGTGGGGGAGGGTTAGGGTGGGGGCGAACCCGCGGTCATGACTTACCCCCTCCCTCACCCTCCCCCATCCGAGGGGAGGGAATGGGTCGTAAGACTCATTTTGCTCCGCGGTATCTCTAGGTGACACGTGAACACCAGGAGAGATGCCATGATGACGATTCGACCCGCCGCGGACCGCGGCAACACCCGAACCGACTGGCTCGACGGCCGCCATACCTTCTCTTTCGGCGACTTTGTCGACCCGAAGTACCACCACTTCCGCACGCTTCGCGTGCTGAACGACGACCGCGTCGCCCCGGGCGGCGGATTCCCACCGCACCCGCACCGGGACATGGAAATCCTGACATGCGTGCTGGCGGGCGCCTTGGAACACAAGGACAGCATGGGTAACGGGTCGGTCATCCGGCCCGGGGAATGGCAGTACATGTCCGCCGGCACGGGCGTGGTCCATTCCGAGTTCAACCCGTCGCGGACGGAGCCGGTGCACCTGCTGCAAATCTGGATTGTGCCGGAGGCGAAGGGTCAGATGCCGCGGTACGGCCAGCAGCCGTTCCCGGTGACGCCCGGGGCGTGGACGAAGATCGCCACGAAAGATGGCCGGGACGGGTCGCTGACGATCCGGCAGGACGCGACCGTCCTGTCAACCCACCTGCGCCCGCAGGGCACGGCGGCCTATGAGTTCGCTCCCGGCCGCGGCGGCTGGCTGCACGTCGCCACCGGGGCCGTGAACGTCAACGGGCTGGCACTGAAGGAAGGCGACGGCCTGGCGATCGAAGGGGAATCGAGAGTTGAAGTGCGGGGCGTGGAAGCGGGGCAGGTCGTGTTGTTCGACCTTGCCTAATGTTGTGTTGTGGGGACACGTTTCCAACGTTTCCGAGTACGGACACGTTTCCAACGTGTCCCACAATTATCCCCCGGTGATCTCGCGGAGCGCGGCGATGAGGTGATCGATGTCGGCCTCGGTGTTGAACGGGCCGGGGCTGACGCGAACGAGGCCGTCGTCGTAACTGCCAACGGCTTTGTGGACGTAGGGTGCGCAGTGGTTCCCCGCCCGGACCGCGATGTCGAAAGAAGTGTCGAGAATCCCGGCCAGGTCTTCGGACGCCAACCCTTCGCAGCGGAAACTGAGGGTGCCGACGCGGCGGGAATTGTCCGCATGGCCGGGGAAAGTGAATTCGGGTCGGTCGGCCAATGCCCGCCGGAGCCGATCGCACAACGCTAGCTCGTGGACGCGAATCGCGTCGACGCCCTTCTGTTCGACAAAATCCAGCCCCGCGATCATGCCGACGACGCCAAGGACATTCGGCGTGCCGCCTTCGAGGAAGAAGGGGAAATCTTTCGGCTGCGTCGGCGACTTGGAATCGCCGCCGGTGCCGCCTTCCCGCCACGCTTTGATCGGCACGCCGGGGGCGACGTAAAGTCCGCCGGTGCCCGTGGGGCCGAAGAGGCTCTTGTGCCCCGGGAACGCGAGCAGGTCGACGTTTAGCACCCGGACGTCGATAGGAAGGACGCCGACTGTCTGAGCGGCGTCGACCAGAAAGAGCACGCCACGGTCTTTGCAGAGCCGGCCGATCTCGCCGATCGGTTGCACCGTCCCCAGGACGTTACTGGCGTGGGTGAGGGCGATTAGTTTCGTATTCGGGGTGAGCGCGGCGCGAACGGCATCGGGTTCGACCGTTCCGTCTCCGTCCGCACGAGCGCGAGTTAGCGTAATCACCCCGGCGTCGGCCAGGGCCACGAGCGGACGGGACACGCTGTTGTGTTCGAGGTCGGTCGTGACGACGTGGTCGCCCGGCGACAGTACGCCTTTGATCGCCATGTTCAGGGCGTCGGTGCCGTTGAGGGCGAAGGCCACGCGGTCCGGGTTCGCACCGTTAAGGAATCGGTTGATCCGGTGGCGGGCGTCGTCGAGCGTGCGTTTGGCCCCGACCGCCATCCGGTGTCCCGCCCGGCCCGGATTCGCCAGGGACGTGCGGGCGTACCGGTCGAGGGCCTGGTAAACACTTTCCGGCTTTGGGAAACTCGTGGCGGCGTTATCGAGGTAGATCATGACCTAATGCCCGATGTATTTCGCGTACAGCGTCCGCGCCCGATCCAGGTCGTCCGTGCCCTTGATGATGGCCCGGCCGTCGGGGAACAGGGTGAACTCGAAGCCTTCGCCCGCGTCGGCGATCTGGGCTTTCAGGAGGAACTTGTTGACCGTCACGGTCCCCGACGATTTGAGGTTCGCCGCCATCTGTCCGAAGTCGAGCCGGGTGCCGGCCCGCGGCGTCACTTGCACGGCGTTACGGCCGCACAGGGAGGTCGTCTGCGTCCCCTCCTCGCCGTCCAGCCAATCGTATTGCTTCAACGCGCAACAGGGGCATTTCCCCTTGCGGCCGGCGAGCGGGGCAATCTTTACTCGTCGCGAGGTGTTGTCCCAGAGGTCGAGCATGAACAGTTCGCGGTTGATCTGCTCTTTCTTCCCGGCGAGGATTTTCAATGCTTCGGCCGCCTGGAAGCTGGCGATGATGCCCACGGCCGGGCCGAGCACGCCGGCCGTCTCGCAGGTGCCGACTTCCCCCGGTCCCGGCGACGCCTCGAACACGCACCTAAGGCAGGGCGTCTCGCCGGGGAGGATGGTCATGCTCATCCCCTGCGTGCCGACCGCTCCGCCGTAGACCCAGGGCTTGCCGAGCTTCACCGAAGTATCGTTGATGAGGTACCGTACCTCGAAGTTGTCGGTGCCGTCGAGAATCAGGTCGGCGTCCTTGCAGAATTCGACGATGTTGGTGCGGTTGATGTCCGCGACGACGGGTTCGATTTCGATCGTCGAATTGATCTGCCGCAGTTTCACCACGGCGGCTTCGGCCTTGGGCAGGTTGCCGGTCACGTCGGATTCGTCGAACAGCACCTGCCGTTGCAGGTTACTCGGCTCGACGAAGTCCCGGTCGACGACGCGGACGAACCCGACCCCGGCCCGGACGAGCGTGTTCGCCAGCACGGTCCCGAGGGCGCCGACGCCGCACAGCGTCACCCGGCTGCCCATAATACGTTCCTGCCCGGCCTTGCCGACCCAGGGCAGCCGCATCTGGCGGGAGTAGCGGTCGTATTTCGTTTCGGGAGCGTTCATTCGACGCCGGTTTCCGTGAGGAATTCTTGCAAAAAACGCACGTGCTGCTTCGGCCACTTGTCGTGCTTGGCAAACCCCACCAGGGTTTGCAGGTCTTCCTTCACCCGTCGCAGTTCGGGCCCCGCCAGGCGCTGGAGGTAACCGGCGAGGTATTCCATCGCCTCCTCTGCGGCGGTGGCGTTGACGACCGATCCATCAGACCCTTCCAGGAATACGTACGCGTGCAGGACGGCGAGGAGCAGGGGGTGCACGCCGAGTTCCGACGGGATCAGCGGAAAGTTGGCCGCCCCGTCGGGAACTTCCGGTCCGCCGGGCGGCCGTTCAGTCATTTTCGATCACTCCGGAACGAAACGATCGACGGAGGATCCAAAGCACCACGTCGGAATTCAAAAGCAGCACAATCCCGTGGACGGGAAAGATGTACCGAATTTCCACGTGGGTGAAGTAGTAGGGAATCGAGAGTCCCAACAACGCGGCCGTGAGGACCGCAAAAGCTCCCCGGCGAATGCGCGCCAGTCGAATTAGTCCCAGAAGACTCAGGAGGGTCATCCCGCAGTACAAGACGGGGGGAGCCCACCTTAACGGCGACCGGGACTTGGACAGTTCGGATTGCCACATCCATTTCGGCGGGAACCAGAACAATCGGATTCGCTGGAGGGTGAGTTCCGCGAACCGGCGGGGGTGTTCGACGATCCAGGCTTTCGCTTCGGTCGCGCGCTGCCGCATGTACTCCAACTCGCCCACCCGCCGGATTCGTTCCACGTGAGCCGGGTTCCTCTGCGGGTGGAGTCGGCCGAATGCACCGTCGGCCTTGGTCGTTCCTTCCGGGTTGGCAAAATACGTGTGGCCCGTCGCCCAGGGGTTGTTCCCCAGGGCCAGTTCGAGGCCGGCGTTACTGCGAACGAAGCACCACCCGCCCAGTTCCTTGTAATTCCGGATCGTCCACGGGGCCAGGACCGTGCAGGTGATCGCCCCGGCGGTCAACAGCCGCCGGGCGATCGACCACCGGTCCGGATTGAAGACGAATTCGAACAGGGAAAAGAATCCGAAGATGGCCACGAACTGGGGGGACAGCAGGATACACAATCCGGTCGCGAACCCGGTTGCCGCCACGGCCCATGTCGTCCGCCAGGCGCCGCGGCGGAACGCAATCAATAAGGGCAAATAGGCAATGACCGCGGCGAACGTGCAATGCTGTTCCCACTGTCCGGAGATCTGGACACTCCGGAGGGACAGGGGCAAGACGCACATCAAACCGGCGGCCAACCAGCCCGCGGAGAGGGAACCGTAGACGGCGCGGCTGAGATGGGGCAGAAGGCTGATGCCGATCCCGAAGATCAGGATCGTCGATCCCGTTGCCACCTCGTGACCGGTCTTCCCGTCGCCGAACAGCGCGTACACCAACGACAGGACCGTGGGATAGAGCGGGGCGGCGTGTGCGGCCGGGGCGTGATAGCCGGGATACGGGTCCCCCAGGTACCCCTGGCGGGCCAGACTCGAGGCGGCCCTCTCCACCTCGTACGTCGGCTCGGTCAGCACTTCGGTCCGCAGCGCGAGATACGCCCGGGGAACGACAATTCCGATCCAGAGAAGAATCCACGGACACGCCGTCCGAACAACACGCCCCATAATCATCCCCCGGCCACGGCTGGAATCAGCGCGACGACGGCCCCGTCGGTCAGCTTCGTCTCCATTTCGTCGAGGTAGCGGACGTCTTCGTCGTTGACGAACACGTTGACGTACTGGCGGATCCGGCCGTTGTCGAACAGCTTCGGCCCGAGGCCGGGGTGTTGCTTAACGAGGTCATCCAGCGCGGCCTGGACCGTCGCACCGGACACCGTCACCTCGGACTGGCCCCCGACCTGGTCGCGCATCGGAGGCGGAATTTGCACCGTAATCGCCATATTCGCACCGCTTTACGGACAGTATTACAGGATCGGCGGGTTGTCAAAAACGTCGGGTTCATTCCGAAATCCCGTCGCAGTACTCACACCAGCACCGGCTCCCCGAGCGGGGTGCCGGCGGTGAGGGTTTCGAACTCGGCCAGCGACGGCTTGATCGTTGCCGGTTCGGCGAGCGTGTCGAAGACGCAATCCTGGGTCTTCAGTCCGTTGCCGGTGATGCAGAGGACGATTTCCTCGTCTTTCGGGATGCGGCCGGCGTCGATCAGTTTTTTCGCCACGGCGACAGTCGTGCCCCCGGCGGTTTCGGCGAAGATGCCTTCGGTCTGAGCCAGGAGCAGCATGCCGTCGACGATTTCGTCGTCGGACACGTCCTCGCCCCAGCCGCCGGAGTCGCGGATGAGTTTGGCGGCGAAGGCCCCGTCGGCCGGGTCGCCGATGGCGAGACTCTTGCAGATCGTGTTCGGTTTCCGCACCGGCTTGTGCCGATCCCGGCCGGCCTTGACGCAGTCGGTGATCGGGTTGCACCCGGCCGCCTGGGCGCCGTACATTTTCGTCGTCACCGGCTGCTCCACCAGTCCCACGGCATTCAGCTCGGTGAACGCCTTGTGAATTTTGCCGATCAGGGCTCCGCCGGCCATCGGGCAGACGACATGCCGCGGGAACCGCCAGCCGAGGTCTTCGGCGATCTCGAACCCCACGGTCTTGGACCCCTCGGCGTAGAACGGCCGGAGGTTCACGTTCACGAACCCCCAGCCGAACTTGAGGGCGATCTGCGTGCACAGGCGATTCACCTCGTCGTACGTGCCGGTGACGGCGATCACCTTTGCTCCGTAGACGGCGGTGCCGAAAATCTTGGTCTTCTCCAGGTCGGCGGGGACGAGGATGAAGGTGTCGAGGCCCGCGCTCGCGGCCTGGGCGGCGACGCTGTTCGCCAGGTTGCCGGTGCTCGCGCACCCGACAGTTCGCATCCCGAATTCGCGGGCCTTCGACAGGGCCACCGAAACGACGCGGTCCTTGAACGACAGCGTCGGGAAATTCACCGCGTCGTTTTTGATCCACAACTTCTCGACGCCGAGCGCGTCGGCGAGCCGGTCGGCCCGGACGAGAGGAGTGCCGCCGACTTGGGAGCCGACGGTCGGTTCGCCATCGAGGGGGAGCAGTTCGCGGTACCGCCACATGGTCCGTGCCCGGGCGGCGATTTTTGCCCGGGTGATGGTCGGTTTGATTTTCTCGTAGTCGTAGGCGACTTCGAGCGGACCGAAGTCGTCGGTGCAGAAGTTGACTGGGGATTTCGGGTAGAGCTTGCCGCACAGGCGGCACTTCAGGCCGAGAACGTGGTCGGAGGCGGGCACGGGTCACCCCTAGGTGCGGAATGGTGTCGTGAGGGGTGAGTGTCTTTCCAGACGACCCCGAAGGGTCACGGAAAGATAAGAGACGGCGAGGAATTCCTCGCGTGTACCTTATCTGCCCCGGACGAGCCGGGCAGGAGTTAGCACCTGCGTCTCGCGGACGGCCTGGCGACCTTTCCGCGGGACCGGTTGCTGTGGCGTCTTCGGGCCTGACCCTCAGCCACTCTGGATAAGATACTCACCGGTCAATTTTGTCACCGCGGACGTGCCGCGGTACGGACACCATAGGGGACGGAATCCCCTCCGGCAACGGCGAATCCGGTGAATCCGGTCCGGAACGGGACGCGGCCGGTGCGTTATTGCATCATCGCGACGCCGCCGTCCGTGTCGGTAATGATCCCCAGCGGCCGGACTTCGCAGCACCCGCCGTACCTCGCTCCCGGGCACATGGCCGCGTACTTCAGGGCCGTGGTCAGGTCCGGGACGTCGATCAGGTAATACCCGCCGAGTTGTTCTTTCGTCTCGGCAAAGGGGCCGTCGGTCGTGACGGATTTGCCGCCCGTCACCCGCACGGTACTGGCGGTCGACAAGTCTTTCAGCGACGCCCCGCCTTTCAGAATCTTGTCCGTTGCGAGTTTTTTCGAGTATTCCATGTATTCGCCGTAAACCTTGCCTTGCTCGGCTTCGGACATCTTGGAGAAGGCTTTTTCGTCGCCGTAGATCAGGATCATGTACTGCACGGAATGTCTCCGAAGGGGAATGGAACAGGTTGGCGGCCTCACCGCCCACCCCCATGACGCCCCAGCTTGATCGGAATCGACAGGCGGGGGAAGAAAAATCCGGCCGGCGTCTGGTACGATCCAGTGGAGGGGACTCGCCGTGGTTTTTCTGATCGACGCATACAACCTGATGCACGCGGCCGGCGTGGTCGGCCGGACGAAGACAGGCTCGTTGAAATCGGCCCGCCGGCGGCTGCTCGACTGGCTGGCCGACGGCGTCCGCAGCCGGGCCGATACGCTCCGGGTAATTTTCGACGGGCAAACCGCACCCGCCGATTCGGGCGAGGAGACTTATTGCGGCTTGCAAGTGAAATTCGCCTTCCGGGCCACGGCCGACGACGCGATCGAAGCGGAACTGGCCGGATTGCCACGCCGCGGGGCGGTCGTTGTTAGCGACGACACGCGTCTGCACGAAGCCGCCCGACGACGGGGGTGTGAGGCATGGGGGTGTGCCCGGTTCGTCGACTGGCTGATTGAACCGCCGAAGCCGAAGGAAGCCGTGCCGATTCCAAATGTGGAAAAACCGACCCTGCCGGGTGGCGACGAAGAGTTGTTGAAGGCCTTCGCGACGCCGAAGCTGCGGGGACGCAAATAGCATCTCGTCGTCCCGCCCTTATTTCCCTTTCACGGTCACTTTGCGGACGTCGGGCGTATTGGTTTCCAACCGCTTGCTCGGCTCCGCAGTGTCCATGAATGGATTCGTAATAAGCCTTGCAGCCACTTCGTATTTGCCCGGTTTAAGGTCCTTGATTGTGCATTTCCAAACTATCGGCTTTTTCGCGTCCGACGGATCGATGTTGGCAATCGTCCATGCATTCTTCCCGACGGCACGGTAAGTGACTTCGATCCTGTCGAAAAAGTATCCAGATGGACAAAGAAACGTCCCGTCCATTGCGATTTCATTCGGCTTCGATGAAGAAGGATTTTCGCCTTCCTTTTTTTCAAATGTAATGATCGGACCGTTCTCATCGTGGGTGAGAAATGCGCTCGTATGGCCAATCGACAATAACCAAATGAATGCAAAAATACCCATCGCAATTCTCCTTTCGACGATCAAACATGGGATTTATGTCACACCGCTTCCACGACCCGTCATTTCATCATACTCCCCTGTTACCAGCAACTCCACGATCGCGTCCACCGCTCGGATGCAATCTTCCTTCGTGTTATAGAGCGGGCTCGGGCAGAGCCGCAACAGGTCGGGCGGGCGGAAGTCGGGGATGACGTTGCGGGCGCGAAGGGCGGCGGAGAGTTTTCCCGCGGCTGGGTGCGCGAGGGCGAGGTGCCCGCCGCGGCGGTCGTTCTCCCGCGGGGTGACGACCCGGACGCCGTAAGACGAGAGCGAGGATTCGATCCGGTCGCGGAGGAAGGCGGTCAGGCCGAGGGATTCGAGTCGAATGTTTTCGATTCCCGCTTCGGCGATCATGTCGAGCGATCCGAGGAGGGGGGCGAGGCTGAGAATGTGCGGTGTGCCGGTGAGGAATCGGCCGGCGTCGGCGGCGGGGGTGAACGCGTCGGCCATGTCGAACTGGCGGTCAGGGTTGCAGCCGAACCACCCGGCGAGTCCGGGGCCGATGGCGGCGTGCCGGTGGT
>DASXPC010000259.1:0-6317 GCA_036493815.1 Fimbriiglobus sp. | reverse complement strand
TGGCAAGGCTCACTTCCCCATTCCGGCCGAATACGAGTACTTAAAGGGAGAAGAGCTTTCGGCATTCCAGAAATTGACGGAATTTTCCCCCGCTCCGGAAGAGGTCGGGGTGCTACTGCCGGATGCGGGTAACTGGTACATCAGCTTTTCCGTGCGGACTGACGACCCGCTGAACGGCATTGCCAAGACGGAGATTGAGAACCGTGCGAGTTCCGAGCAGTTGCTGAAAATGTTACGGGCGAAGTCGGATGCACGGAACAAGGATCGGCAGGCCGCGGGCAAGATGCCGCTCCGAATTACCGGCTGGACTCACAAGCCGCAGTACGACAAATCGGAGAACCGCGTCTCGTGGGGATACCGCCTGACCGACGGGGACGACACAAACGATGAGGACGACGAGTTATATTACGAGACGATACTTTATGGGCCGAACGGCGAAGTGCTCGACGTCGTTCTGGTATCGGGCGTGAAGGCCCATTCGAAGCCCGTGGACGAATACAAGAAACTCCTGGATTCGGTCACCTTCGGATCGGCTCCCGGCACGGGGTGGTTCGGCCTCACAACGATGGCCGAAAACGATAAGGCGATCTTCATCGGTGCCGTGGTCATCGTGATTATCCTCGGCGGCGGTCTCATGCTCCGTCGCTCGCCGTCGGAACGGAAACGACCCGTGGTTCCCAACCGGAATTGGTAACGTCTACTTCGGACACTACCCCGCCTCCCTACGCATTCTTGAGGCTATTTTCCAGATTTCCGTACGGATTCGAAGCGATTCTCTCCGGGCCAATGCTACCGAACCCGTTGCCGAACGGGGATATTCCACACGTTTCACGTGGGAATCCGTCGATACTCATTTGTGTTCCTTGGGGCCAGAAAAACATTGGAAGCAGGCTTGCGTGGGTTTGAAGTGTTGCCTATGCTTCCGCCTCGGTATGGCCCCGGGCCGGAAAGGAATCCGTATGCCCCGCGTGCATCATTCGGCGATCGTCTCCGGGACCGCCCAATTGACATCCGACGCGACCGTCGGTCCGTATGCCGTGATCGACGGTCCCGTGACTATTGGCCCCGGTTGCGTGATACGCGCCCACGCGCATCTGATCGGGCCGCTCGTACTCGGGGCTGGTAACGACGTGGGCACCGGATGCGTCCTCGGCGACCGCCCGCAACACCTCGCACATAATAATGAAGAGTCTCCCGTCCTGATCGGAGACGGCAACACCTTCCGCGAACACGTGACGGTCCACCGCGGCATGCGCGGCGCGGGGACGGTCATCGGTCATCGCAATTATTTCATGGCCGGTTCGCACGTCGGCCACGACTGCACCGTCGGCGACCACAACGTTCTCGCCAACGCCGCCCTCCTCGGCGGGCACGTCGTACTCGGAAACCGGACATTCCTCAGCGGGCACACCGCGGTGCATCAGCACGTGCACATCGGCGACGTCGCCATGCTCGGCGGCATGGCTGCGGTGAGTCAGGACGTGCCCCCCTATTGGCTGATGATGAACGGCGTGAACCGGGTCAGTGGCATCAATCGGGTGGGGATGCGGCGGGCCGGATTGTCGGAACCGGACATCCGGGCCGTGCGGGCGGCGTTCAAACTGATCTACCGGGAGAAAGTGCCGATCTCGCGGGCCGTGCTGATGATGGAAGCGGAATGGGGCTCCTCGGACGCCGTGCGGGAACTGGCCGCGTTCATCCGCCGGTCGGGTCGCGGGATTCCGGGTGCGGTCCGGTACACCGGATTGGCTTCGGAGGCCGCGTGACTCTTCGTCTTGCTGCCGCCGTATGGGCGGTGCTCGTCATTGCCGTGGCGGGCCGGGTGGCGGTGGCCCCGGTCCGGTCGCACACGGTGACCCCGATCTACTGGACCGCGGCCAATAAATTCGCCCGGGGAGAACCGCTTTACGTTCCGGTCGAAGGGTTGGACATGTACCTTTACCCGCCGGGATTCGCGGCGGGGGTGGTTCCGTTCACGTGGCTGCCGGAAAAGTTGGCCGGCATCCTCTGGCGCGTGCTGGGTACCGGCCTATTCCTCGCCGGCTTATGGCGGCTCGGCCACGACCTACTCGGCCTCGACAACCGGGCGGTCGCCTGGCTCATGTTGCTGCCGATTCCCCTCGCGATCTCCAGCCTCGACAACGGGCAGGCGAACCTGCACATGGCAGGATTGGTCGGTCTCGGAGCCGCCGCATTCGGTCGCAAGCGGTGGACCGCTGCCGCGGGATGGTTCGCCGTGGCGGTGGGGATCAAAGTCTATCCTTTCGCCGCCGGGATGCTCTTCGGCGTGAACAGACGCCGGTGGGTTTTCGGATTGTGTGGATTCGCCGCGGCAGTGATCCTGTTCCCGTTCGTATGTGCGAACGCGAATTATGTCTGGAATCAATTCCGCGGGATGACGTCGTTTGCCGACAACGACGACCGGTTGCACTCGTATTCGCTCGCCCGGGTTCCCCGCGACTGGACGATTCTCACGCGCACCTGGCTTGGATGGGTACCGAAAGAAATCACCGCACGGATCATTTCGGCCGTGGCGGGAATCGCATTCGCCGGGTTGGTGTTCACGTCACGGAGGAAGCCGTTCACTCAACACGTGTGGTTGGCATTTGCACTGGGGTCGATCTGGATGACCTTGTTCGGCCCGGCCACGGAAGCGCAGACTTACACCCTGCTCGCCCCTGCCCTAACCGCGACGGTGCTGCTCTCCCGCGGCTGGTCTCAGTTACTGGCCGTTGTGGCGTGGTGGCTCTTTACCGCTCAAATGATTCGAGACGCTTTTCCGAACGGATGGAAGATGAGCGTATACGGAACGCAACCGACTGCGGCAGTTTTGCTGCTCTTGGCCGTGCTACTCGACGCGTTTATCAAGACCAGAAATTCCCAACCGGGACGGCTAACGCGATGGATGAAAATGGTGACACCTTGGACGACGTTTCACGCGCCGACGATCTGAGCGGAGCGGGAGGGATTTGAACCCTCGATACGGTTTCCCGTATACGGCATTTCCAGTGCCGCCTCTTCAGCCACTCGAGCACCGCTCCGGAACTCAGATCGACGGACACCCGACCGCTTCGTGCGGTTCGGGATTGCGGCCGGTATCCTATCGCCTGCGCGGAGTTGCGACAACGCGGCTACAATTCCGACATGACACGGATTGATTTGGACGCGAATGCGACGGTTCCGGTTCTGCCGGGAGTGTGGGAGGCGATGCGTTCGTCCGCCGAGGGGGCGTACGGGAACCCGTCGTCGGCCCACGCGGCCGGCCGCCAGGCCCGGCAGGGTCTCGAAGCCGCTCGGGAAACGGTCGCCCGAATTCTCGGCGCATTTCCGGACGAAGTGATTTTCACCAGCGGGGCAACCGAGGCGAACAACCTCGCACTTTTTGGCCTGGCTGGCGGCAGTGCCGGCCACATTATTACTAGTCGGCTCGAACACCCGTGCGTCATCGGCCCGGTGGAAGCCCTCAGCAACCGAGGGTGGGCCGTCGAATGGTTGCCGGTCACGTCCCGCGGTCAGGTCACCACGACGGATTTGGCGACGCGGCTCCGTCAGAATACCCGAATCGCAGCCGTCATGCTGGCCAACCACGAGACCGGCGCGATCCAGCCGGTTGCCGAAATCACTTCGCTTCTCCCGGCCGGGGTCGCCCTGCACTGCGATGCGGCCCAAGCAGTCGGAAAGATTCCGGTCGATTTCCATGCCTTGGGGGCTACGACTCTCTCCCTTTCGGCCCACAAGTTCGGCGGCCCGGTCGGCGCCGGGACCTTGCTCGTAAAGCGCGGGACGGTTCTTCGGCCCCAAACGTTCGGCGGCCATCAACAGCGGGGCATTCGACCCGGAACGGAACCCGTCGTGCTGGCCGTCGGCATGGCCAAGGCACTCGAACTGGCCACGGCCGAGCCGGCTGTAGCCCGGACGAAGCCCGAATCGTTGCGGTCGCTCTTATTCGGAACCCTGCGAGACGCAGTATCGCCGGTCGTGCGGAACGGGCCGGAGATCGGCGCGGCCGACGTGATTCCAACCACACTCAACGTCTCCTTCCCCGGCTGCCGTGCGGACGTGTTGCTGATGACCCTCGACCTGGACGGGATCGCGTGCAGTACGGGTTCGGCCTGCTCCAGTGGGTCCCTGCTCCCTTCGCCCGTTCTCCGGGCGATGGGCATACCGGACGACGTATTGCGATCCGCGATCCGGTTCAGCTTCACGTCCGATCGAACGGAAGAAGAAATCGTCGAGGCCGCACGGCGGATTGCGGCATGCGTGGCTCGAGTGCGAGGTAATATGTCTCGGCCGTCGTAACGCTACGATTTCGGCACGTCCCCTTCTTTCGCCCGGGTGAACTTGACCACCGTCCCGTCCGCGTCGACCATCGTCATTTTGTCTCCGTTGATCGTAATCTTCTCGGTGTGGACCGTCGCCTTTGTGTCCCCGTATGGGCGGTCGAACCGAAACGTCACGTAGTCCCCCATGGAAAGGGTGTACCGGCCGGGGTAGGCGTCCGTGAATTGCCGGGTACAGGTCATCGACCCGTCGGCCCGGAACGCGAGGACGAGCGCCCCGTGGGGAAGATTGTTGCCGTTCACGGTTTGGGCCTCGCAGACCCAGAGCGTGTCTTCGATTCTGCCTTCGTTATTGGACGAACAGCCGGCGAGCGGAAAGAGCAGAAAGGCGATCCAAATTGGGCGGCCCAGGCGCATGAGAACACTCCCTGAGAATCGGGCGGAGTGGTATACCCGAATCGGCGTGTGCGTGCCAATGTCGGTTGGCCCGCGCAGTCGAATTGTGTGGAATTGTCGGACCCGGTAGAATACGGGGGTATATGCCAGCCGCGCGGCCATTTCCGGAAGCCGAACCCCGCCGTCCGTCCCGGCCGGACCCGTGGAAGGACGTCGTTGTCGTTCCCGAGAACCGGTCGGCGGTGAAGGCGGTGAAGCGGTTCGCCCGCATCCTGTCCAAGCCCGGGCCGGCCGTCAGTCCGTTCGGCTTGCTTTTGCTCCACGGCCCCGCGGGGGTGGGGAAGACGTATCTGGCCGCGGCCCTCGTGCGGGGGGCGATCGCGGCCGAGGAAGTGCGGACGGCGCTAGCGATCCCGGCCGCGGACCTGGGTCGGCCGGAAGCCGACGCCATGCCGCCCGCCGACCTCGACCTTCTTGTGATCGAAGACTTTCACCGGCTGTCGGCGAAGGCCGCGGACGCGGCGGGGAAGCTGCTCGACGCCCGGGCCGCCCGGCGAAGGCTGACCGTGCTGACGAGCCTTTCCGGCCCGGCCGGGCTGACGGCCCTGCCACGCCGATTGACGAGCCGGTTGACCGCCGGGCTCGTCATTCACCTCGAACCGTTCTCCCTTCGCAGCCGCCGGGCGCTCGTCGCACGGCTTGCCAGCAACCGCGGCGTGAACCTGAAAGCCGAAGCGGTCGCCTGGGTCGCCGGCGAAACCACTGGCGGGGGCATACGGCCCGCCCTCGGCATGATCGAGCGGCTCAAGACCATGGGCAAAGGCAAGCGCTCCCCCCTCGGACGGGAGACCGCCGAAAGTCACCTCCGCGAACAGGACGAACATTCGTCGCCTCTCGATCGCATCCTCGCCGTCGTGTGCGATGCCTACCAGGTGAAGCCGAAAGACGTCCGGGGCAAAAGCCGGCTCCGGTCGATCGTGACCGCCCGGCAGGTGGCAATGGCTCTGGCACGAGACCCGGCCAAACTGCCGCTCAAGACCATCGGGGCCTATTTCGGCGGCCGGGATCACTCGACCGTTCTCCACTCCTGCCGGACGGTGGCCGACGGAATGAAGGCCGATTCCGCCCTGGCAAAGGCGGTGCGGGAGCTGAGGCGGAAGGTGCGGTAGAACGACTGAGGATTCCCTTCGGAAATTGGCCAAATTCTGCTAATCTAGCGGTATGATTTCCCGGGAAATCCTAGGGTTTTCTGATATTGGATGACGGTTTCACACTGTGTGGATAACTGGTTGCGCACTTGGCGCGCGGGTGAGCGGAATTGATGCGCGTTTCCCGATTCCTGTCCGGCCGCTTCTCAGAATTGCCAATTGGCGACGTGGCGCGCCGCCCGGCGAACAAATGCGCAACGGGTTTTCCACATGAATAGGGGCGACCCAACTCGAGCCCCAATCGGGATTAATTCGAAAAATCTCGGCGTGCGCGTCGGAATTGAGGGAGGCCTTACTACCACTACTGAAGTAATTTCTTCCAATACAAAGAAAGACCCAAGACCCCACCGGGGCGAACCATGAAGCTGACCTGCCAGCGGGATAGCTTGCTCTCCGCGTGCCAGCTCGTCGGGGCGGCCGTGGCGGCCCGCAC
>DASXPC010000258.1:0-6424 GCA_036493815.1 Fimbriiglobus sp. | reverse complement strand
ACCGGTCGACTCCGCGGAAATCATGCGGCGAGCGCTCGAATACGCCCGGATGTTCGACAAGGCGATCCTGGTTCACGCCGAAATCCTCGAACTCACCAAAGGGGCGGTGATGAACGAGGGCGAAGTGAGCATGCGGCTGGGCCTGCGCGGCATGCCAGCCGTCGCCGAGGAAATCATGATCTTCCGCGACATCGCCCTCGCCAAACTCACCGGCGGCAAAGTCCACATCCTGCACGTCTCCTCCGCCGGCGGCGTGGACCTCATCCGCCAGGGCATCGCCGCCGGCACCCGCGTCACCGGCGAAGCCTGCCCCCACCACTTCACCCTGACCGACAAAAGTTTGAGCACGTTTGACAGCAACTTCAAAATGGCCCCCCCCCTCCGCACGCAACGGGACGTGGATGCGATCATCGCGGGGCTGAAGGACGGCACGCTCTCCGTCCTCGCCACCGACCACGCCCCGCACGCGGTCGAGAAGAAAGCCCGCGAACTCGATCAGGCACCGAACGGGATCGTCGGTCTGGAAACCTTCCTGCCGATCTGCGTCACGCATTTAGTGGAGGCCGGGCACCTGACGCTGAATCAGATGATTGAGAAGATGACGATCAACCCGGCCAAAGTGCTCGGCGTCAATCGCGGCACGCTCGAAACCGGTAAACCAGCCGACGTGACGATCCTCGACCCAAAAGCCCAGTGGACGATCGACGCGAAGCAATTCAAGTCGAAGAGCCGAAACACGCCGTTCGACGGGTGGAAGGTGACGGGGCGGGCCATGGCCACCATCGTCGGCGGCGAGATAAAGATGTCGCGGCTGGGATAACGGTTTGCACCTTCGGAGCGGGCATCGACAAAGATTGGGCTGTTCCCGGGTGGGTATAGCGGTTGCAAGTGCCGGGCCGCCACGGAGGGCGGCCCCTACAGGTTGGCCCGCGAACGATCCGGCGCGGTAGGGGCTGCCCTCCGTGGCAGCCCGCGAACCAGCTATCCATTCGAGCGAACCGCTCGAACTGGCCCACGCCGTTCGAAGTCGTAACCGATTCCCGTTTACGGAGGCACACGTGCGTATTCGTTTCGCCTGTCTGATCACAGTTTCGTGCGTTGCGGTTACGCTCGCCCTCGCCCAAAAAGCCCCACCCGCCGATTCTCCCGCCCCCAAAGGATACGTCTGCTATCGCGCGCCCTCCCCCATCACCATTGACGGCAAGTTAGACGACGCAGCCTGGGCCGCGGCGCCTTGGTCCGACGATTTCGCGGATATCGAAGGTAGCGCCAAGCCGAAACCGACTTACCGCACCCGGATGAAAATGCTCTGGGACGATGAGGCCCTCTACATCGCGGCCGAGATTACCGAGCCGCACGTTTGGGCGACGTTGACGAAGCACAATTCGGTTATCTTCCAGGATCCCGATTTCGAAGTCTTCCTCGACCCGGACGGCGACAGCCACCTCTATGCCGAGTTCGAGATGAACGCCCTCAACACCACCTGGGATTTACTGCTCTCGAAACCCTATAAGGACGGCGGGCACGCGATCAATGCGTGGGAAATCACCGGTCTCAAAACGGCGGTTCACGTCAACGGCACCATAAACGACCCGTCGGACAAAGACGTCGGCTGGACGGTGGAAATCCGCTGGCCGTACGAAGGGTTGAAGGAAATCTCCCCCGCGAACTATCCGCCGAAGAATCGGGACCGCTGGCGGATCAACTTCTCGCGGGTGGAATGGGACATCGACATCAAGAGCGGAAAATACGAGAAAGTGAAGGGGAAGCCGGAGCACAACTGGGTCTGGTCGCCGCAGGGCGTCATCGACATGCACCGGCCGGAGCGGTGGGGTTACGTGCAGTTCTCGACGGCGAAGCCCGGCACCGCGACATTCGAGCCAGACCCGGACGCCCCGGTGCGGGACGCCCTGCACCGGGTCTATTACGCCCAGCGGGCCTACCGGAAGGTGAACGGGTCGTACGCGAAATCAATGGCCGCGCTCGGGTTGAGCGACTTGAAATTCCCGGTCGAAATCGAAACCACGCGGGGCGGATACGAAGCGGGGGCGAAGGGGTCAACGGGCAAGCGAATGACGATCCATGAAGACGCCCGGATCGGGCCGGAATGACGGCCGCCCGCGAGCGATATGATCCTTCACTTCCTGTTTCGGATGCGGGCTTCGATGGCCAGGCGTTTCTGGTTCGCCAAGTCCTGAAGGAACGGATCGGTGCAGGCGGCGCCGTACTTAGCGAGGTCGGCGACGGAGACCGGACCGCCGACCGATTCGAGAAGGTCGAGAATCGTCTTGGCGGGAATCGGGTCTTGGGCGGCGGGTTTGAGCAGACGGTCGAGGAGGACTTTTTCCACCTGCTTTGGCACCGACTTGCCCATTTCGAGGACCGCGTCTTTCGCGAGGAACCGGTCGTCGTCCGAAGCGAGTCGGCCGACCGCCGCGGCGACGGCCTCTTCGCTTTTCCAGTTCTTGACCAGCGCCAGCGCCGCGGCACGGTCGTCCCGGTACTCGGACGAGAGCAGGAATTCCACGTCCTGCCATGCGGCGGTCTTTTCCCATGCGAACAGCGTACGCAAGGCTTCTCCCCGCACGTCGATACTGTCGTTTTTCAATAGGTTGCGAAACTCGGCGACCATGGCGGACTGGTCTTTCGCCGTCAGGCCGGACCGGTCAGCCGACGCCAGGCGAATCAGCTCTTTCTGAATCTGCTCGGCGTTGTTGGACCGCTCGGCCACCTGTCGGAACTTGGCGGCCGGGGAGTCGTCGGACCGGTCGGAGGCGACGGACGAGGCCGACCAACCCATCGCCGTGCGGACTACGGCCCGGCAGGGTATGGCGATGAACGTCAACCCGACGAGAAGCAGACCGCTCAGGACGAATCGCAGCGGGCGGTAACCGTCCGGCCCGCCGTTGCGGACAAGGTGGTAGACCGTGACCGGCGGCACAATCGCCAGGAGCCCGTCGGCCGGCCTTCGACGGCCGACCCGGTGGATGACCCAGATAATGCCGATAGCGAACTCAAATCCGCCGACGGCCCAGACGTACTTCAACAGGTCGTCGTGTAAAAAGGAGAGCACCCAAAGGCCGACCCCGGCCGCGGTGGCGAGCAGCCAGACGCCCGTGGACAGGCGGAGGTCGGCCGGAGGGTCCGGCGGTGGATTCATCCGCATCGTCAGGGCGGTAGTCAGTTGGACGAAGATGTCTTCGGATTTCCTCGACGCGACGGGCATGTCGAAGGCGACGGTGTCTTTGACCTGGACGGCCGCACGGGCGGCGGGTGCCGGGGCCGCCGAGCGGGTCGCCCGGCGGGTGGCCGCGGCCGTGGCCGATCCCCCGGACAACCCTTCCAAACCCCCCAGTGCCGAAGACGAATCGTCCAGATTCCGCGGCGGGTTGTCGAAAACTGAACTCCCGGACTCCGTCTCCGGAACCATCACCGTCGCCTTGCATCGCGGACATGCCAGCTTTTTCCCGGCTTTGCCCGGGTGAGCGAGCAGCCGGTATTCGCATGTCGGACAGGGGAACGCAAGCATCAGGGGGTCCGAAGGCCGGATGGAGACCCTAAACCTTATGGCGCGTTTCGGCCGGATGCAAACGCTTCAGGCGTGGCGAGAGGCGCAGGATTAATTGAACCCGTTCGAATTCGTCGAGCCATTCCTGCGTGGCGGCGGCGAGGCGGTCCACCGGCGGGGCGGGGCGGCCTTCGTCCGCGGCCCCCATCCGACGATAAGTGGAGAGCGTCCGTTCGCCGTACCGGGCGACTTCGAATCCGTCTTCGCTGTAGAATACGACGACTGGAACCCGGTTGCCGCCGTTGATCTTCAACTCGTTCTGGGCTGCGGGGAACGCGTCCCGGTCCAGATAGCGCACGTCCAAGACGGGGGCCATCTCGGCGAATCGTTCAAAGATCGGGCACTGGTTCGCGCAATCGCCGCACCACGCCCCGGCGAGCACGAGAACGGGTGCGTTTCGGACGAACGTGCCGAGCAGAGTCTTTTGTTCTGCCGTCAACTCCGTGGCCGCGCGGACGCGGTCCCAATTCTCCCGATCGGCGGGGGTGCCGAAGTGACTCAAGAACGCATCGTATGGGAGCGCGGACGAGAAGAGGTCGAACGGGAGCACGGTAGTCCTTTACTCCGGGAGGGCTATCGGCCTTCGCCGAGACGGTCGCCGAGGAAGTTGTCCAAGTCGGGAATGGCGTAAATTTTATCCCGCGTGGTCTGCCAGGGATATTCGACCCGCCGGTAGGTGATGGTGTCGTCGCCGAGGACGACGTAGCAGGCCCGGGGGTCGCCGTCGCGGGGCTGGCCGACGGAACCGACGTTGCACAACGTCTTGTGGCCGTCGAGTTTATAAGTGTATTCGATCTCTTCGGGGGCGAGGAACTGCATGCCTTCGGTGAAGATGCCCGGGACGTGCGTGTGCCCCTGAAAGCAGTATTTTTCCACCAATGCGAAAATTCGCTCCATCTTCCGTTGGTTGTAAACGTCTTCGGGGAAGACGTATTCGTTGAGCGGGTTGCGGGCGGACCCGTGGACGAACAAATACCCCTCTTCACGGTGGCTGCGGGGCCGCTCGGCGAGGTAATCCCAGCGTTTTTCCCGGATTGTCCGGGGTTCGCTGGTGGATTCGAGCTGCGCCCGGGTCCAGAAGATGGCCTTTTCGGCGGATTGGTTGAAGCCGTCCGGGTCGAACATGGCCCCCTGGTCGTGGTTGCCGAGAAGGCAAAGTTGACTGTCCATCACCAGGTCGATGCATTCGCGGGGGTTGGGGCCGTAGCCGACCACGTCCCCGAGGCAATAGACGTCGGTGATGCCCTGAGTCTTGATGTCGGCCAGGACGGCCTGGAGGCCTTCCAGGTTGCCGTGAATATCCGAGATAATCGCTTTCACGCCGGACCCCCGGGCCGGGCCGCCGCGCACGCGCCCCGACCGCCGGTTATGGAGTACCGGGTAGTATAGATGACGAACCCGGGGAGGTAAACAGCGCGGGGGAACCAAGATTCCGTTTCGCCGCGGGCGCGAAGCCGGGTAGGGGGACGTGCCCCAAACCCGGCTTGGATTTGCGGTTCAACGGTCAAACGATTTGCTTCGTAAACGGTTTCGCCTTCTCGACGATGGTAATCGGCCGGCCGACGGGGGTGTCGTTTTTCTTCGTGTAGTCGATACCCAGCAGTTCGCAGGTGGTTGCCAGGAAATCCTGTACGCTCGTTTGCCGATCGGTCACTTTTGCCCCTTCCTTGTCCGTCGCGCCGATGGTTTGGCCGCCGCGGATCCCGCCGCCGAACATCGCCAGACTCCACGCCTTCGGATAGTGGTCCCGGCCCGGCTTCGCCCCCCGGCCGTTGATGGCCGGCGTCCGCCCGAATTCCCCCATCCAGCAAACGAGCGTGGACTCCAACAGGCCGCGATCCTTCAGGTCGGAAATCAAAGCCGCCATGGCGGAGTCGATCTGACCGGACAGCTTTTTCACCCGGTCGAAGTTGTCCGTATGCGTGTCCCAACCGCCGAGTCCGACTTCGACGAACGGCACTCCGACTTCGATCAGCCGGCGGGCCATAAGGCAGCCGTTGGCGAAATTCCCCGAGCCGTATTTCGACTTGGCGGAACTCGGCTCCAGAGACAAATCGAACGCCTTCGCTTCCTTCGACTGCATGAGCTTGACGGCCCGCTCGTAATTCGTCTTGTGGTCGGTAATTCCGCCGAACGATTGCTCCCGGTAGAAGGCGGTTTCCATTTGCTCCAGGAGGCCGACCCGGCGGTTGAACTGGCGGTCGGTGACGAACGTCTTCAGGTCTTCGACCCCGCGGTCCGGGTTCTGCACGAGCAACGGCTGGTGCTTCGGCCCGAGGAACCCGCTGCCGAAGCTGCGGTTGCCGATGGCGACGAAGTTGGGCACCGAAGCGTCGGCCCGGCCGATTTCCGACGAGGCGATGGCCCCGATGCTCGGGTAGGTCAGCCCCCCCTGGCCTTCGCGGTAGCCCGTGTGGGCGAAATACTTCGCCCGCCCGTGGGCACCCTCCGGCGAATTCATCCCCCGCACCAGAACGCCGTGGTGCATTTCCTTCGCCAGGTTCGGCAGGTGCTCGCTGATCTGAATCCCCGGGGCCGACGTCGCCATCGGCTTGAAGTCGCCCGCCCCCTTACTCTCCGGCTTCAGGTCGAACGTGTCCTTGTGGCTCGGGCCACCGTCCATCCAGAGGAGGATGCAGCTCTTATGCTTCCCTGCCGCGGGGGACGCCTTCGCGTTATCCGCGAGAACCTTGAGCCACCCGGAAAGGCTCGTTCCGAATACACCCGCCGCGGAGAGTCGCATGAAGTCGCGGCGGGAACGGTCGTGGAGAAGGTCGGAAAACATCGGAGCACCATTCTTGTCTTGTAGGTCGTGCCGAGTCTTCGCGGCACGACGCTCGCACGGAAATCCCGTCG
>DASXPC010000257.1:0-6153 GCA_036493815.1 Fimbriiglobus sp. | reverse complement strand
AATGGGTGCCCGTCTTTACAGCGGCGAGACAAAGGGTAGGTGTAATATAGGGGTGACCCTCTCGTGTGAAGCCACGAGCCGACTCGAAGCCGTCCCCGGAAATTTCATACCGAACCTCTTGGTTCGGCTGAAAGTGACGGCCGCCGACTTGGCGTATTCGGACCTGTCGGTGGATCATACGCTGGGGGTCGGAGGCGACACGGCCAAACTCCTCGGCGATGCGGCGATCGGTTTCGTCAAGACGGCGAAGCCTAACCTGGAAAAAGACCTGCTCGCGAAGGCCAATGCGGCGGTGGTTAAAGCCGCGGACACGAAAGAGGTGCGGATCGAACTGGACAAGCTTCTTCGAGTAAAGAGTCCGGTTGTGAATAAGAAGTAAATGCGGTTTCTCGCGGTCCTGTCGCCCGTCCCATCCGGATTTTGTGGCCGAGTTTACCGAACCGGCAAAATTTCCCTTTCAAGCGGGGCGGGCGCACGCTACGGTTATCTACCATTTACGGTCGATCCATGCGGATTCTTCTCATCGCCGACGTTCATGCCAATCGGGCTGCCTTGGATGCGGTCCGGGAGCCGTTCGACGTCTGCCTGTGTTTGGGAGATTTGGTCGAATACGGACCGGAACCCGGGTCGTGCATCGAATGGGTGCGACAAACTGCGACGCATTCGGTTCGGGGGAATCACGACCACGGCACGGCCCAGGACGTGGAAGTTCAGGGCCTCGGCGGGTTCCGCTATCTGACCCAGGCGACTCGTAAGCCGACGCTCGCCAAGTTGTCTCCGGACGACCGCCGGTATTTGAACGACCTGCCGACGACGAGCATGTTCAAACTGGGCGGGAAGCGGTTCCTGCTCGTACACGCCACGCCCCGCGATCCGCTCGACGAATACATTCCGGCCGAGGTCGAACCGTGGGCGGTGCGGCTTGCGGGGTTGCAGGTGGATTACGTCTGCGTCGGGCACACCCACCAACCGTTCGTCCTCGACGTCAACGGCATCAAGGTCGTCAACCCGGGCAGCGTCGGACTGCAACGAGACGGCGATCCCCGGGCCCGGTACGCGGTCATCGACGGCGACGACATTCAACTCAAGCGAGTGGAATACGACGTGGAGAAGACGGTTGCGGCCGTGCGGGACTGTTCGTTAACCGACGAACGGGCCAAAGGGATGTTGGCCGACGTCTACAAAGCCGGCCGGATGATCCACGTAACCAACGGCAAGAACGGGACGAACGGAAACGGGAAGCATTAATCGTCCCGTTAGGCCGCCTTCGCCAGCGTCACGACCTCTTCCGCCGGCACTTCGGTTGTCAGTAACACTTTTGCCACGCGTTCGACTTCACCGCGGAGTTCTTCGACTTCGCGTTCGCTCCGTTTACGCCGGGCGGTTTCGATCGAAAGGATCACGGCCCGCTCGCCGGCCTCCCGGTCCTCTTTCCATTTCGCGTGGTCGATCTCCCGCTCCCTATCCACCGTCGCGGCCGTCCTCTCCGCCAGGTCGGCGAGTAATCCCTGCACGTCGCGGTATTTCGATTCCAGATTCACGGCGGCAGATTGGGCAAGGGACCGCCGGACTTCCAGGTCCTTCCCGATTTTGACGAAGTGCTTTTCCCACGCCTTGCGGGTGATGCGGACCCGCTTCTCGGCCTTCGCCTTCCCGACTGCTTTCGCCAATTCCGCCTTCGCCTCTTCCGTGGCGACCGCGAGCGATGCGACGGTTTCGGCGTGCTTCGCCACTTCTGCCGTGCGGCGGTCCAAATCCACCGCCCATTTTTGGAGTGCGTCCCGCTCCTCCAGATATTCCGCGAAACGGGTCTTAAGGCCGTCCCGCTCGGCTTTCCAGGCCGCGGCCCATTCGACCGCCATGGACGACAACGCCAGCTCGCACTTCGCCACGTGCTCCCGCTTCTGGTCCAGTTCGGCCTCGGCTTTGTCCCGGGTCGCATACCAACCGGCCTCGTGGGCGGTCAGGCCGGCCTGCCAGCCGTCGAGCTTGAGCCGGAACTGCACCAATTCCCGTTGCCGGGAGAGCCGGTCCTGGTCGGCCCGAACCCCCGCCTGTTCCCGATTAACGACCGCCTTCTCCCGCCGGTCGACCGACCGGGCCAGGTCTTCGAGTTCCCGCACGGTGACGGTCTCGGCCCGGTGCCATTGGTCGCGGGCGGCGGCAAGTTTCGCATACTGCTCGGCGAGCACGGCCCGTTGATCGGCCAGGTCTTTTGCCAAGCCGTCGAACACCCTCTTGGCTTTGGCAACGGCCTGCTGCTCCTTGGCCAGTTCCTGCTCGCGGACGGCGATCTCGGTCACGAGCTGGTCGAAACTCTTGTCCCGCCGCGAGTCGAGCGGCACCGGTGTATTAAGCTCGACGGGCGAAAAGATGGTCGTTTCGGCACCCGCGGCCGTGGCCACGGCGAGCCCGGCCGTCGCGGCCGAGCGGGCCTGCTCCAGTTCCTGAACCTTCAAATTCAAGTGAAACGCCCGACTCTCCAGCCCGCTCACCTCGGCCAGCAGCGCCTCCGCATCGGCCCGCAGCTTGTCCCGCACGGCGACCGCCGAGTTTTCGGCCGAGGCCACGGCTTCGGCCCGGGCGGCAACCGCTTCTTCCTGAACGCGGATCGCGTCCTCGGCCGCGGCGCGGTCGGCGAGCAAACGCCGGTGCCCGTCGCCCACCATCTCCCACGCGTCGGCGAGCCGGCGTTTGTACAATTCCGCGTCGGTAACGAACGCCCGCCGTACCGCGGCAAACGACTCGCGGTTGGCTTCGAGTCGATCCCGCTCGGCGAGCACATCCGCCCGCCCCGCGGCGATCTGGTTCTTCTCCGCAACCCACCGCTTCTTCAACCGACCCATGAACCTCCCATACGCGGTTCGGGCTTTCGCCCGCTCCTGCCCGGCCTGTTCGCGGTCCCGCACGGCTTCGGCTTTCAGGCTCATCGTCTCGTGGGCCGCGTCCCGGCGGGCGAGCTTTTCCTTCCGCAACTCTTCCCGTCCCGCGTCGAGTTGGGCGAGCAGATTTTCGACCAGTTTCTGCCGGGCGTCCAATAGCTCGGCCAGTTGATGTTCCTGCTCGTGCAGGGCTTCTTCCCGTTCACGCAGGTGGAATTCGCCGGTCGATTCGCCCTCGGCGTGATCCTCTTCCGTGACGAGTTCGCCGTGCCAGGCGACGCGGAACTGGCAGGGGCCGACTTGAAGGTCGTCGCCGTGGGCCAGCACCGCCGCCTTGGTCGGCCGGCCGTTCAGCCGGGTGGTCGCCGGGTGCCAGGAGCGAAGCGTCAGCCCGGCCGGGGTCACGGCCAGGCAACAGTGCAGGTCGGCGATTCCTTCGGCCGTCAGCCGAACGTCGCAATCCTCGCCCTGCCCGATCACCGTCACCGGCAGTTTCAACGGCACCCGCGTGCCCCGGTGCTTCCCGTTCCGGACCACCAACCCCCCGACCGCGGCCGGCGTGGCTTCAGCGCTCATGACTATCCCCCGCCCAGACGGTAGAACCCCTCCGGTTTATCGACCGATTCCGCAAGCGGGTTGAGTTTGACTCAAGTTCCTTTCGACCGGTTCAGTTTGGGTAAGCCAATGGCAGATTGGGAAAATCAAGAGTTTGAGGGCTCGTCTGTTTTGATCGCTTGGCGTTAGCGAGAGAGGGCGAGAATGCACGGCTTTCGTTGTGTATCGGCCGAACGCCGCTAACACGCGGCGGACCTCTTCGGCCGACAGCACGACGGGCAGCCGCTCCGGCCGTTTCGCCCGCAGGAATTCGACCCGCCCGAGGTCCACCTCGAGCACCCGCTGGTAGAGGAACAACACGGCCCCGAACGCCTGGTTCTGCGTACTGGCGGCCACCCGCCGGTCGACCGCGAGGTGCGTGAGGAACGCCTCGACTTCCGGCTCCCGCAACTCCCGCGGGTGCCGCCAGATGTCTCCCACCTTGTGGAACCGCACGTACTGGTCGATCCACCGGAGGTAAGTCTTCTCCGTGTCGAGCGCATAATGGAGCAAGCGGAGTTTTTCGCGGACCTGGTCGTAGAGTTTCACGGCAGCCTCTCCGAAAGATACATACGCTTGTATACTCAGAACGGGTGTCCCGCAAGAGAGTTTTTTTCTTGTTGACGACCCGCGCCCGTATTGGATACTGTTGCGAACCCGCAGGGTAACACCGAATGCCTCGAATCTGCATTCGGCGCAAACGCTGATACTCCTTGCGATTCGGTCATGACCGGGCTACGATGATACTGGGTTCTGCCGCATGCGGACGGCAGAATAACTGGTTCGGCGGCGGAGGGCGTTCCGATGCGGCGGTTCTATCAGGCGGTGATGGTAGCGGTCGCGGGTTTCGCCTGCGGCTGCGGATCCAGTAGCGGCACGGTAGGGCCGCCCAAGCCCGACCCGGGTGCCGAGGTTCTGAAGGTCGATGCCCGCCTCAACCAGATTTCTTTCCCGAAAGATCAGGACGAGGTCAAGCTGCGGGCCGTCGCCACGCAGATGAATTCGGTCGATATCTCGCGGTGCCCCCAGGACTACCAAGCCGCCTACGTCCAACTGTGCAGCGCGGTCGGCGAGTTCATCGACTACTGCATCGAAACAAACAGTTGGGATTATGCGATCGCGTCTGGGGTGGAGAACTTCGTCCGCGGCTTCACCCTGGTCGATCCGTTCGGGCGGCTCCGCGACGACCGCGAGAGGTCGCGGGCAATGCAGACGAAGCTGCGGGAGGCGGTGGCGAACTACCAGCGCACTTTGGCAAAGTACAAGCGAAACCAGCAGGATTTGCCCTCGGGGACCTCCCAGGGATCTGCCGACTACCAGAAGGGCGTCGCATTTGGCCGCGACTTCGCCGCGCGAGTTATCAGCAAGGCAGGGGCGAAAGGCAGGCAGGTCCTGGAACAGGATTTGAACTCCAATGGGCTGCCATCATATTCCGACAAATCGGCTGAGTGGCACACTGGTTTTCGTGAAGGAGTGCGCCAACAGCTGGCCAAGTAACCCCCTGGCCAGATCGAACCGAACCAGCTTCGGTTAGCCGAACTCGACCTCACCAACATCCTTCGCCCGCCGTATTGAGGAATGAGAATCATCTGAAGGAGCGAGCATGGACGCCGAGAACGACGACGCGCTTTGGAACCGGGCAAAGGAGTTGCTTCGGCACCATCAAAAGAGCGACGATCCAACGCCGGTAGATGCGCTGAACCGGCTCTTACACGAAGCCGCTCCTGAGGCAAGTTCAATCCGCCTTAGCGAAGCGAATTGCAGGATTGTGTTGGAATCCTGGTTGATGAAGAAGCTCGCGGGTCTTCGTCGGAGGCACGACCGGGCCACTCCAAAGGACGAAGGGTGCCCGATTCTCGTGGTCTGCTGGCGGGGCAAGCAATATTTGATCGACGGGGGCAACCGGATCAACAAGTGGGTAAAAGAGAAGAATGAGGGCAGTCACGCGGTCCTCGTCATGATGCTTGCCGAGGAATCGACGTAGCAGTGCCGAAAGGTTCGGCGGCGGAGGATGGGTCAATGATGTTCCAGCGAAAGCCGTCCCACACATACATTGGAGATGTATGGCGGGACCCCGATAATCGTCACGATAAACGGGAGGAGGACCACAGCCTGTACTTCGACAGCGAGACCGGTCAATACATCGTTGTTGAAGAGGTTGAGCAAGTCAGCGGCCCGAACGTGTCGTGCAGCCACACGATACACACGGTTCAGGAGTACCTCAAACTCCATCCGGATCGCCGTGAAGTCGTTGAGTGTGCCATTGCGGCCCACAAGAAGTAGCGGGTCGCGCCGAACAATCGGCTGAAGCTGACCGGGGCCGCCATCCTGGTTTTCCGAGCTTCACGGTCCTTGCAGGCGGCCCCGGCAGCTTAGCGGAGCGTTCGGCGGCGGAGGCGCGGCGATGATCCGAGGCATGGCCAGCCGGCTGCGCCACCGACGCCTTGCAGTGGTGACTGTGGCCGTGGTTCTCTCCGCCCATGTAATCGGGACAGCACTCTCCGGCCTTCTCGTCGGGCCGACGTTCGTGCTGTTGGTGTCGTCGGTACTGGCGGCCGGGCTGTGGATCGTCGTCCGGGCGGGTCGCACGGAGCCGATCCCATCCCGCGTACAGGCTGCCCTCCTGGCGGTGTGGCTGGTGCCAGTGGCCTTCCTCTGGGCGGCGGCTGGAGTGTCG
>DASXPC010000256.1:0-4960 GCA_036493815.1 Fimbriiglobus sp. | reverse complement strand
TTCACGATGATGGCCGCGGCGCGAGAGATCATGGCGCAGTACCCCGACCTGCGCTCCAGCGTCCAGCTTCCATCGGCGGTGTCGAGTGGATCGGCGAACGCGGACGTCGAGTTCACGCTTGTTGGCCCCGATCTTCGCAGGCTTACCGAATACTCGGCGCGCATGATCGATTCGCTTCGCCGGGTGCAGGGGTTGAGTGATGTTGATACCACTACTGCGCTTCGCAAGCCGGAGCTTCGCGTGCTGGTAAATCGCGAGCGCGCCAGCGACCTTGGTGTGAATATCCAGACCATCGCATCGACGCTCCGCACGCTCGTCGGCGGACAGATTGTTTCGGATTTCAAGGACAATCAGCTTGGCGAGCTTTATGACGTGTGGCTCCGCGCCGAAGGCGTCAATCGCGACGACAAGGCGGCGGTGGGACGATTGAAGATCCCGTCCACGCGTGCTGGGTTGGTCGAGCTGAGCAATCTTTCTCGCCTGGAAGAGAATCGTGGGCCTTCGCAGATCGATCACTTTGGCCGGCAACGCAAGGTGACGATCATCGCCAACCTCGCCGGCAGCACCATGAACGTCGCGGTCGATGCATTCAGCAAAGCCTTCGCGGAACTGCAGGCGCCGCCGGATTATCAGCTATACGCCTCCGGCCGCGCCAAGACGCAGGCGGAATCGAACAGCGCGTTTCTCGTGGCGCTGGTGCTGTCGCTGGTCTTCATGTACATGATCCTGGCGGCGCAGTTTGAGAGTTTTGTCCATCCGATCACGATTCTGCTGGCGGTTCCATTGACGATCCCGTTCGCGCTGCTCTCGCTGATTTTGCTGGGGCAGGCGCTGACGATCTACTCGATCCTCGGCGTGTTCCTGCTCTTCGGCATCGTCAAGAAGAACGGCATTCTGCAGGTGGATTACACCAACGTGCTGAAGGCCAGGGGATTGCCGCGGACCGAAGCGATCCTGAAGGCGAACGAGGCGCGCCTCCGACCCATCCTGATGACGACGATCATGCTGGTGGCGGCGATGATCCCTATCGCCACCGGCCGCGGCCCCGGCGCCGGCGCCCGGGCCAGCATGGCCAAGGTCATCCTCGGCGGGCAGTTGCTCTCGCTCTTCTTGTCGTTGCTGGTGACGCCGGTTGCGTATTCTCTGTGGGACGACTTCACGATCCGGGTGAAGCGGCTGTTCGCTTGGTTGGCGAGGAAACGGGAATCGAAGCCGTTAGCTGTGGTAATTGCAACACCGGCCGCGAAAAATGATCCCGAAGAAGACCGCGACACGGTTTTCGCGGAACCCGTCGCAACGTAATGGTATTGTGGACCGCGGCCGTCCCGGCCGCTCTTCTTTTGAACTTGAACGACCGCGTTTTGTAAAATGACACAGCAGAAAGTTCTCTATTACGTTACCAACGTACCGCAATAGAAGAGCGGCCGGGACGGCCGCGGTCCACGGAGAATGAGCCGTTTGTGCCCGATGACCACTTCTGGATACGACGTGCCCTCACCCTCGCCGAGCAAGGGCTCGGCTTCGTCGAACCGAACCCGATGGTCGGGGCGGTGGTGCTCGATGCGACCGGGCAACTTGTTGGGGAGGGTTTCCACGCTCGGTTCGGCGAACCGCACGCGGAAGTGGTCGCCCTGGCCGTGGCCGGGGAGAAGGCCCGCGAAGGGACGCTCTTCGTATCCCTCGAGCCCTGCTGCCATCACGGAAAAACGCCGCCCTGTACCGACGCGGTGATCGCGGCGGGTATCCGCCGGGCCGTCGTTGCCATAAACGACCCGTTCCCAAAAGTCGCGGGCGGCGGGGTGAAAGCCCTTCGAGAGGCCGGGATCGAAGTCGCTGTCGGGTTGTGCGAAGCCGAAGCGAGATCGCTGAACGCCCCATTCTTGAAACGATTGGCGACCGGCAAGCCGTGGGTCCACCTCAAGTGGGCGATGTCGCTCGACGGAAAGATCGCCACCCGGACAGGCGATTCGAAATGGATTTCGTCCGAGGAATCCCGGCAACTCGTCCACGAGTTGCGCGGCCGGATGGATGCGATCATCGTCGGCGGCGGCACCGTCCGGGCCGACGACCCGCTTCTGACGGCCCGGCCGCCCGGGCCGCGGGTGGCCACGCGGGTCGTACTTTCCGAGTCGGGGAATCTGCCCGAAGATTGTCAACTCGCCCGCACCGCCCGGGAAGTTCCCGTGCTCGTCGTCACGACGCCGAATGGAACCACAAGGCTCCACAACTGGAAAGCAGCCGGGACGGAAATCCACGTCAGTCCCGACACCTCGATTTTGGCACTCCTCACCGAACTCGGCTCTCGCGGAATGACCAACGTGCTGGTCGAAGGCGGGGCCGGCGTGCTCGGGGCGTTCCTCGATTCCGGCGAAGGGGATGAAGTTCACGTCTTCATTGCCCCGAAGCTGATCGGCGGAGCGGAGGCACTATCGCCGGTGGGGAGAATCGGGATCGCCGAGCTTTCGGATCGTCCAGACCTCGTATCGTTGATTGCATCATCTTCGGGACGAGACGTTTACCTTCGGGGCCGAATGCATTGATTCGGAGACCGAAGAAACAGGCTGGCATTCCGGGGCATTCTTGACAATAATTTCCACGACTCGCACCGCCGAACCCGGAACGTTGCCCCGGGTTGGCGGTGCGTTTTTCTTTTGTCGAGGCCGCCATGGTCGCGTTTTTGTTGTTGGCGTTCGCCGCCCCTCCACCGCCGGCCGGCCGTGCGGCTCCCGAGATCGGGTTCGGAATGCCGGGGAATTCGTCGGAATATCTGCCGGTGCTGGTGCTGCAGAAAAAGCCGTTCGCGGCCGAACTCAAACTAACCCCCGAGCAGCAGAAGCAAGTCAAGGAACTCCGGGCCAAACTGCTGGAACGGGTAAAAGGGGCGCGGTTTCAGATCGGCAAAAACAAGGGGCTTAAAGAAGTGCAAGCGGAGATTGCGAAGGAAACGGACGAAGCGATTCCCAAAATCCTGACTCCCGGTCAGTACAAGCGGTTCCGCGAACTGGTCTGGCAGACGTTGGAAGCTTACCTCGGGGCGATCGCCCTGGCGGAGAACCCGGTGGCGGCGAAAGCCATCGGGATTTCGGCCGACCAGGCGAAGCGGATCGCAGAATGGGGAAAGGAATACAAGGCGGCCCTGGCGGAAATTCGCAAGAACCCGACCGCGGCCCGGGCGAATCGGAAAGCAATCGACGAGAAAGTGATCGAGTCATTGACTGCGGCCCAGAAGGAAAAGTGGAACGCGCTCCAGGGGGAGATGTTCAAAGGGCCGAGCGTCATCCTCGAACCGGGTCAACGGCCGCTGCAGTTCCCGACACCGAAAAAGTAAACGGGGGTCGGGGAAAACGCCGCCGCCGTCCGGGGTGCGGACGGCGGCACGTGCGGGTCGGGAGAGAGACCGGCCTTAGCGGGGTTTGCGGGGGAGTCGATCGCTCGGTCCGCCGGCCGGCGGGGAGGCGGGCGGCAGTTTATCCGCGATCCGGTTGCGGACCGTCGCTCCTTCGCTCAGCAATTCGACCGGCAGGTCGACTTCGACCTCCGTCGTCGCGCGATCCTCGGCGACTTTACGTTCGTGGACTTCGCCCCGGTCCACCGTCATCCATTTCGGGGCCTCGACCCCGATTTTCACCCGACCTGGGCCAAGGCTGACGACGGTGAGGCGGATGTCGCCCCCGATAATGACGGTTTCCCCGGGCTTGCGGGTCAGGACCAGCATGGTCGTTCCTCCGTGATGTCGTGCGGCGTCATAGCCGGCGGCCCGCAGGCCGCGAGAAATACAGGGCAAACAACTCGTTCCGATCGACCCCGAAATTCCGGAGCGATCGGCCCGTTACAGTTTGGTTCGGGCGGGTGGACAATTTCCGGCGGATGCGCCCCGGTTTGGTTGCCGGGAGCAAAAAGCAGGTGTCGAAAGCCGTCTCCACGGTCTCGGTCACCGGTAAATGGTCGCCCGTCGTGAGCCACTTTAAGCATATTTGTCCAGTTTTCCTCAAGTCAAGGGGTGTCGGGTACTTTTTCCCCCCTTCTGGCGCATTCGGCACGAGCCGTAAATCCCACACGAACCGGACATTATCCCGCTTTTCGGAGGCTTCGGAGCGTTTGTCCGCCGTTCGACCGGAACGACCGAACGGGTTCGTCCGATCCTTGCGAACGGGCGGATTGAACCGGTCGGCGGGGACAAATGCCCCGTGCTGGTTGGGGCCGTCCGCACGCAGGTGGAGGCAACTCATGGGGACGAAGATACAACGCGGCGCGGTGCGGCGCAAGCTCGGATCGGCCGTGGCAGGAATTTTTTTCGGAATCGGCACGTCGGCCGCCGGGGCCGCGGACCCCGTGTTCGCTAGCCCCTTGCCCCCCGGCCCGGGTCAAGTGCCGGTCGTTTCCGGGTCGCTCGTCGCCCCGATTCTGATGCCGCTTGCGGCCCCCACGGCCGCTCCGGTGGGTGTATACATGTACGGCTCCCCGGCTGAAACTGTGCCCGGGAACGGGACCGTTTCGGTTTGCCCGGCTGGGAATTGCGACGTGCCTTGCCCTCCCCGGGTGAATCGCGTGTGGGTAGCGGCCGACTATTTCTACGGGGCGGGACAGGGGAGCTGGGTTCCACCGCTGGTGACTCTTTCGCCGGCCGGGACGCCGCCCGGGCAAGCCGGGGCCTTGGGACTGCCGCAAACCACCATCGCGTTCGGCGGACGGCGCGAAGGCAATAACTTCCGGCCCGGGTTCCGAATCGAAGCCGGGGTCTGGTGCGACGACTGCCGGACGAGCGGTTTCGACGCCAGTTACTTTTTCCTCGGCAGGCGTACGGACGAATATGCTGCGACGCAGCCCAACCCGGTGGGCCTGCAGCTATTTCAGCCGGCGATCGTGGGTACGACCGGCGTCGGCATACCCATCGGAACGACGCCGGCGGGGATTGCCGCCTATGCCACGACCGACATCACCGGGGCGGACCTGAATTACA
>DASXPC010000255.1:0-9698 GCA_036493815.1 Fimbriiglobus sp. | reverse complement strand
CGGGAAATCGGCCGGCCGATTTCCCTCGACCGATTCGATCCGGCCGCATTTCTCGGTCCGACCGCCGCCGGACTCGACTTGTCCCAGCTACACGTCCACCATTTCAAAGACTTCCAGGCGGGGATTGCCAGCGGATCGTTCCTCACCGAGGGAATGGCCGTTTGCCCGTGCAGCATGGCGACCGCCGCCGCCATCGCCCACGGCCTGGGCGACAACCTCATCCACCGTGCCGCCGACGTACACCTGAAGGAGCGGCGGAAACTCGTCCTCGTTCCCCGCGAGACCCCACTCGGCTTGATCCCGTTGCGAAACTTGGTGGCACTGGCCGAAGCCGGGGCTGTCGTGTTGCCCGCCATGCCGGGGTTCTACACCCGCCCGCAAACCGTTCGGGAACTCGTCGATTTCGTGGTCGGGCGCGTTTGCGACCAATTGGGTGTGTTTCACGGCCTATCCGCACGCTGGGGCTCTGCCGAAACCTGAGTTTTCCTGTCCCAAGCGGAATCCCGACAGCCCTTTTTCGGGCCTAACCGGAATTGGGCCTTGTTTGCAGCCGGGAGTGAACATTTCAATTTTTTTTGTCCGGGCGTGACCTACGTTTGTCGCAGGACCGACCCGCCGGTGTGGATTCCGGTCCGTGAAACGTTTCTCTAAACCCTGAAACGCCCTATGCCAGCCCCCACGTCTGCCGTCGAATTCCTCGAACTCGTTAAAAAAAGTGGGTTGGTCCAACCCGAGTCGTACACGCAGGTCACGGAAGCGACGTTGCCCCCGGACCCGTCCCAGGCGGCCGGACTGTTCGTCAAACGGGGCTGGCTGACGAATTTCCAGGCGAAACAGATTCTGGCTGGACGGTACCGCGGGTTTCGCATGGGGCCGTACATCGTCCGCGAACAAATCGGGCAGGGGGGGATGGGCATTGTTTATCAGGGCGAACACGAACAACTCCGTCGCCGGGTGGCCCTGAAAGTTTTGACCGGTCCGACCGCGGAAACGAAAAACGTGACGCTCGAGCGGTTTCTCCGGGAAGCCCGTGCGGCGGCGGCGCTGGACCATCCGAACATCGTCCGCATTCACGACGTGGGCCAGCACGGCCAGATTCACTACCTGGTCATGGAGTACGTGGAAGGGCGGACGATCGACGAACTGATCACGTCGAGCGGACCGATTTCCGCGGGCCGGGCCGTCGGCTATATCGCTCAGGCCGCCGCCGGCCTTTTGCACGCCCACGAGAAAGGATTCATCCACCGCGACATCAAGCCCGGCAACCTGATGCTCCAGGCCGACGGGTCGGTCAAAATCCTCGACATGGGCCTCGCCCGGTCATTCGAGAACCCGAACGACAAACTCACCGAGCAGTTCGACGCCGGGGCCGTGGTCGGCACGGCCGATTTCATTTCACCGGAACAGGCCCTGAACGACCCGAATATCGACCACCGGGCCGACATTTACAGCCTCGGGGCCACGTTCTACGCCATGGTGACCGGGCAGCCGCCGTTCACGGGGAACACGACGCAGAAATTGATGCAACACCAGATGCGGGAGGCACCCCCCCTCGTATCCATCGACAAGACGTTCCCGTCTGACCTCTCCGAAGTCATCGCGAAGATGATGGCCAAGCAACCGCATCAGAGGTACGACTCGATGGCGGAAGTCATCGAAGCACTCGCACCGTGGATGCCGGACAACGTCAATCCGGCGGGTGGCCTGAGCCGAAAGACTTCCACCGGATCGCTCCGCCAGTCAAAGGGCAAGGCGGGGAAAGGCCCGCTCTCGTCGCTTGTAAAAGGCACGAAACTGCCCCCCTGGGCGATCTATGCCATTGCCGCGGCCGGGGTTTGCCTGGTCCTCGGCATCGTCATTTGGGCGGCATCCCAGCCGAAAAAAGTTCAGGAGCAAATGGGCACGGCCGCCGTCGGTGAAAATGCCGTGACTCCTGCTACGAAGAAAACGCCCACGCCGAAGCGGAATACCAATCCGAAGTCGTCGGCCGGGAAATCCGGATCGTCCCAATCCCACGTCACCGGCCAAATGATTTACCGGTTCAATGCAGCCGAAATCCCGGAGTTCCGGGCCAAGTATCGCGGACCGGCAGCCGTGCAGGGTACCTCGCCCACCCTGCCCAACGGACTTACCGTCCAATGCTGGAAGCCCGAAAGCGAAGGCGAATTCACCCGCACTATCGTCGCCGGTAAGCCCGCGTTCGGCCTCCTCAACTTGAACGACGGTAAAACCGCACAACTTCGAATCGACCTCGAACCCAAAGGTTTGGCCACGCTGACGCCCGGCCACCAGTACCAGGTTCGCATCGAATACCTCACCGAAGGGGAAGCGACCGGACAGGTCGCCGTCCAGGGCAAAGATTTCGCCTGGATTAAGGGGATCGAACTCGGGCCGACCGGCGGCGCCTGGAAAGTCGTTACCGCTCCGGTGGACAAGGATGCCGATAATCCCATCCAGTTCGGATTCGACGCCAAAGGCGAACCGAATACCGGCATGCTTTACATCGGCTCCTTCGAAGTCATCGATCCCACGGCCCCCGCAACCTCTCGCGGCCCGACCCGCACCGCGTACAAACTCGACCTTGCCGCCGCCAAATCGTACCTCGCCCGCGTCGTTTGCGAAGGGGAAGATTCGGACAAGAAAAACCGCGTCGTGTCGCAGTCCGGCGACGCCCTGCCGGCGGGATGGGAATACCGCGTCTGGCGGCCGGGCTCTACCGCCGAATTCCTCGTCTCCGACGAAACCGGCACCCAAGCCCTCGGCATTCGGACCATCGACGGGAAGGCCGGCGGTATGCTCTTCCTCCCGGAACAGACCTCGCCCGAAACCCACAGCTCGGTGCGATTCGAATACAAATCGTCCAAACCCGGCGCGCCGTTCTCCGTCAAATTCCGGCCGAAAGACGGAAACGCTTCGTCGTCCTACACCGTCCGCAAACTGTCGGCTAAAACGGGCTGGGCCAACGTCACGATCCCGATCGACCAGAAGGGGGCTCACGCCGGACGCATTGAAATCCAACTGGACGACGACGAATCCGACGCCACGCTGTGGTTGAAAAACGTCTCCATTCTCGTTCCCACCGGGGCAGCCCCGGACCGCTCGGAGAAGGCCCTGTTCGACTTCGACCCGACACCGATCGCCGAATTCCGAGCCCGCAAAATCAACCAAAACCTCAAGTCCGGGTCGCTTCCCGTATTTCCCCCCGGCGTCACCGTGACCTGCTGGAAGGAAGAATCCGAAGGGGAATTCTGGCAGGAAGAATACCAGGGCTCGCCCGTGCTGGGCATTGCCAGCATATCAACCGGCGACCTCGTCTCGGCCCAACTCGGCGTCGAACTCGAAGCCGCCGCCGGGGTCACGCTCGTCGAAGGCAAGAAGTACAAACTCGTCGTCACCTACGCCACCACCGGCACCGGATACGGCAACATGTACTTCCAGCTATCCGATTACTCCTCCATCGCCGGCCTGAAAGATTTGCCGAACACGAGGGGTGAATGGAAAACGGTCGAAACGTCCATTACCCGCGGCGAAAAATCGGTCCGGTTCCTCGTCGATACGAAGGGGAGCGGGCTGGAAAATGCCCTGTTGATCCGCAGCGTGAAAGTGGAAGAGGAAAAATAATCGGTCGATATTTTCGGGCCCCGTTGAAGGGGGTGGATTTCCCGGTCGTGGAATAATGTTCCCCGCGGTATCCTGAAGGGGTTGCCGTGGGGAGCGTCGTTTCATGGACCTGTTCAACGAAACCCGGGCCGGGAACCGGGCGAAAGCCCGGCCTCTCGCCGCCCGGATGCGGCCGTCGTCCCTCGACGAATTCGTCGGGCAGGAACACTTCCTCGGCCCGGGCAAGCTGCTTCGAAGAACGCTCGCCGCGGATCGGCTGAATTCCGTACTCTTCTACGGCCCGCCCGGCTGCGGCAAAACCGCCCTCGCCCACGTCATCGCCCATCAGACCAAAAGCCGATTCGTGCCGATGAACGCCGTGAATGCCGGCACGAAGGAAGTGCGCGAAGTTCTTGCCGACGCCCGCAAGCATCTCGAAGTGGAAGGCGAACGAACGATTCTCTTCCTCGACGAAATCCACCGCTTCAATCGGGCCCAGCAGGACGTGTTACTCCCGGACGTGGAAGACGGAGTCATCATTCTCGTCGGGGCAACGACGCAGAATCCGTTCTTCTCGGTAAACGGTCCGCTCCTGAGCCGCAGCCAGATCTTCCAATTCGAGCCGCTGTCGCGGGAACACATCAAGACGCTGATCCTGCGGGCGTTGAAGGACAAGGAACGCGGCCTCGGCGACATCCCGGTGACACTGAGCGACGACGCGTTAGCATTCCTTGCCGAAGCCTGCGACGGTGACGCGCGGCGGGCGTTGACGGCACTGGAAATCGGCGTGAAGTCGTCGAACCAAACACCGGTCGTCTACGACCTCCCCCTCGCCCAGGACTCGATCCAGCGGAAAGTCCTCGACTTCGACCCGACCGGTGACACGCACTACGACCTCGCCAGCGCCTTCATCAAGAGTATCCGTGGCAGCGACCCCGACGCGGCCATCTACTGGCTCGCCCGCATGCTCGAAAGCGGCGAAGACCCGCGGTTCATCGCCCGCCGTGTCGTGATTCTCGCCAGCGAAGACGTCGGCAACGCCGACCCGATGGCGCTCCTCGTGGCCAACGGGGCGTGGGACGCGGTCGAGCGGGTCGGGCTGCCGGAGTGCCAGTTGAACCTTTCCCAAGCCGTGTTGTATCTCGCCACCGCCCCGAAATCGAACGCGAGCACCGTCGCAATTGGCAAAGCCTCAAAGGACGTGAAAGAAGGCCGCACGCTGCCGGTGCCGAAGCACCTCCGCTCCGGGAGTTACAAGAGTGCCGAGAAACTCGGCCACGGCACCGGCTACCAGTACGCCCACAACTTCGAAGACGGCTGGGTGGACCAGGAATACATCCCCGCGGATGTCGAGTACTATCACCCGACGGACCGGGGGTTCGAAGCGACGATCAAGGCGAGGTTGGAGGAGCTGCGGAAGAGAAAGCAGAAGTAGGTTCGACCAAGTCTTTGAGGCCCGAAAAACTACTCTTGGCTGAATCTGCATGACTATACATATGACCGAAGAACTCTGGCTGTCGAGTCGGGAGATTGCTCCATTGCTCGGACACTGTCTACCGAAGAAAGGATCTCGCAAGCTTCGATTATTGGCATGCGGCATGTGTCGTCTGATATGGGATCAATACAGGCATAATGACTCTCGGAACTGCATCGAATCCGCCGAGCGGTTCGCCGATAAGGTAGCCGGCAGAGCTGAATTAAGGTCGTCATTCAACAAAGCTGAAAAGGCTGCTGAAGAGCCAGACAAAACGTACCTTGGAATTCAACTCACGGCATCCACTACCGCACGTCTAAGTTTGGATTGCGAGCATGTCATCAACCTCGCCGAATACGCCCGGGACGACTCCGACGAACAAGACTACTTCATTAGCTTTGAGAGCGGCCTGCCTGAAGTCGTGTCGCAACCAAGAAAAGCATTCGATGAGTTGAAAGAGCCGACAAAAGTCCTTTCAAAGCAGCAGGCCGACTTGGTCCGGGATGTGTTCGCCAACCCCTTCCGCCCCGTAAAGTTCGACTCTGCCTGGCAATCCTCCTCCGCCGTCACTCTCGCCCAAACGATGTACGACGCCCGCGACTTTGCCGCGATGCCGATTTTGGCCGACGCGCTCGAAGACGCGGGGTGCGGCTACCCGGAGGTCCTCGTCCACTGCCGCGGGCCGGGGCCGCACGTGCGGGGGTGCTGGGTCGTTGACTTGGTGCTCGGTAAAGCCTGATCCGCCCAACTCCCATCGCCTTTCCACCCCCCGGGTTGGTAGAATGGCTGGGGGACACGGAGTCCCTCCCGCCACCCGCCGGGCGTCCGGGTTCGGACCGCTCCCGGCCGCTTCGCTTGACGAGATCGCTGCAATGGTTCGCCGGTTCGTCGTCGGATGGTTTTTCGCCGCGTTCGCTTCGGCCGGCTGCTCGGAGCCGGACACAATCGCCACGTACAAGGTGCCGCCGCTGGCGCCGGTCCCCGATTCGGTCAAAAACGCCGTGACGGAGTACCGCGTGCTGGGGGCGATCATTCCCGATGGCAAAGGCCAGTCGTGGTTTTTCCTGATGCAGGGAAAGGCGGACGATTTGGCCCCGCACGCCGAAGCGTTCGATAAATTCCTTAAAGGGCTGCAGTTTCCCGACGGGTTGGACAAGCCGCCGGCGTGGACGCTGCCCAAGGGTTGGGCGGAAGACCGGACCAAGAATGTGAACGCGGTCATGCCGCGGACGGCCACGTTTTACCCGAACGGCGACGACCACGGGGTGGAGATTTCGCTCACCCGGTTCGGCGGCGAACTGCTCACGAACGTGAACCGCTGGCGGGGGAAAGTCGGTCGGCCGGGCGTCGACGAGGCCGACCTGCCGACCGCAGCCCCGGCGTTTTCGGTGGGTACGGGGCAGACGGGTTATAAGGTGGACGTGATCGGGAAGAAGGATCCGACGGCAAGCGGTGGCATGCCAGGGATGATGGCCCGGCCGGGCGGGTAAAATTTCCACGAGGCGACGCGATGAATCCGATGACCGAAACCCCGCCGACCGGTACGCAAGTCGCGGCGACGCCGAACCCGCTCTGGACCGGCATCAAGACAGTCCTCAAACCACTCGCCTCGCTGCAATTGACCGTCGGCCTTTTCGCCCTCGCCATCGTCCTCGTCTTCTTCGGCACCCTCGCCCAGATCGAGAACGGCATCTCGCAGGTCGTCCAGCAATACTTCTGGTCCTACCTCGTCCAGATCAAGTTCAACCTCATCGCCGATTTCGCCAAGGTCTTCGTCCCCGGATTGAAAATCGGCCATTTCTCCGGGTCGTTCCCGTTCCCAGCCGGAAAGACCATCGGCGGGCTCATGCTCTTGAACCTCCTCGCCGCCCACCTCGTTCGTTTCAAAATCAGTTGGAAACGGACCGGGATCATTCTGATCCACTCCGGCGTCGCCCTCATGCTCATGGGCGAATGGATCACCCGCGAAAAGGCGGTCGAACAGAGGATGTCCATCGAAGAGGGGACGGGGTCGAATTATGCGTTCAGCCTCCTGTCGACCGAACTGGCGTTCGTGGACGTCACCGACCCGAACGATCAGACGTGCGCCGTCGTTCCGTTCTCGTTATTGAAGGTGGGGGAAACGATCCGGGACAACCGGCTTCCGTTCGCGGTCGAAGTCGTGGGGGCGTATGCGAATTCGGACCTGACCGGCCGAACCTCGGCGGACGATTCGCCGGCCGATACCGGCCAAGGCCTGAAATACAAAATCAAACCTCTCGACACCGCGAACGGGCTTGAAGACAAAGTGGACCTCCCGTCCGCCTACGTCCGGCTTTTCACGAAGGATGGCGACAAGCCGAAAGGAACCTTCCTGTTTAGCGTGTTGTTAGCCAACATTGGGAAAACGGAGACGATCGAATCCGCCGGGCGGACGTACGACGTGTCGCTCCGGTTTAAGCGGTACTATAAGCCGTTCACCCTGTTCCTGAAGAAGTTCAGTTTCGACCGATACCTCGGCACGAATACGCCGAAGAATTACTCGAGCGACGTCGTTCTCGCGACACCCGACCGGGAGTCCGAACGGGCCGTCCGAATTGCCATGAACGACCCGCTGCGGTACGACGGGGAGGCATTCTACCAGGCGGATTTCGACAAGGAGACGGAACGGACGACGGTTCTCCAGGTGGTCAAGAATCCGGGCTGGTTAATTCCTTACATCTCCTGCGTCATTGTCGGCCTCGGCATGCTGGTCCACTTCGCCATCACCCTGCCCAAAAAAGTCGCGGCCGTGAAGTGGAAGTCGGGTGGACAGACCGGGCGTTCGGCATGGGACCGTTACGCTCCCTGGGCGAGTATGGGCTTCGTCGCGATTATTCTGGTGGGTGCGGTGGCCCCGCTCTTCGTCCGGCCGAAACCCGCGGCCTACGACCTCACCGCGTGCGGGGCGCTGCCTGTCGTCGACGGCGGCCGGCTCAAACCCCTCGACACCACGGCCCGGACCACCCTTCGGATCGTCGCCGCCAAGGAATCGCTCGAGGACGGCAACAAGAACAACATACCGGCGATCGTCTGGTATCTCGAAACGATCGCCCGCTCCGACAAGACTTATCAACTGCAGACCTTCCGGATCGATAACGAGCAGGTTCTGAACGAACTCAAACTGAAAGTCCGGGACGGATTCCGGTTCTCGATCGACGAACTGAAATCGTCGATTCAACTGATCGAATCCCGGGCGATGGCTGCGGAAGCGAAAAAGAAAGACGGCAAGGAACCCGACCTGACGGAACAGAAATTCGTGGAATTATTCGACCGGCTCCGGCAGTACGCCCTGCTGCAGGCCCGGACCGGGCCGCTCGTGATCCCGCCCGAAAAGCCGGGCGGAAAGTGGGAATCGTTCCAGACGGTTAACGAGCGCGAAATGCAAGCCGCCGAGACGGACGTCTGGAAGAAACTCGGGTCCCCGCCGCAGAACTTGGCGAACGCACCGAAAAACATTCAGGACACGTTCGAGAAGTTGCTGGACGCGGAAATGCAAACGCGGCTGGAAAAGGAACCGGCGTTGAAGGCGTGGTGGGATATCGCCGCGTTTTATCGGAACCAGAAGCCGGAGGAGTTCAACGCGGCCGTGGCTAAAGCGAAGGAACTGGCCGATGCCGCACTCACACCCGGTAATCGTACCCGGATTGCCGTCGAAACCGTTTACAACCGCGTCAGTCCCCTCTTCTGGACCATCGGCCTTTATGTATTCGGGTTCGTCCTGTCGACGATCGCCGTGCTCGGCGCCGGTTGGGCTCGGAAATCCGCCCTCTGGGTCGTCGGTCTGACGTTCGCCGTCCACACCCTGGCCCTGTTCACGCGGATTTACCTTCAAGGCCGGCCGCCCGTCACGAACCTCTACTCCTCCGCCGTCTTCATCGGCTGGGGCTGCGTCGGACTCGGCCTGCTCCTGGAACGGGTCTTCAAAGGCGGTTACGCGATCTTCGCCGGGTCCGTGCTTGGATTCCTCACGACACTGCTGGCCCACAACCTGGACAAGGGGGAAGGGGACTCACTCGAAATGATGCGGGCCGTACTCGACACCAACTTCTGGCTCGCCACCCACGTCACCTGCATCACCCTCGGGTACGTCGCCACGGGATTCTGCGGTATCCTGGGCATCATCTACGTCGTCCAAGCCGTCTTCCTGCCGACGTTCGACCGCAACCGCGAGCGAAGCCTTGCGACCCTCGCCTATGTCGTGCTTTGCCTGGCGACGCTCCTCAGCTTCGTCGGCACCGTCCTCGGCGGCATCTGGGCCGACCAGTCGTGGGGCCGGTTCTGGGGCTGGGACCCCAAGGAGAACGGCGCCCTGCTGATCGTCGTCTGGAACGCCCTGATCCTGCACGCCCGCTGGGGCGGCATGGTCAAGCAGCGCGGCATGGCCGTGTTGACCATCGTCGGCAACATGGTCACGCTCTGGTCGTGGTTCGGCACCAATCAGCTCAGCGTTGGCCTGCACAACTACGGCTTCATGTCCTCGGCCGTCTTCTACCTGGGCGGCTTCGTGCTCGCGCAGCTCGGCCTGGTCCTCATCGGCCTCATCCCGCGCCGATTCTGGCGCAGCGCCTCCGCCCCCGCCGCCCGCCCCGAGCACGCCCCCGCG
>DASXPC010000254.1:0-4210 GCA_036493815.1 Fimbriiglobus sp. | reverse complement strand
ACTGATGATCCGCTGCAAGAAACGCACCCCCGGATGGCTTTTTGCCGCGACAATTCTGGTGACCACGGTCGTCGCTCGACTCGGACAACTTTGGCCTCCCATCCAAGCCCTCGGCCTCGAACGGGCCGCACCGTTCGCCGTCGGCCTTGCCGTCGTCCCCGCCGCGTTTGCGATATCGTTTTGGTGGGACCGAACCCGATTCGGATGCCTCGCCACAGCCGTCGCGGTTTTTCTGCCCGCGGCACTCGCGTGGCGCGGAACGGAGACGTGTCGGGTGATCGACATCGATTTACGGCCGTTGTCTATAGGTTTGTCATCGGGCCAATTCGAAATCCTCGATGCATTGAAAACCCAAACCAGTCCGGCCGCACGGATTCTCGTGGAAGATCTGGACGAAAGTCGGCCCGGCTGGAACTGGACGGCCCTCATACCCCGGCTGACCGACCGGGCCTGCCTCGGCGGGTTAGACGGTGCGGCCTGCGTCGATTTGAGCTATTGCGGACTCCGACACGGTCGCTTGAACGACCGGCCGCTCGGCGAACTTTCGGACGACGACCTGGCGGAAATCTGCCGGGTTTACAACATCGGATGGGTGTTATCCCGATCCCCAGCCACGACGGACCGCTGGAAGGCGTGGGGGCGCGTTTCCGAAATCGGCCGGTTCGATTCCGACGGCCCCGTCGTCCTGCTCGCAATCGACCGCCCGAAGTCCTTCATTCTGACGGGCTCCGCCACGCTGGCCTGCGCCGATCGACGCGAGATCGTGCTCAACGACGTCGTCGCATCGCCCGACGGGGATCTCCTCCTCAGCTTCCACTACCAACCCGGTATGAGTGTGTCCCCGCCGACGGTGACGATTGAAGACGCGCAGGATCCGCACGATCCGACGCGGTTTATTCGCTTGCGGGTGAACTCGGGTCGCGGGGCGGCCCGGGTAGTCATCCGCTGGGATCCGTAACTTGTTTTGAAGAGTTTATACCCGCCAGAATCGGACGAGGTCGCGGGTGAGGAAGTGCCAGGCTCCGCGGGCGGCGGCGCGGCTTTTGGCGGCTTTCACCGGCCGGCCGCGAAGGCCGCGGACCGCCGATTGCGCCAGTTTCGCGGCCGCGACGACCGGGGCGTCGAGCGTTACGAACAGTTTGTATGCCGCGAGCTTCAGCGACCCGACTCCGGCCCGGCGAAGGTACATGGCATACCCGACGGCCACGTTCCCCGCGACGTACCCAATGTTAACGCGGCTCGAAACCCGCCCGACGTGCCGCACGTCCACGTCGCCGAAAAACACGACCGGCTGCCGCTTGCCGACCTGGGTGGAAAGGTCGAGGTCTTCCCCGCCGAACCGATAGCATTCTTCCCACCGGCCGGCCGTCTCGAACGCGGCCCGGGGCAGAAACACGGCCGCCCCCATCAGCACTTCCACCGGTTTCACCCCGGTCGGGTCGAACGTCCCGCGGCGGTATTCGTAATACGCCCGGCGAAACAGACCCGTCCAGCGGAACAGCATGATCCGGTGCATCAGGGCGGGAAGGGTCGGCTTGCGGCGGTACGACACCTGGAACCCACCGTCCGGGCCGACGAGGCGGGGCCCGAGCATGCCGACGGCGGGATTCGCCTCGGCGTATTTGACGAACGCCCGCAGGGCGAAGGCCGGGAGTTCCGTGTCGTTGTTGAGGAAGAAAAGAAATCTCCCTCGCGCCACGGCCGCGGCCTGGTTGTTCGCACGGCTGAACCCCAGGTTGGCCGGATTGCGAACCAGACGGACCTGCGGGAATTCCTCGGCCACCATTTCCGTCGCACCGTCCTCCGACGCGTTGTCGACCACCACGACTTCGAAGGCCACCCCCTGCGGTTCGTCGAACAGGGAGGTCAGGCAGTTCCGGAGTAGATCCCGGCAATTCCAGTTTGCCACGCAAACCGAAACCACGGGCGGGGAGTCCGCCGGCAGTGGGGTCGTGGGCGTGTGCCCGACGACCGGGCGAACGGCGGTAGTGACGGCCATCCTGGCCTCGCATGGGCGCGGAAATACAACCGATCCAGTACCACGCTCGCCGTACGAATGTCAACCGCAAGCCCGCAATTCCCCCGGTTCACCCGGCCTTGCCGGAATCGGTCGATTTCGGGTAAGTCGGTAGACCACGCACTCACGGAACCGGGGGCATGGCGTTACTCGACGTTCACGGCCTGGTAAAAACGTACGGCCGCCGAAAGGTGGTGGACGGGGTTTCCTTTCAAGTGAACCCCGGCGAAGTCGTCGGCCTGCTCGGCCCGAACGGGGCGGGCAAGACGACCAGCTTCCGCATGACCACGGGCCAGCTCACCCCGGACGACGGCGACGTTAGGTTCAACGAACAGGACGTCACCCGGCTGCCCATGTTCCGCCGGGCCCGGCTCGGAATGGGATACCTTTCCCAGGAACAGAGCATTTTCCGCAAATTGACCGTCGAGCAAAATCTGACGGCCATTCTGGAGTCCCTGCCGGCGAGCCGGACCCTCGGCCGATCGTTGACCCGGGCCGAGCGGAGGCAGCGGACCGAACACGCCCTCGAACAATTCCGCCTGACGCACGTCCGGAAAAACTCGGCGGCCCGGTGCTCCGGCGGCGAAAAACGTCGGCTCGAAATCGCCCGCTGCCTCGTCTGCGAACCGCTCTTGATCCTGCTCGACGAACCCTTCGCCGCGGTCGATCCCAAAACCACGGCGGACATCCGCCACAACATCCGCGACCTGGCGAAACAAGGCATCGGCATCCTGCTCACCGACCACAACGTCCGCGAAGTGCTCCGCATTGCGGACCGGATCTATCTGATTACCGAAGGCCGTGTGATCACCCACGGCACGCCCCAGCAACTGGTCCGCGACCCCGTGGCCATCGACGCCTACCTCGGCAAAAGCTTCGAAGACGACGGGCTGCCCGGGGGCCTGTTCCCTCCGCCGGCGGCCCCGGTTGCCGTGGCCCTTACGCTTGCCGCCCCCGAACCGGCGAAAGCGGTGGCGAGCCCGGCTCCCGAACCCCCGCCCCCCCCGCCGTTTCCGGTGTCGGGATTCCGCCAGTCGGTGCATCAGATCCTCGACGAAGAAATGATGCGGCGGTGGCTGGAACAATTGAAGGACCGCACTCAGATGGCCGGGGCCTGGCAGGGATTGCTGACCAAGGGACGTTCGGCCGTGCCCGTTCTGCTGGAAGCACTGGAACGGCGGGACATGGAAACGCGGCACCTGGCATATCGCCTCCTGCAGACGATCACCGGCGAAACGCTCGACTATCAGGCCGACGCCGCGGACGACGTGCGGCTGCGGCAGGTCGCATTTCTCCGGTTGCGCCTCGACGGCCGAAGGGCGGGGTGAGCAAGGCGCTAAGGCGCTAGTACACACCCCCCGGCCAATTGTCTTCTTCGCAACCCGTTTCGACATAAAAGCTTATTCGCACGGCCAAGGCGCTAGCCGGGCAAGGCGCTAGTCCCGTCCGATTTTCGCGGCCGGTCCTCCGGCTAGAATTCTCTTTGTCGCTCCCCACCCTTTCGAGGTCGTGCCATGTCCCTTTCCGGGAAGTCGGTCGCGGTATTGATCGAGCAGAAGTACGAGGAACTCGAAGTCTGGTATCCGGTTTATCGACTCCGCGAGGCGGGGTGCAAAGTGGTGCTGGTCGGCCCTGAAGCGGGGAAGACGTACCCGAGCAAGCTCGGCTACCCCGCCACGGCCGACGCGGCGGCGAAGGACGTGAAAGCCGCGGACTTCGCCGCGGTGGTCATCCCCGGCGGGTTCAGCCCGGACTACATCCGCCGGAGCGAGGCGATGCTGAAGCTGGTCCGCGACGCGGATGCCTTGAAGAAGCCCCTCGCCGCCATCTGCCACGGCCCGTGGGTGCTCTGCTCGACCTCGGCCTTGAAAGGCCGCAAGGCGACGGGATTCCATTCCATCAAAGACGACATGGTGAACGCCGGCGCAACGTTCGTGGATGCCGAAGTGGTCGTAGACGGCCACGTCATCACGAGCCGGAAACCGGATGACTTACCGGCGTTTGCGGAGGCGGTGATGGGGGCGATGGGGTGAGGCAGTATTTCTAATTATTGAAAAATGCAGAAACGTATTGCGCGAGAAATTACGAGACTTCTCGCCGGACGCGACAACTTCAGGCTGCCTGTTTACTGGGTAATAGAGTGTGCGGCTTCCGAGATTGGGCGTCCGCGTTTTGTTCTTGGGTGATTCGCCG
>DASXPC010000253.1:0-13277 GCA_036493815.1 Fimbriiglobus sp. | reverse complement strand
CCCCGGAAGAATTGTTTCGGCTGTTTCGCCCGGACGACGAGCGACCCACCGTTCCCGTTTGCCACGTCGAGTCCGAAGACGCCGTCGAGGTCCATGAGGGCTTTGGCCAACTCCTTCGGGCGGTCGGTATCGATGCGTACGGAGAGTGGATGGTTTTCGAGCAAGTCGCGGATCTGCGGTAGGGTGCCGATCGCGGCCACCCGGCCGCGCGCCATGATCGCCACGTGATTCGTCAGCTTTTCGAGTTCCTGCAACTCGTGGCTGGAGACGAACAGGCATTTCCCCTGGGCTGCGAGGGCGTGGAACAATTCGAGCAACTCCTGCCTGCCGAGCGGGTCGATGCCCGAAAGCGGTTCGTCGAGGATGAGTAGTTCGGGATCGTTGAGCAATGCTTGGGCCAACTTGATCCGCTGCCGCATACCTTTGGAGTAGCCGCGAAGTTTGCGGTCGGCCCGGTCGGTCATGCCGACCCTGTCCAGCACGCCTTCGGTCCGCCGGTTCGCTTCGGAACGGGTGAATCCGCAGAGTCGTGCCATTTCGCGGACGAACTGCCGGCCGGACAAGTCTTCGTAGAAGCTGTCGTTGTCCGGGCAGAAACCTACGAGTCGGCGGGCCCGCCAGTCCCAGGCATCGATGCCGCGGACGGTCACCCGACCCAAGGTGGGCCGAATCTGACCGGTGGCGAGCCGTAAGAGCGTACTCTTGCCAGCCCCGTTCGCCCCGACCAATCCCGTGATGCCACCGCGGAGGTCGAGCGTGACCTGATTCAGGCCCAGAACGGGACCGAACCATTTGCTCACCTGCTCGAAAAGTAAAAGCGGTAGACGGGGATCGAGAGTCAGGTGCTGGGGGTCGGGAAAATCCGACGGGGAATCGGATGTCATTCGCGTTGCTTCGGTTACGATACCCGCCATACCCGACCCCCGATTCCCGGTTAGGAAACCACTTCGACCGCTTGGATACGCTTTCGCAGGTAGAGCCAGCATACCACGCAGGTGCCGCCGACAACCGTGGCCGCTTCCCAGACTTCGGGCTGGGGTATCGGCCTTACGGTGGAAAAATCCGCCCCAAGGCTCCATAAGCCCACCAGATACAGATCGTTCCAGAGATCGATCAGCCGCCAGCGGGCGTCGAGTTTCACCCCGTCCACCAGCCACCCGGCCACGGCACGCAGAAGAACGAACAACCCGGTCCAGACCATGACCATCGGCACGGTCCGGCGGACCCAGACGGCGGTGGCAACGAGGAGCAGCCCCAGTGTGGCTGTGAGAGTGAGGCCGTACCCCAAAATCCCGACGAGCTGGCGGACGTGGTCGACGTAATAGACTCGCCAATCGTATAGTAAGCCGGCTTGCAGATAGAGGATGATTGCCGGGAGCGTGGTGATGAGATTGATCACCAGACCGACCGCGAGCACTTTGCCGAGCACGTAATGTCGTCGGCCGATCGGCTTGGATAGGTAATAGGGCAAACTGCCGTGATGGAAATCGTTGCCCACCAGCACCGACCCGGCCAGGGCGAGAATGATGGTGACGATGTACCCTTCGAACCAGATGAAATTGCCGTAGGTGTGCGGAGTGCCGTTGAGGTTCAACCGGTCGAGGAACTTGGTGAGGTTGGCCACTTTCACCGGCAGTCCGCCGAAGAGAACCGTCTGGTTGCTCGTCTGGATCTGAATCCAGACGACGAGGTATTGGCCGTAGAAGAAGAAAAAGAAGATGAGCGCGGCGAGGCCGAACAGGCCCCAGAAGAGCTTGCGACGAACCAGGAGCCGAAACGACGTCCGCGCCATCGCCCAGCTCGCGGCCAGAGGACCCCTCAAGGTCCCTCGCCACGGACGGTAGCGAAGCAGTGTGTCGGTCTGGGCTGGCATCCACTCTCCTCGTTCCCACGCGGAACATGGGAACGAATTTCATTAATTTGCTATCGTCCTTAAGAACAACTCCTCCAGCGTCTCGTCGTCCTGCACCAACTCCCGAACCACCACGTCGTTCACGTCGGCGAGTTTGAAGAAGGCCAGATTGCTCCAACCGGGTGGGACCTGCACCCGCCAGTCGCCGGTGGCGGCTTCGCCGAGAATTCTGACGCCTTCCCCGAGGATGTCGTCCTTGAACCGGGCCGGCTCGCCCTGCACGCGGAGCCGGTACCGGTCGTCTCGGCGGGCACATAGTTCCTCGACCGTACCCTGTCCGCGAATGGTGCCGCCGGCAACGATCACAACCCGCTCGCAGACCGATTGCACGTCGGCAAGCAGGTGGGTGGAGAGGATGATGCTCTTGCCGTGGTCGGTACCGAGTTCCTGCACCAATCGCAACAGTGCGTCCCGGCCGGCGGGGTCGAGGCCGCTCGTCGGCTCGTCAAGAAGCAGCACCGGCGGGTCGTGGACCAATGCCTGGGCCAGCTTCGCTCGCTGTTTCATCCCGGCGGAATATTGTTCGACCTTGCGGTATCGGGCCTCTTCCAATTCCAGGTACGAGAGAACTTCGTGTGCCCGCCGCTGGGCCTGGCGGCGGGGCATGCCGCAAAGTTCGCCGGCGAGGGTGACGTATTCGAGGCCGGTCAATCCGGGAACAAGCGCTTCGGCTTCGGGCATGAACCCGATCAGTCGTCGGAGTCGCCAGTTGTTCGCGGCGTCGCGGTCGCCGCCAAGGGTCTGATCGAGCACCCGGCCCGTGCCTTCGCTCGGGGGGATTAGTCCCATCAGAATCTTCAGGAGCGTGCTTTTGCCTGCACCGTTCGGGCCGAGCAGGCCGATGCGGCCGGGGGGGAGGGTGAGAGTTGCGTCGCGCAGGGCCACCACGTCGCCGAACCGCCGGCCGATGCCGTCCAATTGCAAGAGGTCATCGGTCATTGGTTCGATGTCACATGTAACATTCAGGAGACGACTCAGGCGTGTGGGAAAAAACATATGTCATATGACCAGAACCAGAATCATGTCGTGTAGTCCGCGTTCAGTTTCACATACTCGTACGTCAGGTCGCTGGTGTAGAACGTGCACGCCCCGGAGCCGAGCTTAAACGTCAAGGTAAAGGTCACATCGCGGTTGTCTTTCAGATAGGCCGAGGCGGCTTTCGCGTCGAACGGCACCGGCGTGCCGTCCCGGTACAGCACCATGTCACCCATCTGCAACGACAAGTCTTTTTCCTCGAACGCCACCCCGGCGTATCCGGCGGCGGAGACCACCCGGCCCCAGTTCGGGTCCGCCCCGAATACGGCCGTCTTGACCAGGGCACTCTCGGCCACGGTCTTCGCCACCTGCCGGGCGTCCGCGTCCGTCTTGCACCCTTCCACTCGCAGGGTGATCAGGTGATTGGCCCCCTCGGCGTCCGCGGCAATCTGCTTCGCCAGGTCCGCGCATACCTCGGTCACCGACCGGGTAAACGCCTCGATGTCCGGCCCGAGGGCGAGCTTCGTTCCGGTGCCGTTGGCCAGCAACAAGACCGTGTCGTTCGTACTGGTGTGCCCTTCCACCGAGACGCAGTTGAACGAGGCCTCGGCGGCGGATTTGAGCAGGGAATGGATCGCCCGGTCGCTGACGCACGCGTCGGTCAGGACGAACCCGAGCATCGTCGCCAGGTTCGGGCCGATCATGGCGGCGCCCTTGGCGAAACCGGTGATGGTGTTGTTCCCGACCCGCCGGGTACTCACCTTGATCCGGGTATCGGTCGTCAGGATGGCGTGAGCCGCGTCGGACAGGGCCTCGGCCCCCGGCTTCGCCGCGGCCACGGCCTTTGGAATTCCCGCTTCCAAAACCGCCATCGGCAGCGGCCGGCCGATCACCCCGGTGCTCGCGACCAGAACCTGCTCCGGCGTGCAGCCGAGTTCAGTTGCCACCAACTCGGCCATCCGCTCTGCGTCGCGCAGGCCTTGCTCGCCGGTGCAGGCGTTGGCGTTCCCGGAGCAGATCACCACCGCCCGGGCGTCGTTCCGGGGGAGGCGGGCTTTGCTGATCTGCACCGGGGCGGCAGAGATGCGGTTCTGGGTGAACACGCCCGCAGCCGAGGCCGGGCCGTCGCTGATGATGACCGCCACGTCTCGGCGGTCCGGTTCAGACCGCAGGCCGGTAACGACGCCCGCGTAGCGAAACCCGCGGGCGAGATGCCAATCGCTCATGCGGACATGGTAGCGACCGTGTCAATTCGGCCAACGTGCCGAACCGGGTAAGGCGGGTCGTTCGGCGAAAGTACGGCGGAATTTGCCGCACGAATCCCGCAGTTTCGCAGGATTAATTTGAGACGTTAACGCCGGTGAGCAGGTTGGGATCGAACACGCGGTCGTATACGACCACACGGGTGAAGAAACCGTTGCTGAAGACAATTCGGGAATCGATGGATTCGGACACGAATCCGGCTCCGCCGGTGCCGTGGAGCAACATGGCCGTCCCGGTGGTCAGGTCGTTGACCGTGCCGACGGTCACGCCGTTGGAATAGTCGGTGAGCGGGGAAAAGGATGTAACGACGTCGCCGATCTGACCGCCGGTGAATGCCCCGCGTTTGTTTCGGATTGCCGCACCGTCAAACACAGTAACGAGCGCCGGTATACCCGGCCCGGTGCCGGTGATCACGTCCGCGACGCCGTCGCCGCTGACGTCGGCGGTCGCGACGTACAACCCGGCGCGGGTCGTCGAGTCGCCGACGAAAAAGTCGGCGATCGTGTCGTTGGGGCCGAACGAAGTAAATGTCTGCCGTAACGTCGAGATAGACAGTCCGTTCAGAAGGCGGACCCGCGGGGCCCCGCCGATACCGGGGGCGACGGCGAGGTCCGAAAACGAACTGAGGGAAATGGTCGCCGTGTTGGCGGCGACCGTCACCCCGTCGCGGAACGTGGACTCGAATGCGAAGAAATCGGCGATCGTGTCGCCGGGCGTGAAAGAGTTAAACGTACGGCCCTGGGAGGTAATAGCCTGGCCGTTGAGAATTCGGACTCGCGGGCCGCCGCCCGGACCCGCGCCGATCACAAGGTCGGCGAATAGACCGCCAACAAAATTACCCGTCGCCACATTGACCCCCCCCCGCTGGGAATCCTCGTAAGCGAAGAAATCAGCCAGGACGGCCCCGGGGGCGTTGGGGTTGAATGCCGGAGTGAAGTCGGCGCCGTTGAACACCCGGACCCGCGGCGCGCCACCCGCCCCCGCCCCCACGATCAGATCGGGAAAACCGTCGTTGTTGACGTCGCCGATTGCCGTCGTAACGCCGCCGGTAAAGGAGGACTCGAACGCCTGGAAATCGACGAGCTTGGTCCCGTTGGCCGTTTCGTACACCTGAACCCGCGGCGGCCCCCCCGGCCCCGCACCGACCGCGTAACGTCCCGCCGCACTCGGAACGCAGCGGTCGTCGAGGGCTTCCAACCGGGGCTGAAATCGCGTTCGATACGTCATGTTGGACCCTCGGGACTCAATTATGCTTCGAGCAACCGGTCGAACCCGGGAAGTATTGCCATTTTCCCCATATTATCACGTACTTGGCAGTGACCAATTGATTTCATTTCCGGCCATGCTGTGGAATAGTCTTCCCCGTCGGCCACTTTGGCGTAATCGTTAACGCCCTCCAATTTAGAGTGTTCACCGGTTCATTATTTTTGCGGCAAGGAAAACCCACGGAGCGTTCGGGAACCGGCTTGGAGCGGGTTGCAACTGTATAGGTTCCCCGTCTGGAATGTCGCTTCGCGGGTGACGTCGTGATATGATCGGGCCGGATTCGAATACGGTTGGCACCACCCGCAGGATCTTCTTCTCCGATTACTTTTGGAGCGATTCCCATGAAAAGCCGCTTCTTCATGCTCAGCCTTGTTGCGGCGCTCGGGGCCGCGACGTCCCGGGCCGCCCCACCGCCCAAGAACATCACCACAATCCCTGAGGAAACCGTAACGGCGGAACCGGCGGGCGGGACCGACCTCCAAAAAGCCCGGGCCCGGGCCAAGAGTACCAACAATCTCAAACAGATCGTTCTCGTGCTGCATAACTATGCCAGCGCGAACAACTCCTTCCCGAGCGACACGTACGACAAGACTGGGAAAGCCGTCCTCAGTTGGCGGGTGCAGCTTCTGCCGTACATGGAACAGGACAAACTCTACCGGGAGTTCAAACTGGACGAGCCGTGGGACGGGAAAAATAACCGGGCTTTACTCGAAAAGATGCCGGCCATCTTTGAGTCGCCGCGGGTCAAAGTCAAAACGAAGGGGTACACGGTGTATCAGGAATTCCGGGGAAAAGGGGCCCCGTTCGGCGCGAACCGGAAAGTGTGGTTCACCAACATTACCGACGGTACATCGAATACGCTTTTCGCGGTCGAGGCAACCTCGGCCGTGCCGTGGACCAAACCGGCGGGCGTCCCATATGACGAGAAGAAAGACCTCCCCGACTTCGGCAAGGCGTTCGACAACAAACCACTCGGGGCCATGTTCGACGGTTCGGTCCGGGTGCTCGATACCAAAAAGATTTCCATGGTTACATTGAAGGCGGCGGTCACGCCCAACGGCGGCGAAATCCTGGGGTCGGATTGGTAGGGTTCCGGTCCGGGAGGTTGTTCCCTACAAAATACGGTCCCGAGTCCCGGAGACCGTTGCGATGCCATCGACCGCCGCCGACCCCTGGTTCCAATCCCTGTTTGCCGACCGGATCGGCGGGGTGAACTACGGCAAAGGGACCGAGATCTACAAGTTCGAGAAGATCAAGCGGGCGAAGCGGCAGGCGCTGGCGGACCGGCCGGACGTGCAACTGCTCGACTTCGGCATCGGCGAAAACGACGACATGGTCCCGCCGCCCGTCCGCGAGGAACTCAAGCGGCAGGCGGACCGGGTCGAAAATCGCGGCTACGCGGACAACGGCATCGCCGCCTACAAGGAAGCCGCCGCCGAGTTCATGAAGCGGCAGTTCGGCGTTTCCCTCGACCCAGTGACAGAAGTCTGTCACTGCATCGGGTCGAAGCCCGCCTATGCCATGCTTCCGGCCTGTTTCGTCAACCCCGGCGACGTCACCCTCATGACCGTCCCCGGCTACCCCGTCGCCGGCACCTGGACCCGCTACCTCGGCGGCGACGTTCACAAGCTGCCGCTGCTCGAAAAGAACGGCTTTTTCCCCGACCTCGAAGCCATTCCGGACGACATCAAAAAGCGAGCCAAACTGCTCGTCTTGAATTACCCGAACAGCCCGACCGGGGCCGTCGCCACCGAAGCGTTCTTCAAAAAAGTCATCGACTTCGCCCACACGCACAAAGTCATCGTCGTCCAGGACGCGGCCCACGTGCTGCTTTCCTATTCCGGCAAGCCGTTCAGCTTTCTGCAAGTGGATGGGGCCAAGGACGTCGGCGTCGAAGTCCATTCGATGTCGAAGGGCTTCAACATGATCGGCTGGCGGCTCGGTTTCGTCTGCGGCCATCCCACCATTGTGCAGGCATATGCCGACGTGAAGGACAACAGCGATTCGGGCCAGTTCATGGCAGTTCAGCACGCGGCCGCGGCCGCATTGCGAAACCCCGAAATCCCTCTGATGGTGAAGGCCAAATACGAACGCCGGCTGAAGAAACTCGTTTCGGCCCTGAAGCAGATTGGTTTCCAGTGCTCGATGCCCGGCGGCACGTACTTCCTCTACGTCCCGGCCCCGGTCGCCGCAAAAGACCGATCCTTCGTCAGTGCGGAAGAGGCCAGCCAGTTCCTGATCCGCGAGCAGAGCGTCTGCTGCGTCCCGTGGGACGACGCCGGAGCGTACCTCCGCTTCTCGGTGACCTACACCGCGGCCGACGAAGCGGCAGAAGATGCACTGATGGCCGAGACGGTCCGACGATTGGGGGGCTTGGGATTGCGGTTTGCCTGACCCTTCAAAATGTGAACATTCTTGTGTCCGGGCACGCGGGACCGTAATCTGGCCTCGGAAGTTCTTTCCGTTCCCATGGCTGCCTAACACGCGGACCTGAAAAGGAAACACTCTCATGGTTCCGTTACCGAAGCGAATGACCGCCGAAATGTTCGGCACGTTCTGGCTCGTGTTTGGGGGGTGCGGCAGTGCCGTTTTAGCCGGCCAATTCATCATCCCGTTCATGGGGTATCCGATCGAGCACGGCATTGGACACCTCGGCGTGGCTTTCGCCTTCGGTTTGACCGTGTTAACGATGGCCTATGCCATCGGGCACATTTCTGGTTGCCACCTGAACCCGGCAGTGACGGCCGGGCTTTGCATCGCCGGGCGGTTCTCCATCAAGGACGTGATTCCATATTGGATCGCCCAGGTGCTCGGCGGACTCGCGGGCGCCGCAGTGCTTTACTTCATCGCCAGCGGGAATGGTTCCGGGTCATTCGAAATCCACAACGATCCATTGCGGCCCCACGCCGGTCAGTTCGCCACGAACGGATATGACGTGTTGTCCCCGGGCAGATATCTCATGACCCCGTGTTTCGTTGCTGAAGCGGTGTTGACGATGTTTTTCCTGTTCATCATCCTCGGCTCCACCGACCGGCGTGCTCCGGCCGGGTTCGCCCCCATTGCCATCGGACTCGGGCTCACCCTCATCCACCTGATCTCCATCCCGATCACCAACACGTCGGTAAACCCGGCCCGCAGCACCGGCCCGGCCGTGATCCTCCGGTTGACCGATAATTACACATTGGCGCTGAAACAACTCTGGTTGTTCTGGGCCGCCCCGATCGCCGGCGGACTTCTCGGTGGGATAATCTACCGCTGGTTCTGGGCCGAGAAAAAGAGAAGCGACGAAGCCGTTTGAGCGACGTAAGGCAGATTCCGTATCAAGTATCCAACGCCATCACGACACGGAATCCGATGGTATGACTCGGGCGGTCGGGGACGTGGGCGAGGCGGGCAGCACTTCGGCAGTCGGCCGGTGAACTGGTAAAGCACCCGCCCCGCGCCACTTTGAGAATTCCGTGCCGCGGGCCAGTGGGGTCTTTGGCGGGGCTGTCGAAGTAGTAATACTCGTCGTACCAGTCCTGCACCCACTCCGACACGTTTCCGTGAATGTCGTGCAAACCCCACGCGTTCGCCCCGTGCTGGCCGACGGCGGCGGTCTTGGCCCCGGTCGATTTGGCCCCGGAATGCAGGCAAACCCCTTCTTTTATTCCCAGGCTCGTCCCGATGGAAAAGGCATCGGCCGACCCTGCCCGGGCGGCGTATTCCCATTCCGCTTCCGTCGGCAGACGGTATTTCCGCCCGGCGATTTCCTCGTCCGGCAGTTTGCCCAGCCGCTGGCAGAACTTCTCCGCGTCGGACCAGGTCACCATCTCCACCGGGTGGTCCGGGCCGCCTCCTTTACTGCGGGTGAACAGGCTTGCGTTCTTGCCGGTCACCCGTTCGTATTGCCCCTGCGTGACTGGGTCGACGGACATGTAGAAAGGGCGGGAGATCACGATTTCGTGGAGCGGGCTTTCGTGGTCGCGACGGCCGGGTTCGGATTCCGGCGACCCCATGAGAAACGTCCCGGCCGGGATCCGGGCGAAGAGCATTCCGACGCTGTTGCGGATCGCTTTGGGGAAGTGGCCCGATTTCTGGTCCGACGGCTCGCGGGCGAATTCATTGGTCATGAGCAGGGCCGCGGCGGCCGCGCTCGCGGCGGCGTTGTCCTCGACCATTTGCCCCCGCACGCTGACGACCGAAACGGGCCCGGTCTTCCCCGCCTTGAGGGAAATGAGCTTCGACCCGTCGTTCCCGAGGGACGATCCGACGGTGACGTTGGCCAGCATTTCGCCGAGCGCCTGGGCGTCGGCCGGCCGCTTGTCCGCCCGGACCGACAGACAGGTCGTCAGCAACCGGGCCTGCGATTCGGTGAACCCGCTCGGGGCCAGTTCTTCTGCCCATTCGCTCCCCACCGGGGCCGCCGCGTGTGGGTCCCGCATTAACAACTGCACCCAGATCACCCCCAACGCATGAACGTCGTCCCGCGGGTCGGGCGGCTCCTTCTTCGTCTGCTGGGGTGAGGCGTAGAGTGGCGAATACGCCCCCCGGAGTGACAGCCTTAACTGTTCGCCGCGGGGGGTACCGCCGCGGGCGAGTTCGATCGACCGGAGCGCCTCGAACTGACCCCAGCCGAAGTCGGTAACCCAAAGTGTGAACTTGCCCCCATCGGTGGGATGAAGCAACACGTTCGCGGGTTTCAAGTCGCGGTGGACGATACCCTTTTTGTGGGCTTTTGCGACAACGTCGGTCAGCCGCCGCATGATCTTGAGCGTCGCTTCCGGCTTGGCCGTGTCGAACCGCCACTTCCAGTCGTTGATGAGTGCGGTCAGGTCGTATCCCGAAACGAATGCCGATTCGAGGCAGGGAGGATCGGTTTCGAGGGAGACGGACCTCAGCGGTACGACGCCAGCCACGTCGTTCAGCTCAAACACGGATTTGAACAGCGATTGCCCGGCCTTCATCCTGTCTTTGGTCTCAGGGTCGGTGGCAAACTTGAGGGCAGCCGGGGCCGGGTCCGCCTGGTTCGGGTCGGTGGCGAGCCAGACTTCGGAGCATTCGCCAATACCGCGGAGCTCGGTCAGAGTCCAGTTGCCGAGTCCGGGCGGTTTGACCCCGGGCCGGAACCGCGGGGTGCGAGGCGGGAGAAATACAATCAGCTCTTCCGGCTTGTAGAATTCGACCCGATCCGGTGCGGTCAAGCCGTGCGGGTCGCTCGGCCGCCGCAGCATTTGCCGAATGCTCACCGGCAGAAAGGTAAGGTAATCGGTCAACTCTTTCGTGAACGGTACCGACTGAACGGCGGCCAACCCTTCCACCACCTTGTTGAGAGTTTCGCGAAATTGTTTCGGGTCATTCGACGCCACGTCGGCCAAGGCGTGACGAATCTCGTCCGACGCCATCATCTGGTGCAGGTGCTCCAGGGCGGATTTCGCCACGTCGGGAAGCACGTCCCCGTACGAGCGGGTGCCCTGATACACCTTACGGCCCTTTTCGCACAGGGCCAAGCCGACGCATTCCAATACCGAACGAACGCGACTCATAGGGGCCTCCGGGAGGGGTGGAGGCGTTCGTGAAAATATGAGAATAATCGAGTCTAAACGGGAGAGGGGTACCGCGCCAAGTGAGACTATGAGGAGAGTGTGCGGAAATTGTGAAGGTCCGATGACAGCCGATTCGTCTTTAAAGGCGTTTTTCCAAATCCGCCGGCAATTCCCCTTTCTTCTTTTTCGCCTCAAAGTCGGCCAGGAAGTCCTCGATTGCCTTTTTGCTCCCCATCCGTGCGAGCGGCCCCATCTTGTCGATGAATAGGATTCCGTTCACATGATCGATTTCGTGCTGCCAGACTCGGGCCGGCAGTTCACTGCACGTCATTTGCTTCGACTCGCCTGTCAGCGTGTAATACTGCACCGTCACCGTCTTCGCCCGGCGAATGTCCTGATACAGGCCCGGAAAACTCAGGCACCCTTCGCGGTCCTTGAACGCCCCCTTCGATTCGACCACGACCGGGTTGATCGCGACCACTTCCCGGTCCTTCTGCTCCGGGTCGCCGGCGAAATTGATGACCAGCAACTGGTAGTCGAGCGCGACCTGCGGGGCGGCCAGGCCGAGGCCTTCGTGCTTGTACATGAGCTCTAGCATCTGCCCCGCGGCCAGTTGCACGTCTTTATCGATGGTTACCACCGGCCGACACTTCGTCCGAAGCGCGGGGTGTGGGTACTCCACAATTCTCATTGGCGTCACAAAACACTCCTCGGCCGGCGGCAGGGAATTATATGGTAGACAACGCCGCTCCGGCACGGTGTGATCGGGTGACCCCGAGGGCCTCTCGTATGCGATCCGCACTGCTTCTGACTTTGGCATTTTCGCTTCCGCTGCAAGCGACCGATACACCACCGGTTGTTACCGACGTCGACGCCCAACCCCTTGCCGCAAACGCCGAACGTTTGCTGAAGGCCCTCGACGCACTCGGCGCACCACTCCCGACCGACGCGGCCAAGGCCTTCACCGCCGCCGTCGAGGCGAAAGACGTCCGGGCCATCCAGCGCGCCATCGATCCGCACGTACTGATCGTCGTTTCGATCAACCCGGAATCCCGGGTGAAGGCGGCCCGCGGCCCGGCTGACGCCAAACTGCAACAGTCTGGCTACACCCCCGTGATCTTCAAAGTTCTGAACGACAGTACGGTAAAGAAGGCCCTCCGGGTGACGAGTCCTCAGGCCGGGCCGGTCTATGGTGGTCAGGGACGAAACGATAAGGACCCGAACTACGACCCCAAAGCCGTCCGACGGTTCGCCCAGGTGGAAATCGACACCGCCCCGCCGATGAATGCGGAGCTAAGCGGACTCTCGGTCGAATACGTGATTGGTCTGATTTACAGTTCCGAGGCCGGGAAGCGGGAAATCTCGCTCGGGTTTGACATCGGCCAGGGAAATCAGGACCTCGGGTTCCGCGGCGAAGTGCCCGTGCTATTCACCGTGGCCCCGGCGATTCCTGTAACCCTTAAGGTCCGCGATACGGACGGCAAGCCGACGGTCGGCCGGTTTACGTTCAAGGACGCGGCCGGGCACGTCTACCCGCCGAAGGCGAAGCGGCTCTCCCCCGACTTATTTTTCCAGGACCAGATCTACCGGGCGGACGGCGGCACCGTACTCCTGCCGCCGGGGGAACTGACCATGACCACCGGCCGTGGACCGGAATACCAGGTCAAGACCCGGAAAATCCGGATCGGGGACAAGCCCGAAACGATCACGGTCAAGCTTGAGCGTTGGATCGACCCCGCTGAATACGGATTTTTCTCCGGCGACCACCACATCCATGCCGCGGGGTGTGCCCACTACACGAACCCCACCGAGGGCATCTCCCCCGAAGACATGTTCGTACACGTGAAGGGGGAAGGGCTGAACGTCGGCTGCTGTCTCACCTGGGGGCCGTGCTACGATTACCAGCGGAAATTCTTCGCCGCCAAGCCGTGGGAACGGAGCGAACCATTCACCGTGCTCAAGTACGACGTCGAAGTGTCCGGATTCGGGTCGCAAGCCCTCGGCCACGTCTGCCTGCTGAATCTCAAAGACCAAACGTACCCCGGTTCCGAGGGCACGAAAACCAAGGGCTGGCCGACGTGGACGACGCCGCTGATGACGTGGGCAAAAGCCCAGGGGGCTTATACCGGGTATGCCCACTCTGCGAACGGGTTGGCAGTCGACGTGAACAAAAGCAGCCATCGACTGCTCGCCGCTCTGGACGCGGGCGGGAAGGGGTTCGTGACGAAGGACGAGGCAGCGGCCGGCCGCCTGCCGCTGCCCGAACCGTTCGAGAAGATCGACGCGAACAAGGACGGCAAATTGACCGAGGCCGAGTTGGCGAAAAGCACCGACCG
>DASXPC010000252.1:0-10685 GCA_036493815.1 Fimbriiglobus sp. | reverse complement strand
CATCCAAACGGCCCGCAGTAAACGCGGACGGTAGGAGTTTCTTGGTCAACCAGAGACTGGGAAGTGGGGCAAAAACCGGTCCGAATTCGATGAGCCATATTGGCAGGCTTGTAAAGAAATAGACGAACCATCCCCCCGGGCCGCGGCCCGGGCGGTCGAGTAGCTCCGTCAGTTCTTCGTGAGGTGTTGCCATCACTCCGTCCGCTAGGCCACTCGGGAAAACACTTCGGACACTTTCACGTTCCGGGCCGACAAGGCCGGCAGGAAGCTCCCGGCGGTCGCCACCGCCATCCCCAGCATGGGGCCGTAAATCAGCGTTTCCGGCGGGATCACGAACGCCCCGAAGAAGGCCACCTGGAACTTGAAGTTTCCGAGGCCGAAGTAAACGAGGCCGACGGCGAGGAATCCGGCGAAGAACCCGATGAGCAGGGCTTCGCCGAGGACGAGGCCCATGACGTGCCACGGGCGGAACCCGAGCACCTTGAGCACCGCCAATTCGGTCCGCCGTTCGCGGACGGAGATGCTGATGGCGTTGGCGACGACCAGCGACATGATGGCGAGCATGCACGGGGCCATCAGATATTTCATTCCGAAGAGGATGTCCTTGTAGGCTTCGAGCCAGGAGCCGATGCCGGCGGACGCGGTTTCGAGTTTGACCGCCGGGGAGAAGTTCTTCGGGTCGTTGCACAATGCGGAGAGTCGTTGATAGGCTTCCTTATTCGGCACCTTGACCCAGATCAGGTTGATGCACTTGTCGGCGAGCGGACTCCGCGTACCCTTAAGGCGCTCGTACGCTTTGATCTGGCTGAACAGGTAGGCGTTGTTCATGAACCCCGCGCCCTCGTACTTCCCGTCGGGCGGCATGCCGATCACCTCGAAGTCGAAGACGACGTCGTTGAACCCCCACCCGTAAAGCTTGATCCGCTGTCCCACGGTCAGGCCCATCTTCTCCATCCGGACTTTGCTGACGAGAATGCGGCGGGGGTCCTCCTCCATCTGCTTCACGTACCCTTGCATCATTTTCAACTCGTCCGCGGTCAGGTTGCTCGGCTCGAACCCGTCCATCATGGTGAGGATTTTCCGCGGCTCCATCGAAAACATGAAAAGCATGTTTTCCGGCCGGGGGTTGGTCGGGTCGGTCGTCCCGCCGGTGAACGACCACGACATGATGTCGTCGTCCCCGTTTACGGGACGGAGGTCCGGCGGCAACTTCGCGATCATCCGCTTCAACGTTTCGAGGTGGCTCGGCGGCATCTGGCTCGGGATCGAATACCGCTCCGTGATGATGACCTTGAAGTTGGCTTCCTTCTCCGTGGTCACGTTCGAAAGGAGGTGCAGCACGGCGTAAATGAGCGTCAGCACGACGGTCAGCACGAACAGGGCGAGGTACGAAAGGGCGGTGCGGAGCGGACTGCGGCGAAGGCCGCGGAACATGATGAGCAGGTATTTGAAGAACTGAATGCCCGTTTCGGACAGGATTTTCAGGGCGAATTCGCAAAGGAACAGGACGGCGAAGAACGGTATGACGGAGACGAGAAGGAACAGGGCGATGACGATAACGATTCCGAGGATGTAGAGGTTGTACCCCGCGAGGACGAGGAGCGACGGGTCGACTCCCGTCTGGGGGCCGAACGCCGCCGGGGCGCCGTAGGGCATGGATTGGCCGAAGAGCATGATCGACCTCGATGGGTCTGGGCGAGCGACCGGGGTCTACGGCGGTCGCTCACCGGTTCGCCCGGAAACCGTTTAATTCACCAGTGCCGGCGCGCCGGTGTCGAGCACCAGCTTGCCCTTTTCCAGGTGCAGCACCCGCTGGGCCCGGCTCGCCGCCTTCGGGTCGTGCGTCACCATGATGATCGTTTTGCCGATTTCTTTGGCCAGGACTTCCATCATCGTCAGGATTTCGTCCGCGCTTTTGGTGTCCAGGTCACCGGTCGGTTCGTCGGCGACGATAAGGGTCGGGTCGGTGACGATGGCCCGGGCGATGCCGACGCGTTGCTGCTGACCGCCGGAAAGTTGCCCCGGCCGGTGAGTCATGCGGTTGGTGAGGTTGACGAGGTCGAGGGCGGTCATCACCTGCCGCCGCCGTTCGGCTTGCGTCATCGGTAACAGGAGCAGGGGCAATTCGACGTTTTCGTAAGCAGTCAGCACCGGCAGCAGGTAGTAGAACTGAAACACGAATCCGACGTTCCGCGTCCGCCACCGCGCCAGTTCGCTTTCGGACATGGCGGAGATTTCCTGGCTCCCGACGTGGATCGTCCCTTCCGTCGGCTGGTCCAATCCGGCGATCAAGTTGAGCAGCGTGGTCTTGCCCGACCCGGACGGCCCCATCAGCGCGAGGAACTCCCCCTTGCCGACGTCGAGCGTCAGATTCTGCAAAACGTCGATCCGTTCCTGGCCTCGGGTGAACGACTTGTACAAGTCGCGGACCCGGACAATGGCTTCGGGCATAGACGGCTCGGATGAAGTGGGCCCGCGGCCCACGGGTCGGAAGAGTAAGCGAGGGCCTACCTTACTTCTTGTCGTTGCCGGTTTTTAGAATCTCAACCACGACGCTCATTTTCGGCTTCAGAATCGATCCGGGGACTTCCCCCTTCGGCAGGTGGACCTTGACCCGAATTTTGACGACGCTTTTCGAGTCGTCGGCGATCGGCATGATCCGGTCCACAACGCCTTCGTACTCCCGCTTTTCAAACGCGTCGGCCCGGATCTTGCATTTCTGACCGACGATGACTTTGCTGATGTCGCGTTCAGGAACGTCGAGGTCGACTTCCATGTCCGAGAGGTCGGCGATGTCGCACAGGCTACCGGACGTGGCGGCGAAGGCCAGGGGGTTCACGAGGTTGTAAAGTTCGGCCTTTTTCTGCAAGACGGTGCCGTCGATCGGGGCGGTGATGACGCAGTTATCGAGTCGCCACTGGGCTTGGGCGAGTCGGGCTTGGGCCGCCTTGAGGTCTTCCTCGGCGGCGCGGACGTCGGCGTCCGCGGCCCGAATTTTTTCGGGCCGGGGCCCTTCCTTCAGGATGGCGAGGGCGGCGCGGAGCTGATCGACGCGGGCATTGGCTGCCGCCAAGTCGTTCTCCGCTTGCTGCATTTCCCGGGACGAAATGGCCGGGTTCCCGCCCCGCAGGCTGACGTACTGGTCGAGTTCAAACTTCTTCTGTCGACGGTTGGCCACGGCCTCGTCGAGCTGGGCCTCGGCCTGGTCGAGTTCGATCTTGCGGACGGATTTCGGATCGAGCTCGGCCAGCCGTTGCTTGGCACCTTCCAGCTTCGCTTTGGCGTTCGCCGCCTGCGCCTTCGCTTCCGCTTCACTTTGCCGGTAGCTGACGTCGTCGATCTTGGCGAGCAGGTCCCCCTTTTTGAAGGCCTGCCCTTCGACGACTTTGAGTTCGATCACCCGGCCGGCGACGTCGATCGGGCTGACGGCAATTTGCGTGGCCGGAATCAAGTTTCCCTTCAGGGCCAATATGATGTCGCCGGACCCGGCGACTTCACCGCCGGCCGGGGCTTTGGGCACCGGCGGAGTGGGAGGGGGCGGGTTCTTGAGTTTCGCCAAAGCGATTCCGAAGAAGGCCCAACTTCCGGCCAGGAGGAGGGCCAGTACCCAGGGGAACCAGGAGATTCCGACACGGCCGGTGGAGGACCCGGCCCCGAGTCGAAGTTGGTGGACCCTGTCGGCCAGCGTACCGGTCGATTCGGCAGGCGCATGGTTCAGGGTCAGGTCGGCAGAGTCGTTCACGCGTCACCGTCGGGTTCGGAGTGGTCGGAAGGAAAGAGCGGGGCGATCAAGCGGTCGCACACCGCGGCCATACGGGTTCGATCAAACGCGGCCGGGTCGGCCGCCAACTGGTTGTTCAACCCCATTGCCAACGCCATCAGGAACGATGCGGCGATCTCGGGCGGTTCGCTGACCCCTGTGGAAAACTTTGCCGCCAGTTGATCCCGCCACTCGGCCTGCATTCCGGCGACTTTCGCCCGGTAATCGTCCCGGTGGTTCATCTGGGCGGAGAACGTCGCCATGACACTGAGAAAATCCCGGCCCGCCGGCGAATCCGACATCGGATGAGTCAACATGAACCGGGCAACCTGCCGCGGGCTCGCCTGTCCCGGCTTCGGACACTGCCGGTCCGCCTCAATCCGCTTACGGTGTTCGGCCATCATCCGGTCCACGACCGCCAACAGGATCGCCTCCTTCGTCGGGAAGAAATAGGTCAAATGCCCCCGGGCCATGCCGACCGCTTTCTGAATTCGTCCGAGCGACAGACGATCGATTCCTTCCTTCGCGATGATGGTCATCGCCGCTTCGACAATCTGCTCCCGCCGCCGGCCCGCCAGTTCGGACGACGGCGTCTCCTGCCGGACGGGTAAGGGCCGCTCCCGTTGCACAATCACCTTTGGTTTACTCGTTACCGTCATGTTCGCTGGTCCGGATGGACTATTTAGCGGTAATTCTAGTCCGTTCGGTCTAATCTCGTCAACTTCAATAATTATGTTGGCTTGTGAAATGCAGTTATACCGACCGGGCACTCTTTTGGTTTCGCATATAGTCCGTGGTAATTTCGGCAAACTGTAAGGGTTTGCCCGAATGCCGGCAGGTTAGCGGAATCGGGAAAACTTGCACGACCGGCCAACTCCGACCCGATAACCCTTCCGGATAGACGTTGCCAACGTCAGCCCGGGGGTGGATCGGGATGTGGCGAACCGTCCGGATAGTGACGTTCGTGCTGGCGGCTACGGGGTTGGCCGGTTGTCGGACTACAGCTCCCGTCGCCGTACCGGACCCGCCTCCCTCGACCATTCCGCCGGCCCCGACTCTTCCCGAAGTGAAGCCGAAATCGTTCGAACCCGATTTGAAATCCCTGCCCACGCTCGACGTGTTGTCCATCAGTCCGCATCCACTTTCCGTTGACGGGGTTGGAACTTTTCGCGGGTTGTCGGCGGAGCAGTGCCGGTCGTATGCGGTGCGGGCGGTGTCGACGGCCGCCTTGCTGGAACAGGAAAACGCGGTTCCGGATTGTCCGCCGCCAAAGAATCAAGTACCGGACCCGTGCCGAGGGTCGGCCGTCGCGTTTCTGAAACAGGTTCGGGAACTGGCGGCCCGGAGCGAGCGGAACAAGGCCGCGGCCGAGGCACTCGAGCGGTTCTTTCAACTCGCCGACGTCGAAGGGCGGGCCGAACAACTCCACCTCGGCATGGCCGTTTTAGACAAATATCGGGACCTCGTTCGGCGGACGGACCCGGGTGCGGTGCCGCCCGGAACGCCCAACCTCGACGAACTCGACCTGAAAAGGGCCGATTCGGTCCGGCTGCTGATCGCGGCCGAGGAAGCGGAGGCGAAACTGAACCTCGACCTCCGCCGGCGGATCGGACTGCCCGCCGGGACCGGGGAACGGCTCTGGCCGTTGGCCGATTTCAAGATTCCGTCCCGACCGATCGACGAGGCGGCCGAAGTCGCGACCGGCCTGGAAAACCGCGCGGACTTGCAAATCCTGCGTCTGGCGTATCTTCAAGTGTCCCCGGGCACGCTCTCGAGCGTTAAGGAAATCCTCCGCGGGTCCGGCGCGGTGCCAATGCCCGGCCCAATCGCCAGTATGCTGGTTCGTCCACGGCCGGTGCGCTCGGCCGTCGAAAACTGGCTCAACCCGCCGCCGTGCCCGGACCCGTGTCTCGTTCAGGAAGTCGCGATCCGCAAACAGCAACTGTTCGATCTCATTGCCGCCAAGGAGCGCGGCGCGGCGGACGAAATCCGATCGTTCGTCATCGGCCTCCGGGCTCAGTGGAGCCGGGTCGGCCTCGCCCGGTGGAAACTCGACAAGGCCCGGAAGGCTTACGACGACTGGGCGAAGAATAAAATTGGCGGGGATTTTGCCGCGTACCCCTTGCTCATCCAAATCCACGTCGCCCGGGCGGAAGTGATCGACGAGGTCATCGGTTGGCACGCCGCCCGGGCCAAATTGCTCGAAGCCCAGGGTCTGTTGGCGGAACAGAACAAATAGGAACCTGCTCCTTAATCCGCCGGCACGCATCGGCCCGCGGCCCATTGGCGCAGGGCCGCGATCTTTTCGGCCATCAGAACCGACAACGGCCGCGTGTCGCCGCATTCGGCTATCAGGTCTTCGGTCGTCAGATCCCGGTTTTCCGAAAACGCGGCGTAGAGGCCGGAGACAACGGCTTGTTCGATTTCCGCGCCGCTGAAGCCTTCGGCCGCGGCCGACAGGTCGGCCAGCCGGAAGTGCGCGGGGTTCCGCTTCCGCCGCTTCAAGTGAACCGACCAGACCGCGGTCCGGGCCGCGGCGTCGGGCAGGTCGACGAAAAACACTTCGTCGAACCGCCCTTTGCGCATCAACTCCGGCGGCAATGACGTGACGTTGTTGGCCGTCGCCACCAGGAAGATCGGGTGGTGGTGGTCCTGCATCCAGGAGAGCAGCGTGCCGAAGATGCGCTGCGACAGGCCGCCGTCGGCGCTTTCGGCCGAGGCCGACGCGAACGCCTTTTCGATTTCGTCCACCCAGAGCACGACCGGGGCCATCGCCTCGGCCTGAGCCAAAGCCTCGCGGAGCCGGCTCTCGCTCTCGCCGACGAACTTCTGGTAGAGGACGCCCGGATCGAGCCGTAAAAGTGGCATGTTCCAGTCCGCGGCCACGGCCTTGGCGCACAGACTCTTGCCACACCCCTGGACACCCAGCAGCAGGATGCCGCGGGGCGTATCGATGCCAAACTTCCGGGCCTGCGGCGTCATCCCGCCGCGGCGGCGGGCCAACCACTTCTTGAGCCGGGCCAGCCCACCGATTTCGTCCACGGCCACGTTAACCGCGACCGATTCCAGGCAGCCGGTCGATTGCAGCCGGTTCCGCTTCGCCTCGACCAGTCGGGGCAGGTCGTCGCGGGTAAAGGCGTCGTCGTCGTGGATGACCGACGAGACCACCCGGGCCGCTTCGGCCGCGGTCATCCCCCGCAGTGTGCCGGCCATCTCCGCCAAATCCCGCTTGGTCAGCGAAACCTTGATCTCGGCAAGGCTGGTGTTCGCAATCCGGTGATACACGTCCCGGATCACGGCTTCCAGCTCTTCGGCCGTGGGCAATGGCATGGGCACCGGGACGCACAACCGACGAACCGTTTCCGGCAGCGATTCCGCATCCACCAGGATCACGCAGACGTCTTCCCGGGCGTAAACGTCGCGGAGCAGCCGGACGACGGTCGCGTCCTTCGCGTGCGGGGCCAGGTCTTTGAACAGGAAGATTCCCTTGCGTTCACCGGGGTGTTCGAGCACGTACTCCAATGCGGGGACCACCTTCCCGCCCTTGACTACTTGATCCGCGATGTTTGGCACGGACCGGTACAGTCCGACGGTGACCGTCCACTCGAACAGCGGCCGGTGCGTGTCTTCCGCCAGTTTGCGGACGATCGCCACCGCCCCGTCCTCGTCGCGGGTTTCGACGGAGATGATCGGGTTGCCGGAGCGGATCAATAAGTCGAGTTTTTCTTTCATAGACCGCTCGGTTCGGTGGACCGCGGCCGGCCCGGCCGCCAAAACAGAGCTGGCGGGACGCCCGCGGTCCAAGAGTCAATGCCTACCAGCCCTTCTCCCGCTTCAGCCAAGCGATCTGTCCCGCGTGGTGTTGACCGTGCCAGGCGTAGAGGCCCAGGGTTTCGCCCAACGAAAACGCCTTCTGGAATTCCGGGTGGATGAAGGTTCGGGCGAAGTCGGTGTCTTTCATCGCCGCGATCACCGCGACCCAACGGGCATGAACGGCTTCCAGCAGGGGTAGCGATAGAGCCAGATCGGCCGATTTTGTGTCCGGCAGTTCGGCCCACGCCGACTCGTCGTACGGTTTGATCGTCGGCCGGTCCTCCGTCAGGGCCAGCTTGAAACGGACGTACGCGTTGATGTGGCTGTCCGACAGATGGTGGACGATCTGCCGCGCGGTCCAGTTCTTGTACTTCGTATCGAGTTGGGCCGGGGTCAGATTCGCCACGAGTCCGCGGACTTTCGCCGGCAGTGCCGCGATCTCGGCGACGAGTTCGGCCCGCTTTGCAGCCGACGGGTTCGATTCCGGTACGTATTCGCCGGCGGCGTTCTGGGGCGGGGACGCCATGGCACGATCTCCAATTTGGAAACCAATCGTACTCGGTTCTACGTGTCGAGTGCGGGGAAATCGGTCAAATCTTGAACTGACCGCCACGATCGGCGTACAGGCCTAAGTTGAGCGATTTCGCCGGGATTGGTTTGCCCTCCCGAACGTCCTTTTTCAACCCCTTCGGGGAAGCGGATTGTTTTCGACGATTAGGAATACCGGGATTGTCGAAGGGCTCCATTCGCGTGAATGGGTAAGGTAATCGATATGTCCCGCGGCCGCCTCGCCCCGTCCCCCACCGGTGCCCAGCACGTCGGCAATGCCCGCACGTATCTCATCGCGTGGCTTTCGGCGCGGAGCCAGGGGATGAAGTTGTCGCTGCGCATCGAAGACATCGATTCGCCGCGGGTGAAGCCGGGGGCGGCGAAACAGACAGAGGACGATTTGCGCTGGTTGGGGTTGGATTGGGACGACGGACCGGTGGTGCAGAGTGAGCGGCTGCCCCTTTATGAATCAACGCTGGAAGAGTTGAAGCAGCGCGAGTTGGTCTACCCGTGCACCTGCAGCCGGGGGGACGTAGCGGCGGCGGCCAGTGCCCCGCACGCGGAGCACGAAGGGCCGGTTTATCCCGGTACGTGTACCGGGCGTGTTGCGGCGGATGCGGCACGGTTGGTGGCAGACGGGGAGACGTTCGCTTGGCGGTTCCGCGTGACCGATTCGCCGACGTTCGTGGACGGGTTCGCGGGAGAAGTGCGAATCGATTTGATGCAAACGGGCGGTGATTTCGTCGTCTGGAAGTCGGCCGGCACACCTGCTTATCAGCTCGCCGTCGTCGCCGACGACATTGACATGGGCGTCACGGAAATCGTCCGTGGCGAAGATCTGCTGCCGTCCACGCCCAGGCAACTGCTGCTCTACCGGGTGCTCGGAAAAAAACCGCCACGATTCGTGCACGTGCCGCTCGTGGTGGGACAGGACGGACGACGATTGGCCAAGCGGCACGGAGATACACGATTATCCACATTGCGTGACAACGGGGTGACATCAGAGAAGCTGATCGGCGTGCTGGCGAAGTCGTGCGGGTGGGGGAACGGCGAAGCGGTTTCGGCTGCGGACCTGTTGCCGAGATTTCGCCTGGAAACAATCCCGCGGGAACCGTTCGTGTGGAGGGATGATGCGGTTTCGTAATGTGGACTGCCCAGTTCGCTAACGATCTCGTCACATCCTGCGGCAACCGTCCGGTCACTTCAAGAGGCCCAGCGTCCGCAGTTGTATTTTCACGTTATCCACCCAGGGATAGATGTTAGGCGTGCCGGGTACCGCGGCGTCGTATCCGGGCGAACGGGGCAACCCCGCCACGCGAAAACGCTTTTCACCCACCTTGACCACCGGTACGAGATAGGCCCCCGGACCCGGTAGCGGCTTATCACCTGGGATCAGTGCCCCCGGGAGATTTTCGATTTCGATTTCGTCCCCGACTTTCACGCCATCGCCGGAGAGGATTTCGAGCACTTTCGTTTTGGCCGCCGGTTGATCGCCGTTGAGAGTGAGGTCGACGACGAGTAGGTTCGTCGCGGCGGTGAGTTGAGCCCGGGAAACGATGGGGACGGTTCCGGCTTTGTAAACGGCGTACGCGAGCCAGCCGATCCAGCCGAGAAATGCGGCGGCGGCCGCGAGGAGGAGGAGGCGACGACTCATCGACTCCCCTTCCGGCCCGAGGCCGCCATCGGCTCCAGGTCGAACCCAACACTGAGCATTTTTTCCAGGTCGAAGACGTCGTGAAACTCGTCCCGGTCGTCCTGTTCCGACTTGCTGAGCTTTTCGGCGGCGATCAGCTTGAACACGATTTCGCCGAGGTCGTCGGTGGTGCGGACGCCCCACATTTTGAACACGACTGGGGCCATCATGCCGAACTCGCGGACGGCGAGGTCGCAGGCACCTTTAAGGAGTTCGGCGCCGGTGACGTGGCGTTCGGCGGTGGGGTCGGTCATCCGCCGCCGGCCGAGACGGTCCTGCGTATGTTGGACGGCCTCGCAGACGAATTCGTAGGCTTCGTAAGCGAACCGCGGGTCGTCGCGCACGATTTCCAGGATGGTCGCGTCCACTGCGAGCCCTCGTGGGAAGGAGTCGTTCTACAACCGGGTCAACACGTCGGCCGCCGGAACGGGCAGCCGCCGGCCGTCTTCGAATTCCACCAGCACCCGCCGGGCGAGAATTTCCTGGGCGAGCACCCGCCCCGGCCCGGACTTCGTCACCACCTTCGATCCGATCGCGGGCAGTTCCGCCAGGAACTCCTCGTACACGTCCTGCTCGAACCGCAGGCAACACTTCAACCGGCCGCACCGCCCCGAAATCTTATTGGGGTCGAGCGTCGATTTCTGCAGTTTGGCCATCCGCATGCTGACGGGGGGCATGACGATCATATGCGTGTTGCAGCAGACCGGCTTGCCGCAATCGCCGTAGTCGGCGAGCAACTTGGCTTCGTCCCGCACGCCGATCTGCCTCAGTTCGATCCGCGCCCGGAATTCCCGGGCCATGCTTTTGACCAGTTCGCGGAAGTCCACCCGTGTGTCGGCCAGGAAATAAAACAGAATCCGCTCTCCGCCG
>DASXPC010000251.1:0-22262 GCA_036493815.1 Fimbriiglobus sp. | reverse complement strand
CGCCCGCAAGACCTTGATACCGTGCTCCGACGGTGCGGCCTGATCCTGCTCCCGTTTTGCGCGCTGGCCGTTTTCTGGTCTCCGCAGTGGCTCGTCTGGTTCCTACCGATACTCGTTCCGTTAGCCCATAATCGGCCCTGGCTACTGCTTTTCGCCGTCCTCAACGATCTGCTGAGTTATTTCAATTTCCCGATATTCTTTTGGCTCATCTGGCACCAAATCGAGTTTCGGTCTGATCGGATTGCGGCCGGGGATGCCTGTATCTATCTCCGCACGTTGATTTGGCTGGGCATGGCCGTGACGTTATTCCGCCGAATTCCCCGGGAACCGACCGCCGAATTTCGAGCGTCGCTGTCTCGGCGAATCGAGGAATTTCTGGCTGCAATCCCACCACGTGGTTTGCACCTGACCGCAGCAACGGCGGCCGGAGAAGTGCTGTTTGTGCGGGAAAAAAATACAAACCGGACAACGGCCCTGGTGTCGTTAATGGCCGAGGTCGAGCCGGCCGAAGGGTCGGGGCTGGAAGACGTTCCCGCGGCTCGGGTTCCCCGCCCGGTGACGGCTGTGTTCGAGTATGCAAACGGGAAATGGACCCCGACCGGTCGGCCGCTATTCAATCTCGGCCCCGTCGAAGTGGTCGCCCGGTCAAACGGACGCTACCTCCCGATCGAGTCGCCAGACCCAGCCCGCAGCCGTTGACGTGAGCGAAACCACGCCGCCGAGAATATTCCCATCGATACGTATCCGCAGACCGTCTCGCACAACCCAATCAAACGTCCCGGCATCCCACCGTTTCACCGTACCCCTGCCGCCGGAAACCGGTCCCTCGTAGTCCAGGTAAAGCGTTCGATGATCGGCGTTTTGCTCTGCCGGAATATCAACTCCCGCGCACGGTTCCATTAACAATCGCCACGATTTTAAGACCGCACCGGCTTCCAGCAGAAAGTCCCAATGCCGGGTCGGCCAATCGTGCTCGAGGATGGCGAACCGTGGCATGGCAAGCGGATCGTTTGGGGTTCCGGGCCCGCGTTCCAGTTTGGTACAGTTCCCGCACGTTCGGAACTCTACAAAGGCATCATGGCAAAGACGAAGAAGTCCGACAACGGCGAGTCCGACGTCGTAAACATCTGCCGAAACCGGCGGGCGACGCACGACTACGCGATTCACGACACCATTGAGTGCGGAATTGTTCTCGTCGGCACCGAAGTGAAAAGCCTCCGCGAAGGGCATTCGACGCTCGAGGATTCCTACGGCAAGATCGACGGCAACGAAGTCTGGCTGATCGGGTGCGAGATCCCGGAATACCTGTTCGGGAATCGGCTGAACCACAAGCCGAAGCGGCCGCGGAAACTGCTGATGCACCGGCGGGAGATCGCCAAGTTCGCCGCCAAGGCCGACCAGCAGGGCTTCACGCTGGTGCCACTCCGGATGTATTTCAAGGACGGGAAAGCAAAAGTGGAACTGGCCGTCGCGAAGGGGAAAGTGACCTACGACAAGCGACAAAGCCTGAAGAAAGCCGAGGCGAAGCGGGACATTGACCGGGCACTGGCCAAGAAGCGACGCGGTTCGAGTTGAAGTCTCAAGGAGGACGGACGGCCGTGCGACTGGTTGCACTTGTAGAATCCGCGGACCACGTCTGCTGCCGATACCGGGTGGCGGCGTTCCGCCCGGCGTTCGCCCGTGCGGGATTCACCCTCGAAATAAGTCCCCTGCCCCGGTCGTGGGTGGCGTGCCTTCGCCTCTTCCGTACGTTGCGAAAGGCGGACGTCGTTCTCCTTCAGCGCCGGTTACTCCCTCCCTTGCTCGTCGCGTCCCTTCGCAAACATGCCCGGTTTCTGATCTTCGATTTCGATGATGCGATCTGGCTCCGGGATTCCTATTCCCCGAAGGGCATTTTGAGCCGCAAGCGTTGCTCTCGATTCCAGTCGATCGTCGCCGTGGCGGACCGCGTCGTTGCCGGCAATGCGTATCTAGCCGACCGGGCCAATGCGAGAGGCGTCGTGATCCCGACTTGTGTGGATCACGCCCGATATCCATTGGCGGATCGAACGCATTCCGGGGACACTCTCGTCTGGATTGGGTCGAAGAGTACGCAACGCGGCTTGGAGCAGTTTCGGCCGACGCTGGAAGCAATCGGGAAATCGATTCCCGGTATTAGGCTCCGATTAATCAGCGACACTGCGCTGTCACTCACTCACTTACCCATCGAGTTCGTTCCCTGGTCCGCGGAACGGGAGGCAATAGCGTTGGCGGGAGCCGATATCGGAATTGCCTGGGTGCCGGACGACCCGTGGAGCCGGGGAAAGTGCGGGTTGAAACTCCTGCAATACATGGCGGCCGGATTGCCTGTGGTGGCGAACCCGGTGGGCGTGCAAGCCGACATGGTGCGACACGGCCGAACCGGTTATCAAGCCGAATCGACCGAGACCTGGGTCACCGCAATCCGGCGATTGGCGGCAAATGCCGCTTTGCGTCGTCGGCTCGGGGCGGCCGGACGGATCCTGGTCGAAGAATCGTATTCTGTGGACACAGGTGGCAAGTTGTGGGCCGAGTTGTTGGCCCAAGTTCACCCGCTCGCGGCAACGGCTTGAGGAACGTACTTGCGAATACCCCTCCTGCAAACGGTCTGGCTACGGGCTTGCGAGTCATCTCCCATATTGCAGTCGATTCACGCGGATGGTTTCCACTGGCATCTGCACCCCGACGCGACCGCGATCTTCGGCGACGGACCGCCACCGGTTGCCGAATGGATTAGGTCGGGTCTCGCGGAACGTGTCAAAGCCAACGACCAGCGAACTGTTTTTCGCGTGTCGCTTCCGAACGGATCGGTTTATCTGAAGCGCTGTCGGGTACACCGGCCCCGGGCGTGGGTAAGGGAGCTCTTTCGCCCGCCGAAGGCCAAACTCGAGTTCGAAAACGCAGTGGCAATCCAAGCCCACGGCATTGCAACGACCGAACCCCTGGCATGGGCTGGGGCCGAAGGGCACTGGCCCGGTGAAAGCTGGCTCGTCACCCGCGAGCGGAATGCCGTGCCATTCTCCGATTGGCTCATGCGACCACTGCCGCCGGCCGAACGGCGACTACTGGCTCGAGCACTTGCATCTTTCTTCGCGCACCTTCACGATGCGGGAGTCGCCCATCCCGATCCGCACCCGGGCAATCTTCTCGTGGAAACCGATCGGAACGGCGAACCGACGTTCGTGTTAATCGACTTACACGCGGTGACCCCCGGCCGATCGGTCCCAATGGCGAAGTCGGAATCGAACCTCGTGCTCTTCAACCGTTGGTTTCAGCTCCGGGCCAGTCGGACCGACCGGCTCCGCTTCTGGCTCGCATATCGACGGGCTCGATCGTGCAATGGCATCGAGCGAATTGACGCCGAACGGATTGAAATCAGAACATCTCGGTCGAATGCAAGTTTCTGGGCCCGCCGATTCGGGCGGTACCGGACGAATAATCGGGAATTCGAACGAGTCCGCAGTTCAGCGGCAGCGGGCTACGTTTACCGAACGCTTCCAACGGCATTTGTTGAATCATTCTTTTCGAACCCGGAGGCCCCGTTCGAATCTCCCACCAAGAAAGTCCTCAAGGATTCCCGAACCTCGACCGTGGTGGAAGTTCGAATCGAAACGCCTTCGGGTCCCTTCGACGCGATTCTTAAACGGTTCAATCGAAAATCACTCCTGCAAATTGCGAAGAATGCTTTCCGCCCGTCTCCAGCCACGCGGTCCTGGTTACTCGGGCACAGCTTACGAGACCGCGGGCTGCCAACACCCCTGCCATTGTTATTGGCCCATCGCTATCGGTTCGGTATGCCGGTCGTCAGTTATCTGCTCGTCGAAAAAGTCCCGGGCGCGACCGGTTTATCCGAAGCAGTAGCCGAAGCCGAGGCACTTCCACCGGTCGCCCGCCGTCAATATTTCCGCCGTCTGGCGTTCGACCTCGGCCGCCTCTTGCGGACAATGCACGACCGACATGTCTCGCACCGGGATCTTAAAGCCCCGAACATCCTGCTCGAAAACGGGCAAACCTCAACCTTAATCGACCTTGTCGGCGTTCGGGCCGGGCCTGCGGTGCCGTACGCAACTCGCGTCCGCGATCTCGCCCGACTTAACGCCAGCTTCCTGAACTCCCCCGCCGTCTCGCGATCCGACAGATTGCGAGCGTTGACCGCATATTTGGGGGTGCCGCCGAAAGACGGGCGGAGTTGGAAAGTTTGGTGGACCGCATTGGCCGTGGCAACGCAGGCAAAAGTGGCCAAGAATCAACGCACGGGTCGACCGCTCGCATGATCACTCCCGGTATAGACCGCCGCCCATCCCTGCCGATATACCCCGACGTAACCCGCCGCGCTCCCCGGATCGTCATGCGTCTTTCGATCTCCGTGTTTCTCGTCTCCCTAGCCGCCGGGGTCGGTTGCGAATCCCTCCGCACACCCGAACCGGCAAACGAAATCACCCAAGCAGAGGCGACGGCTGTCGTCGGTACGAACCGTCCGGCCAAGTTCTTCCGGCGGTTCGGCCCGTTCGCGGTCTCAACCGATTTCGAGATCGATCCGGCCGACCCGCTCTTTCACGAACTCGAAACCTTACCCGATCAAATTCGGAAAGAACTCAAGATTCCCACTGGAACAGAGACAATCCAGGTATTTCTGTTCGATACGAAAGAAGGCTACGAACGGTATATGGCCGCCCGGTATCCCAAGTTACCCACCCGCAGGGCCTACTTCGTTGCCGAACCGAAACTCGGGGGGAGCGGGGACGACCTTCTCGTCTTTACCTGGATGGGCGAGCATTTACGTACTGATCTCCGGCACGAACTCACCCATGCCGTCCTTCATGGCGTGTTGAAAAACGTTCCGCTGTGGTTGGACGAAGGCTTGGCCGGGTATTTCGAACTCCCACCGAGCTCGGACGGGGTCAACGTCAGCCACCTCGAAGTGCTCCGTGCCGGTCCGTTCGTCCCCGACCTTGCCCGGCTCGAAAAGCTGGGCCAGGTGAAGCAGATGGAAAAGCCCGAGTATCGCGAGTCCTGGGCCTGGGTTCACTTTCTGTTGCGGAGTTCACCGGCCGCGAAAGCAACCCTCCTCGACTACATCCAAACGCTGCGAACGAACCCGAACCCGGGGCCGATGCTTCCGAAACTCGCGGAAGCAGTCGGCGACCCGTCCAAAGCCCTGACCGAGCACCTGGCCACGGTCTTGTCTCCCGTCACTTCCGGTCCGAATCGGACCGTGCGGTAACCTGACCGCGTATCAATCTTCGGCCGGGCCGTAGAATAATCCGGAAGACCCTACCGTTCGAGTATACAACGGGATGAACTTTCTCGTTTCGGCCGGCAGCACGCAGGCACCGATCGACAAGGCCCGGTCGGTCACGACCAGCCTTCCGATAAAAATCGGTTCCTTACTGGCTCAAACGGCTGCGGCCCGCGGCCATAAAGTCACGCTTCTTTCGTCCGATCCGGACAGGGCCGGGGAAGGCGGTGAGGGGATCACCGTCGTCTCGTACCGAACGTTCGACGACATCGCCACCCAACTCCAGCAACTCGTCAAAGGTGGGGAATTCGACACCCTCTTCCTTGCCGCCGCCGTCGGCGACTACATTTCCGCCGGCGTCTATACCGCGGAAACGGGCACGACGTTCAACGCCCGGACACGCCAATGGGAGTCCCGTGTTCCCGCCCCGACCATGCTCGACCACAAACCCGGATTGAGCGACGTCACCGAACCGGAGGTCTGGGTGCGAATGGTCCGGTCCCCGAAACTCGTCGATCGGGTCCGGTCGCAATGGAACTACAAGGGCCTGCTCGTCAAATTTAAGACCGCCTCCGGCATCGGCGATCAGGAATTGGTTGAAGCCGCGGAAAAGTCGCGGCTGAAATCGTCAGCCGACATGATCGTGGTCAACACTTGGGAGGCAGCCCATCTGTGGGCGTATTTCGGTCCGGTGGACGGGCGATACGACCGGGTTACGAGGCGGGAACTCGCGGAGCGCGTGGTGTTGTCCGTCGAGCACGTCGCCCGGCAAGCTCGCAGCTCGGCCGAGTTCCGATTGCCTTCGGCGGAGTAGAAAAAGTTCAAGGGGAAGCCGTGTCGAACATACTTGTCGGGGTCACGGGGTCGGTCGCGGCCGTCAAAATCCCGGACCTCGTCGCCGGGCTGACGGCCGGAGGCCATTCGGTTCGACTCGTGGCCACAAAAACCGCCACCTACTTCTTCGACCCCGCCCCATTCAGGTCAATCATCACTCTCGACGAAGACGAATGGCCCGGCGATCGATACGCGCGCGGCGATGCCGTCCGGCACGTCGAGCTTCGCAATTGGGCCGACACATTCCTCATCGCCCCACTCGACGCAAACACCCTGGCGAAACTCGCCTTTGGTTTATGCGACAACACCCTGACCTGCGTCTGGCGGGCGTGGGATCCGACACGACCCGTCGTACTCGCCCCGGCGATGAACACTCTGATGTGGCGGCACCCACTCACCCGTCGACACCTTCTGTCTCTCGCCGCCGACTGGGGGCTGACGAACCCTCCGCAGGAGTGGGATGAAGACCGGATTTGCGAGGCGATTAACGCCCGATGCCAACGCCTCCGCATTGCCCGACCGGTGGAAAAGACACTGGCTTGCGGCGATACGGGAGTCGGTGCGATGGCCGAAGTCTCCGCACTCGTTACCCTGACAACGGAATGGGAACGCCGATGACGCTCGCCTTCGAAGAATCCGGTTCGGGAACGCCTCTCGTTCTGTTGCATGCCTTTCCTTACGACCGCGGCATGTGGGCGCCGCAAAGAGAAGGCCTCGCAAGTGTTGCCCGGGTTATTACGCCCGACCTGCCCGGGTTCGGCCAATCCGCGCCCATGCCTGACATCACCGTGGAAGGAATGGCCGACGCGGTCGCTCAACTCCTCGATTCGCTGCGTTTGAACGAACGAATCAACCTTGGCGGCCTGTCGATGGGCGGGTACGTGGCGATGGCGTTTGCCCGAAAATACCCGGACCGGCTTTGCGGGCTCATCCTTGCCGATACGCGAGGCGAACCGGACGACGACACCGGGCGGTTGAATCGGGGGAAGGCGATCGAAGCGGTCCGGACGGGAGGGGTCGCACAATTCGTCGACACTCAATTGCCGAACCATTTCAGCCCGGAGACATTTGCGGCTCGGCCGGCAATCGTAGCGGAAGCGAAACGGATCGCCTCGGCCCAATCGGTCGAAGCCATCATTGCAGCACTCGTGGCATTACGGGACCGACCGGATGCCATCGCCGGCCTGTCCGGGGTGAGCGCACCGACGTTGATTCTGGTCGGGGAAAACGACGCCGTGACCCCTCCGGCGGTCGCCGAAACGATGCGGACGCGGATACCGGGATCCCGGTTCGTTCGCATTCCCGCCGCCGGGCACTTGAGCAACATGGAACAGCCCGACGTGTTCAACGCGTCGGTTCGGGAGTTCATCGGCAGGGCGTAATCGGCTTCGGTTCCGATTCATTAGGCAGGGGATTTCGGGCGAAGACCCATTCTTCGATCGGCCTGCCTCCGACGAGATGTTCCTCCACGAAACGGGGGATTCGGTCCGCAGTCATGCCATGGTAATAAGTCCCATCGGGATATACGACCAAGATTGGCCCGTCGGAACAAACCCGTAGACAGGTGACCTTGGTTCGGTAGGTCGCCAACGGTCCGGCGGACAACGACAGGTTGCGATTCTTCAATTCGGATTTGAGGACTTCCCACGCGGCCAGCCCGATGTCAGACGTGCAACACTTGTCCCCGGTGCAGAGAAAAACGTGCCGGCGGTATTCGCCGATGAACAGCGTGGCGGCGACCTTCGCGAGTTTCTCCTGTTCGATCGTCATCACCCTTCCATCACTTCCTTCGACTTCTTGTCCGCGAGATCGTCGATACCGGATTCGTATTTCTTCAGCAGGTCCTGGACCTTGTCCTTGCCCTTTGCGAGTTCGTCCTCGGTAATCTTCTTGTCCTTCTCGGCCACTTCGAACGCCTTATTCCCGTCCCGGCGGATATTCCGGCAGGCGACCTTCGCGTCCTCGGATAGTTTCTTGATCTGCTGGACCAGCTTCTTCCGCTGGTCGCCGCTCATGGCCGGGATATTCAGCCGGATCACTTTCCCGTCGCTGTTGGGGGCGAGGCCGAGGTCGCTCGATCGAATCGCCTTTTCAATGTCCTTGAGTGCCCCGGCGTCGAACGGCTTGATGAGCAACGACGCCGGGTCCGGGGCGGAAACGTTGGCGACTTGGTTGATCGGGGTCATCGAGCCGTAGTATTCGACGCGAATTGCGTCGAGCATGGCCGGGGTGGCCCGGCCCGATCGGAGCCCTTTCAGCTGTCCGCGGAGGACATCGATCGCCTTTTCCATCCGCGTTTCTGTGTCTTTCAGGAATGCGGCACTGCTCATGGCTCGGCCCGGGTTTGGGGGTCGAATGGGGTCGTGAAAACATTATACGAGCGGCACCGTTTTGGCGTCACCCCGCGGCCACCGGTTCGACTGCCGCCTTGGTGTCCCAGGCGATCGCCCGGGCGGCGGCGGTCACACTCCCGGGTTGCTTCGGGTTAAACGGAATCTTCTTCTTCACCGTCGCGATGGAAAACAACCGTTCTCGAAACGCGGCACCGGGAATGTATCCGAGTAGCATCGTCATCATCAGCAGGCTGAACAGCGTCAACCCCATGAAAATGGCGATCCCGCTGTGAAGGAGTAGACCCAGAACGATGACATAGGGACGCAGGCGGGTCCATACGAGGAACGGCAAGCCGATTTCCACTCCAATAGTGAAGAACGTCGTCATGGCGGCGGCGACGGCGTAGGCCGGGCGAAAGCCGGCAAGAGCAGCCAAACACGACTCGTACCACTTGTATTGGACCATTGTGAATTCGGGGTTCGCGACCGTGAGCCAGAATGCACCGTGGTCCCACCAGGCTGCCCCCTGCAGTTTGGACAAACCCGACGCCATATAGATGAAACAGAAGTGCACTTGGAGCAGACGCAGCGCCAGTCCGGCCGAGACGCTCGGCGGCGGGCGGTCCAAAAACTCCCTCGCGGTTTCGGTCAGTCGGCCATAAGTCGCCAGGGAGTATTTTGCCACTCGAAACCGGGCCCAAACCCGATCCAGCGACAGGGCCGCTCCGCTATTCCCAATCATCAGATAGATGAGCAGGATGTTCGACATCGTGTCCATGCCGAACAGTATGTTCTGACAGCGGTGCAGGTAGCCGGCTGTCGCGATCCAGGTCAACACCGACGTTACCCGGGTAAAAAGTCCCACCGTAAACAGGACGATGAGCCCGATGATCGCCGAGTGCAAGACCGCCATTTCGGTTGGGTCGGTGATATAAAACCAGGGAGAAAAGATGACTTTCCCCATCGAAAATACCTTCCGTTTATCCACGTTCCAATACGCCAGGTAATCGACCTGTTCGTCCCGGGCCTTCTGGTCTTCGGGCAATGTCAGCAGGAAGTCGATGAAGTCCCCCCGGCCGAGTCCGGTCTCCATCAAATAATCGAATATGTATTCGCGGTTATCTTTGTCCTTTGGCAGTCCGGCCAGAAACGCCTCGATCTCTTCCGCGATTTGTTCCCGGCTGTCGGGTCCGCTCTGCGGCATACGCTTGATGAAATTCGGTATGGTCGTCGTATCGAGCGATCCCCGAAGCCCCTCGTTCACGATGGCGGCGAGCCGGTTTTTCCGCACCGTGTCGTCGGCCGGGAGGTAACTCTTGACGAATTCCAGCCCCGTAAGTACATGATCGTAACGATCCGGCCCGGCGTACGGTTGACTGTCCGACCCCGGCGGACGATCGAGTTCGAGTAGCCGCTTCGGAAAAGCAAGGCGGGCACGGCGAATACCGATTGGGTCCGCCGCCAGTTCCCGCACATAGGCCAGGACCGGCTTTCGTCGGTGTGGCGGGTCGGGAAGTTGCAGGACTTTCGGTTGGTCCTGCCACGAGTTGAGCGGTGTCACAAACGTCGGAGTTTCCTGCCGCTCCCGATTGATGGTCTCGACGCTGATGAACGCTTTTTCTCCGAAGAAGTTCGTCAGGTCGAACGAATAGACGATCCCGTTATAAAGTACGAGCAAACCGGTGATGACCCGGATGAATCCGAGTACGGTCGGGTCGGCCGGAGCGAACCAGAATCGGATCCATTTCGACCAGGCGGTCGCGTCCGGTCGGGTGGTCGTTGTCATGGCCGACTCCATTGGTACACAAACTTGGCGTGCAACGACATGTAATCGATGTAGTCCTTGTCGTCCGTGCCCGGGACCGGCGTCTTGGGGACGATCGGGACGAGCCAGTAGAGCATCGGGTCTTGCGGATTGACCAGCTCCCCGTTGGTGTTGTACTCGCCGAGAAAATAAGGCTTGTACGTGGTCGGGTGGTAAGGATCCTGGGGTAGATGATTCGAATACTGCCTTCGGTCGTATTCCTGCGGCGAGAGGATGCGGTGCTCGAGCCGGTAGATTTTGACCGAGACTGCTTTTTTCCCCGGTGTGGAGTATTCGTCCAATAAGTGCTGGGCGTACGACGGCAGAACGTGCCGGGTAATGTCCGTGCGGGGGACGCGGTATTGCAGAAAGGCCGGGTCGGCGACGGGTGGGATAGGAATGGGGATTTTCGGATAGCTGGGGACGACGCCGCTAGCCACGTCTAACCGCCGACGATAAGCAATCGATTTTTCGAAGGTCGCCGGTGTCAGGAAATCCGGAATCGTTCCCGAAACCAGTTCCGTCAAAGACAAGCGGCGATAGTAACTCACGCCGAGAGGGTCTTTCACCTGCTCGGGCCGTTTCGGCATCGTCACCCAACCCGATTCAATTTCTGGCTTGCCCGTCGTGGGGTCTTTTTCGTCCTTCTCGAAGGTGATCAGAAAGAACAGGTGGCTCGCCGCGCCGGGTTCGGGCGAGTAAAAGTGGTACGCATTTCCGAGGTAGCCGAATTGCATGTAGTCTTGAAAGACCCTGGTGCTTAATTGCGCGGCGATCCACGGGGTCGGCGCCGGCGAGATCGTTGCAGTGAAAATCGCGGAGTAATGGAACAGGAAGCCGAGGGTGATGAGAGCAAAGGCGGTTCGTCTTGGGAGAGCGGCAAGGGCCGCCCCCGCAGCAGCAATCGCCGTGATTACCCCGACTAACAGCCGGTAGGAATCCCAGTGGGCCGGGATGCCAAACCAGGCCAGGACGCCGGCCCCGGCTCCAATGACCCACAGTTTCCAGTTGCCCGGTGCGAGCGAAACTGCGGCCCCGACCGTCACTGCTCCGACGAGAACGAGAACTAAGCGGATCGAGCAAGTAATTGCAGGAGGCGATTCCATACCCGAAACCGACGCACCAATCACCGCGGCGACGGCACACAAACCCGCCCCGCCCAGGGCGATTTTTTGTGCATAACCGGGCGAGGTCTGTGGGAGCAAAATTTCACCAGCCGACGGCGGAGATTCGTCCCGGTCCATTTTGATTGACTCCTTGTCGGCCTTTGCGGGGATTGAATCGGGACGGCCCCCACCCCCTCCTCAACCATAACCGACAGCCAGGGTAGATTGTTGGCCTCCGAAGCCCGGGCAGGCCGGTTCGGCGACCCAGTCTGGCTGTGGCGGCTGGTGTGACCGTCCTATCCGAATCGGAAGCCGACCGGTTGGATTTGTTCGCAATAGTCCTGGAACCCGGCGTAAATGGCATATACCGACCGAACCGGTCGGCCAGGAATGGCTAGCCAAAATTACCCATCTTGCCGAGTTTGCTTATTGACGACCAACTTCGGTGACCCTAGATTCCTACTACGCGCAGATTGCCTCGTCGCGACGGAACTGCCGAACCCCCCAGTATTTGCCTGGAAATGGATTCCGTCACTCGAACGAGTCTGGTAACCGCCGGCCGTGTAAGCCGGTAATCGTGTGCGTTCTTTCGGTTGCGTTTTCCTTATTGGAGGTACTATCGCGATGTACAGCATGGTCCTGATGATGGCGTTGGCTTCGGGCCCGGATACCGCCTCCTTCGGGGGCCGGAACGGTTGCCATGGGGCGTCCGCCTGCTGCTCGGCACAGGTTTCTTACGGCTGCCACGGCTCGAGCTGCATGGGTTCGGGTTGCATGGGTTCGGGTTGCCACGGCTCGAGCTGCCACGGTGGCGGGTTGTTCCGCGGTGGGTTGTTCCATCGCAACCGCGGCGGATGCTGTGGTGGTAGCATGGCCGCCCGTTGCTGCACGCCGGCCCCGGCTTGTTGCGCCCCGGTTGCCACCTGTTGTGCCCCGGTCAACCCGTGCTGTGGCGGTGCCGTGATGGTTACTCCGGCCGCAGCGCCTCCGGCCACCATGCCGAACCCGATGGGCGAAAAGAAGGGGTCCTAGATCCCGTCCTTCCCGATCGAACGCGAAGCGGGCAGGGTTTCCCCTGCCCGCTTACCTTTCCACAAATTGCCTTTCGTTATTCGACCGAAATCACGCCATGGTTCTGATCGAGCCAGGTGCGCAAATCTTCGACGCAGGTTCGGACTCCGGATTGCAACAACAGAAATGCCACGCGGAAGGTCAGCAGGGCACCTGCTAGCCATCCGCTATCGACACCGCGTCGCACGGGAAGATCGGGGAGAGCGGTGGGAATTAAGCCGGCAAGGGAATCAAAGCCGAAGCGGTAGGCCAGAAAGACGAGAACCGGCCCCCCCAGGGTGACGGCGAGGGCCACGCCGTTGGCGTGAGCCCCGCGTGCGAACGCACGAAATCCGAGCGCGAACGAGAGGGCCCAAAGCAGTCCTCCGCCGACTGCGGCCGCTAGGACGTCGATCCACCCGACCCGGCCCGACAAGCCCAGCGCGAGCCAGAGGATGAGTGCGGAGAAAAGGTAACCGCGTCCCCGTTTCCATGCGGCGGCAGCGGCGGCGTTGCGGTAGTCCCGCCCATCCAAATCGCTCAGGAGCAGCAATTCGAGTCGGCGGGAGCGGTCGAGAGTTGTGGCGTCCCAAAGGCCATATTGGAACACGGCCGGAACCGCCGCGAGAACCGCCAAGGCCGTGGCCACCGTTGCCGGTCCGCCCCAGCGGTCGAATAGGGTAAAGACGATCCGCCCCATCCACGGGGGCCAGTTGTCGCCCGCCACGAGATAGGCCGAGTATACGACAGCGAACCCAGCCGCCAGCCAGAGGTTTACCCGGCCGGAATACTCCATCACCCGCCGTACCGCCCACCAAGAAAGCGGCCGATCGCCGATGAGTTCGAGTTCCGTAGCCCGCACCGAGTCCCGCGGACTGTAGTGTCGGTCGTGAAAGTGTCCGAGTAATCGCCGAGCCGCACGGAGAGCGGTTAACCCGGATAGGACAATCGCCGCCGCGTTTATCCCGACAAATCGATCCCACGCGACCGGTGCCGACCGGCCGGGCTCGAACCAGTAACGGACGACTCCGAACGGATTCAGGTTGTGCAGGGCCAGTACTGCTTCCAGACACGCGTTACCCAGCTTCGGAGGTAACACGGCCAACCACTGCCGGAGATGTTCCCCGGCCACAACTCCGACAAGCAGGTAAATCACGACCCCGACCAAACCGATGTATTCGCCAACCTTACGCACCCGGGGCGGTTCGTAAACCCAAGCCGTAATGAGCAGGCCCGCGAACGTGCCCCAGAGTAACGGCATGACCGCGAGCGGCCAGAAATCCGTCGGGTGGAACGGACCGAACAGACACGCCGCCCCGACAACCGGCACCCCGGCGAGGTGAACCCACGCGAATCGTCCGACTCCGACCAGCATTTCAGCCGCGAACACTCGTCGGGGATGAATCGGCGACGTGAGCAGGAATTCGAGGGCCTGGCTTTTTGGGAGTTGCGTCAACCGCCAACCAACCAGAGCCGCTCCTTCGACCAAACCCAGAATGAGGAACAGGTAACCGACGCCTGTCAGGACCGAGGGCGAAGCCGACCGGGACGAGGCGGCAACGAGTCCTGCGGAAATCACGACGTGAAGGACTACGGCCCTGCGGAACGCCCGTTGCCGGCCGGCGGCCCGCATCCCGGCGATCAGGAACGGGGCTAACACGGCGGCCGGGGGGGTGCTTGACGGGATATACCCAACGCCGAAACGAGTCCGGACAACCGGGAAACGGGCCCGGCCGAACTGGCTAATTTCGACTGCGATCCGTTACCGGAAACGGGCCCGGCCAACCTCGACAACGACGTATTCGGGACCGGTATGGCCGCAACTTCGGGCATCCCGACCACGTAATTTGCCTGGGCCAGCGCCCGGATGAATTCGGCGCACGTGGGATAACGGTTTTGCGGACTCGGAGACAATGCCCGGGCCACGATCGGCTGTTCGGCTGCGGTCAACCCCGACAGGTTAGGGGCCTCACGAACGAACGACCCGCCGGGGTTCTTTATTACGGCCGGGTAAGGGAACGTGCCGACACGGAGCACGATAAAGGTAATGGCCAGGCTGAACTGGTCGCTCGAATCGGACAGAGTTCCGCGGAACACTTCCGGGGCGAGGTAATCAAAGGTGCCGTGCCGGTGGCAGGGGGTGGACGGGCCGTTGGTCGGAGTCGCCAGGCCGTAATCGGCCAGTTTGGCGGTATCCCCGAAAATCATGATGTTGTTCGGCTTGATGTCGCCGTGTTGAAATCCGACCGGCCGGCCGTCGAACGTGTGCCGGCGGGCGTTCAGAAAATCGAGTGCGTGGGCCGCCTGAAAGAGGTAACGCAGGATCAGGCTCGCACCCATCGGTTCGTGCAGGTCGTTCGTGCAGATCAGGAACAGGTCGAGCAGACTCGCCTCGGCCAGTTCCATGCCAATGACGATATATCCCGGTATGCACCAGACGTTCGAGCACTTCAGCAGATGGGGGTGGTCGAGGGAAAAAAGAGACCGCAGCGCCCGGAGTTCGCGGGCCGTGGCCGTGGTCTGCTGGGTGGACATGAACTTTAACGCCACACGAGTCCCGTCCGGACTCGTCGATTCCCACACCTCGGCATATCCACCCCGCCCACACAACCGAACCAACTCGTATCCGGGGAACGGAGTAGACCCGGCTTCCAATCTGAAGCTCGGTTCGGTCGGCTTTTCGTAAGCGGACTTCGATGCCATCCGGATTGGCTCTGACCGGGGCGGAACGGGGATTAACACTCCGTAACCTAGAACACGATCCGGGCTATCGCCCTAAACCGTAGAGAGTGCCCAACCCGTCGGCCGACCGTTGGCGTACGGCATCACTCCATGAAACGGTGGGGAAAAATGGTCAAAAACCAGCGGCAAAAAGAGGCGGTCTCCCTCCCAAAGCGGCAGGTCGAGAACACGGGATATTTCGACCCATTCCAGCGGCCCCTCCGGTCCCACGGGTTTTGGCGTGCCCGAAAATTTCAGCACCCGGAAGAGAAAGCCGAACCAGTCCTCCCCTTTCTTGCCGAACCCGGGCCAGGAAATGGTACCCGCGAGTTGAAGCAAGTCGGCCTCGATCCCCGCCTCTTCGCGGAGTTCCCGTCGCATGCCAGCGGCAACGTCCTCGTCCCGCTCCAGCTTTCCGCCCAGGCCGTTGTACTTGCCGTAATGGGCGTCATCCGGCCTAGCCGTACGGTGGACGAGCAGCACCTTCTCACTGCAAGGAGAGAAGACGTAACCGAGCGTGGCAAGGATTGGGGTGTAGGGCATACGAAGGAAAATTTCGACGCAAGAATTCGTGGCAGGGCAAAACCTTTCGGCGAGCTCACACACTAACAGTTTAACCACTAAACATTTCCTCCGTGATAATCTCGAATGCAAAACGCGTGACTTTCACCCACCATGGCCGCATCGACCCGATTTCAACTGTCAAAAGTTGGCTGACGATTCCAGAGGGTGGCCCGGAGGGGCCTTGCTCACCCCCTCATCCGGATTCGGTTCGGCCCTGGGGAACCAGACGATCCCCGGCTGAACGCTCGGCGCGGCGGTAGTGACAACCTCCTCGAAGCCATCGAAATATTACAGCTTGGGAGGCCCCGATTCTCTTAACTTGGGGATGTCTTCAACCGCATCAGGGCGCCAGGTGCGGCTCTCTGCGAAAGCGCCCGTGAAAGAGCGGAATTGGACATTCCCGTCCTCGTGTGCTGCCTGATTCTGGCTTTCGCTCTCGGGGATTACAACAGGGAATGGCCGACAAAGAGAGTTCAAGAACGGGCACTCATGCCTTCTCCCGGACGGGTGAAATTCAGCCCTTAATACGAGTCAGATATCATTTCCGGGAACCGAGGTCGGAAAGCAGTTCGAGTTGAAGCTCCTGAATTTGCACAAGGCGGTCCCATTGGTGTGAAAGAAGGTGATCGACCTTTTCGTGCAGATGACGAATTTCCAACTCGGCCTTGAGATTGATCTGATAGTCGTGTTTCGATCGAATGCGGTCTTTGGCCTCCTGGCGATTTTGACTCATCATGATGATGGGGGCTTGGATGGCGGCAAGGCAGGAGAGAATCAGGTTCAGGAAGATATAGGGGTAAGGGTCTGGCGGGTGGCTGACCAAAACGTATGAATTTCCCCCGATCCAGAGGAGAAGAAAAACGCTGAAGCAAAAAAGGAACACCCAACTACCGCCGAACGTGGCGATCTTGTCCGCCATGCGTTCGCCGAGGGTCCACTTCTGCTCGAACTCGGACTCGACATCGGAGGAGAGGAGTTCGTGTTCCCGGAGACTCTGCAGGACCTCGCGCTCGAGGGACGACAGTTCGCCTTTTTCGGATTCGAGCAAAGAATGCACATACTTCCCGCGCACGTCGGCCAGATCGGTTTTACAAATGAATTTTTCGGCCGACCAGTCCGGGCAGGATTTGAGAATTTCGGCCGCTATCTCTTTGCGGACGATTTCGCCCGAAACGACTTGGCGCGCGGGACAGGACTTACCGCAAATGGCGCAGGTCCGGAGCCCGTCGTTTTTCGCTGTCATGGATGCGCATCCTTGTCCACGACGCCGAAGGAATCCACACCGGCCGCCGTGAGTTTTCTTTTAGGAGAAGTTCCCCGAATTCGGAAATGTGCGAATCACGCTCTCATTCTGTCCATCGATTCGGACAAGTTCAACTCGGTTCGCTGGCGAGATACGATCCCTTGGCGTATTCGAATCGGCTAAATCGCACCGGAAAAGGACGTCAAACGGGAGTCGTTCGTGGAGATAGCGGTCGGGTGATTTTCCGTCGCCGTGAGAGTACCCAACGAAAAAAGCCGGCGGGTCTGAAAGACCCGTGCAGGCGGAGATGGCTGCTGGTCCGAGTGCCGGCAGCGCATGCCCCGTGCGGGAAACCGGCTCCGGGGATGAGGCCGTTCCTTGCAATCCGTTACCCTAATTCAGCAACTCCAGCTTGAGGTCTTTGAACCGCACCTCGATCGGCCCGCCGGCGTGCATTTGGAGGCCGAAGATGCCCTTCTTGGAGATTTTCGGGTCGTCCAGGTCGACGCAGAGGTTGCCGTTGATCCAGGTGCGGACGTGACTGCCTTTCGCTTCGACCACATAATCGTTCCACTGGTCCGGCTTCAGGTACTTTTCGCCGGACTCCTTCCAGAGCAATCCGCGGCCACTCTCCTCGTAGAGCTTGCCCCACCATCCGGCCCCGGCGTCGGCTTGAGGGCCGCGCATTTCGCCCCCTTCGATCGGTTCGCTGCGGAACTGGATGCCGCTGTTTTCCTTATTGGGGGTCAACTTGATCTTCAGCGTCAGCCGGAAATCGGAGGCTTCGATCTGGCTCTTGAGGAAGTCATTCTTCTTGATGCCCGTGGCCGACTTGCCGACGATCTCGCCGTTCTCGACCGACCAGAGGCCGGGCGTCGCGTCCCAGCCGGTTAGGTCCTTGCCGTTGAAGAAGTCCTTGACGTTTTCCTCGGTCGCCTTCATCGGCACCTGCTGGTTCGACCGGAGGTATGCGACGAGAGCCCGAATCTCGGGTTCCTTCGCCTGCTTCGTCAGGTCGTCCGGCATCATCGACAGGGGGGACGGCGTCCGTTTGTCGACGTCCTTCACCGGAATGATGAGGAGTTCGCGCTCGGTGGCGACGGTGAGGGTGGCCGGCGTTTCTTCTTTGATGATGCCGGTGACGACCCGGCCGTCGGCCAAGTCGAGTTTTGTCGCCGCGTAATCCTTCGGGATGACGGCCGAAGGGTCGAAGATGTTTTCGAGCAGGTAATTGAGGTCGGACCGGTTCGATCCGGTGATGTCCGGGCCGACCTTGCCGCCGAGACCGTAGAGCGTGTGGCAGTGCTGGCAGGTTTTGGCGAAGACCGCCCGACCGAGGGCCAAGTCCTGCGGCCCCTGATACGAGGCCGACAACTTGCGCTTCCAGTCGGCGATCAGCCGTTTCTTATCCGCGGGGGTATTGCGGATCACGCCCCAGACGGCCACGATTTTCGCATCGAGGTCCTTGTTCCCGAGGTTGCGAAGCTGGCGGATCGACCCGGCCGGCACGTCGGAGGCAGGGATCTTCTTCTCCCCGATGGCGTCGAGCAACGCCCCTGCGAACGACGACCGTGCCGTCAGCGTCGAAACGGCGTCCCGCTTCTCGGAAATCGGCAGGGCCGAGTAGACGGCCAGAATCGCGGCCGGCGTTTTCGGGTCGTCGAAGGCCGCTAACCCACGGAGGGCTGCCCCGCGAAGTGCAGTGTCACCCAGCAACTTTTGCAGAACCGGGGGAAGATTTTTGTCGCTGGCCCCAAGCAAGGAAACCATGGCCTCCCGACGGGTTGCGATCTCGGCTTTCGGATCTGCGAGACGGTCCCGCAACATCGCCATCGCCCCGGTATCGCCGAACGTCACGGCCAAAGCGAGGGCCTGGTTGCGAATCTCGGGGTCCGAACTCTTGCCGAGTTTGGCGTAGGCCTCGGTCCATCCGGTCGGCATCGCCATTCGCCGGCGGCCCTTCAACGCCTCATTCGTGCCGCGGAGTATGGCAAGTTGCTTCGCGGTGTCGTCGGTTTTGGTCAGTTTCGCAATCAGAACGCCGAAGGCCTCGGCACTGCCGATCGATGCGATTCGCCGGGCCATGTAGGGAAGCAATCGGGAGACTTTCGCGTCCGCAGCAAGGGTGAGAGCCCGCGCCGGGTCGAGTTTGCCCAGCGGTTCCATGGCGTACCAGAGCATGTACGGCAAGTTCGGATCGCGTTCGTCTTCCGCGTACGAGGCGAGGTCCGACAATTCGGACCAGCGGTCCTCCGGCGGCAACTTCAGAAGCGCGGACAAGGCATGACGCCGCAGAACTGGACTCGGGAACGATTGCAATACAACCTGTTTACCGTCTTCGGCTGCCATCTGAAGTTCCCACCCCGCGATCTGGGGAGGGAGTTTCCCAACTTGTGCAGCAGACAAATCTTTGGCATTCCAATCTCCTAATACGTCCAACGTCCACAGCACGCGGAGTTGGATCGCTTCGGCTTGGTTCTCCTTGGCAATCTTGTCGAGGGCGGTGCGGACTTTCTCGCTCCGCGTTGCATCGCCATGAATCTCCCCTGCCCGTTCCTGCAAGATTCGCCGGGCGTGCCGGGCGTACCAGTCGTTCTTATCCAACTGATAGTTCACCAATTCTTCGTCCGTGCACTTCTGCAGGTCGATTCCCACCACCGGCTTCGTGCCCTGGTAGCTGACCTTGTAAATCCGGCCGTTCGTCCGGTCCCAGACTTCGGGATTGGGCAGGTGGCAGGCTTGTTTGTCGTACCAGTCGATGAGATACACGTTGCCGTCGGGGCCGTATTTGAGGTTGATGAACTTGGCCCAATCGTCGTTTGCAAGGAGGAAGTCTTTTCCGTGGGACGCGACGTACCCGCTGCCGTTGGGGTGGAGGATGTCCATGTTGATGCGTTTGCCGTGGATGTTCCCCATGAAGAGTTGGCCGGTGAACTGGGCGGGCCAGGCACCGCCGAGGTAGCACATGAGTCCGCAGTGGGCATGGCCGCCACCGGCGGCGTCGGACTTGTTGTTCCCGCCGTGCGGGGTGGCGCCGAGGTAATGGCGGTGGTCGGCGATGGTCTTGATGTCGTCGTAGGTGTACGGTTGGAAATGCTGGCCGGCCTGCCGCTCGTAACGACCTTCCTGGAACATGTGCCAGCAGTGAGGAATGACGCAGGCTTCGATGAAGAACTCGCCTTGGGCGTTGTAGTCGAGCCCCCACGGGTTACTGGTGCCGTAGGCAAATACCTCAAAAATGTGCTTGGTCGGGTGATACCGCCAGACGCCGGCGTTCAGCGGCGTGCGATCCTTGTCGGGCGTGCCGGGCTTACCCACGCGACTGCGGGTGAAGACACCGTGGCAGCCGTAAAGCCAACCGTCCGGTCCCCACGTGAACGTGTTCAGCGTTTCGTGCGTGTCCGAGACCGCGTCGAACCCGTCGAGCAGAACCTGCGGCGGCCCAGCCGGCTTATCCGTCTTTGCGTCGAGAGGAATGAACATCAGGTACGGTGCCGCCCCGACCCAGACGCCGCCGAACCCCACCTCGAGGCCGGACACGAGGTTCAGCCCTTCCATGAATACCGTCTTCTTGTCGAATTTCCCGTCGCCGTCGGTGTCCTCGAAAATCAGGATTCGGTCGCCGTTCTTTTTTTGCTCTTCGGGCAGTACCGGCCCGGGGAACGGCAACCGCCGGGGATATGCGTAGGCTTCCGCGACCCACAACCGACCGCGGTCATCGATCGCGAACGCGATCGGCTGATGGACGTCCGGTTCCCCGGCGAACAGTGTGACTTTGAAGCCCTCCGGCACCGTCATCACCGACGCCGCCTTTTCCGGCGGCAGACCCGCGTACTTGAGCACGTCCGGCTTCAATACGACCTGCGGAGCCCGGGCGGGCACCTGCGGCTTCTCCGAATGCAACCGGAAATCGTCGAAGTTGAGATGCCCCCACCCGCCCGTGTTGCGGTCTACCAACCGAATCTGGATCTCTTTGCCCACGTATTTGGTCAGGTCCACCGCCACCCGCTTCATCGTCTCGTCGTCCAGGCCGCTGGTTCGGCTGATCACCTGGTTGCCCGGTTTCAGCACGAGTTCCACGCACGTGTCGGTCCACTTCCCGCCGCCGATCAGAAAACTCGCCCACGGGTGCGTGACCTTGAACGGCACGCTCGTCAGGGTTCCGGTCGGTTTATCGCCGAGCTTTTCGAACCCGCCGATCCAGTAGTCGCCCTGATGCCCGCTTTTCATATCGCCCCGCCGTTTGGTCACCGTGTCCCCCCGGATCGGCTGCCCGGCGAACGCGTCGCCGTCGGCGGTCCAGTCCTTCAACGTGCCGGTCTCGAAGTCCAGGTTCAGCGGTTTGTCGTCCGCCCCGACGGGGAGGACGCCTTCTTTCGGCGTGGGATCGGCGGCGAGCAATAAAGTGGCGAGGAGGAGAGGCGTCATGGCAGGTCCGAAAAAGGAAAGGGGGCGGGTCGACGGGGAACAGTGTACCGGCGGGTGAAGTCCCGCGGCAAGGTTCGAGACGGTTATCTCGCTTCGGGCGGGGCGGTCTTTCGGGCGACCAGCCGCCCGACGTAGCCGAGTTCGTGCAACGTGCTGTCCACCGCCAAGCGGGCTTCGCGGACGAGCAGCATGCTGCCAAAGAACAATCCCGACGCGCCGACAAGTCCCAGCCCCACCGGCAGCCAGCCCAGCCTCGACACCGTCGCGGCATCGATTCCGATCGCAATACTCGACGAAATGAGCAACCCGATCGACGCATATAGGACGCGAAGGGCCGATTGCAGGATACGAATCCGCTTGGTCAGGTGGGCGAGCTGATCGACGATCAGGGCCCGTTTTTCGGTCCGGTCCTCGTCGGTCAGGTGGGAGTCGGTCGGGAATGTTTCCGCCAGTTCGGACAGCGTGCGTACCCGGTCCACGACCCGGCCGAGGCGGTTCGACGTGGATAATACGAGCGTACCCGAAGCGGAAATGAGCACGGCCGGCGTGATCATGGCCCCGAGCACGGCCGGGGCGAACGACGGGTCGGGGATTGGCATGGGGAGTACAGTATCCCTCCCCCCGGAAGCGACGAGACGACGCATGGAAATCAACTGGACCGACGCCGACCCGGAAACGGGAGCCAAGCGGTTCGTGAAGGCAACGAAGTTCGCCAGACGGTGGGGGTTCGTCGTTCGCTTCAAACGATTCGAAGGGTGGGTGCCCGCCCCGAACGTCACGCGGGAGATGTGGGAAGAATTGCTCGATGCATTGGAGCGGCGAGTTCCACGACGGGAGGCGAGCGAGGCGGACGTGGCGGAGGTCCGGGCGGTCGTGGCCGCGTGGCAGGAACCGCCGGTGCCATGAATCGATTTGGGTGGAA
>DASXPC010000250.1:0-15836 GCA_036493815.1 Fimbriiglobus sp. | reverse complement strand
CAGCACGGCCTGCGCCAGCATTGGCAGCATCAGTTCGTGCCGGCCCAGAAGCGTGTAGCCTTTCCCGGCCACGCCCGCGGGCCGGCGGACGACGTTTTCCCCGGCCCGGTATTGCTGGGTCATGTCCATCGTTACGGTCGTGTAGCCGTGCAGGTTCGCCCCGAGGTTCTGGGCGACGGTGAACGCCTTCAGGAAGACTTCGGGCATGACGACGGCCGAGCCGACGTTGAGGTAGACCCCGCCGGAGAGCTTCGCCACTTGCCAGGCGAAGACCTTGAAATCGTTCAGACTCGATCGGCCCAGGGCGGCCCCGTCGGCCTGCGGGTGCATGTGGATGATGTCGGTGCCGAGGGCGACGTGGACGGTGAACGGCACGCCGCGACGTTTGGCGGACGCGAGCAAACTCACGGCCGCGTTCGGTGCATTCTTTTCGAGCAGGTATTCGCCGAGGAGTTCGCCCATGCCCGCGTGGGGCCGATCGTTCGAGCGGTTGATCGCCTCGTGCATGAGTTCGCCGGTCTCGCGGACCATGCCGAACGATCCGTCTTTCAGTCCGGCCGCGACGTCCTCGGACGTTTCGCCGATGAGGGCGAGTTCGAAGTCGTGGATTGCCCCGGAGCCGTTGGTGGCGAGGGCGGTGACGATGCCCCGGTTCATGAGGTCGATCAGCACGGGGGCGAGGCCGCATTTGATGACGTGGGCGCCGAAGCCTACGATTACGGGCCGGCCGTTTTTGTGGGCCGTGGCCAAGGCATCGGCGACGGCGTGGAAGTCATCCCCGGCCAAAATGCGGGGCAGCCCCGCCAGGAAATCCGCGGCCGATTGACCTTTCACCGCCGGTTTCGCGAACCGGTCGAGCGAAACCTTGTTCGCCCGCTCCCCGAGGGGATACGTGCGAACCTCGGCCAAATCGACGCGGGGCAGAGACTGGGCCATCCGGACCTTCCCTGGTGCGGGGCGGGGAGTCTAGCCGTTTCCCGTAGGGTGGGTCAAGCGCGTCTTCGAGCGCCGACCCACGAACCTCTAAATGTTCTGTTAGCCCGACGCGCCAGCGAGGGCTTGGCCTCGCCCGCGCGTCGGGCTAACAGAAAAAGCGCGTCAGGAATCTTTGACGATTTGGCCCACTAGTCTTCCGTCAGGCCCGGGTAGTTTCGCATGACGAGGTGGCTGTTGATCTTTTGCACGAGGTCGAGGGCGACGGAGATCACGATGAGGAGGCCGGTGCCGCCGTAGAAGCGGGCGACGCGGTAATCGACGTTGAGTTCGGTCGAGATCACGGTGGGGATGATGGCGATGACGGCGAGGAAGGCCGCCCCGACGTAGGTGATGCGGGTGAGGACGCGTTCGAGGTAATCGGCGGTGCTTTTGCCGGGGCGGTAGCCGGGGATGAAGCTGCCGTGGTCTTTGAGGTTGTCGGCCACTTCCTTGGGGTTGAAGGTGATGGCGACCCAGAAGTAGCAGAACACGAAGATGAGCAGGACGTAGGAGACGTTGTAGAGCCAGCCGCGATTGCCGCCCATGAAGATGGAGCTGAGCGTGCCGGCCCACTGCGCGTCCGGGGCCCAACTGTAGATGAGGTTGAACAGGAAGCCCGGGAGGATGAGGAGCGTGCTGGCGAAGATGACGGGCATGACGCCGGCGGCGTTGACCTTCATCGGCAGGTAGTTTCGAGTCCCTCCGAACACTCGTCGGCCGCGGACGTGTTTGGCGCTTTGTGTCGGCACCCGCCGCTGGGCTTTGGTGATGGCGATGACGCCGACGACCACGGCCACGAACAGCATGGCCAGAATGATCAGTTTTTCCAGGCTGGTGTCGCCGGTCGAACTGCCGAGGGTGAAGACCGATTCTTTCAGTTTTCCGGTGGTCGAGTCGTAGAGCAGGGTGCCAGTGGCGTCCGGGATGCGGGCGACGATGCCGGCCATGATGATGAGCGAGATGCCGTTGCCGATGCCGTATTCGTCGATCTGTTCGCCGATCCACATCAGGAAGAGCGTGCCGCAGGTGAGGATCAGCACGGCGGACAATTTGAAGAAGTAGGGCCACATCCCGTCGTTGTAATTTTTGATCAATAGGCCCATGCCCGTCGAGTGCTCCGGGTCGCCGCTGCCGGTGAGGTAGTTGACCATCATGAACGATTGGACGAGGCAGATCGGGACGGTGAGGTAGCGGGTGTATTCGTTGATTTTTTTCTGCCCCGACTGCCCTTCCTTGCGGAGCTTTTCGAGCGACGGGACGACGCCCGACGAGAGCAGTTGCATGATGATGGAGGCGGAAATATAGGGCATGATGCCGAGGGCGAAGATGCAGGCGGAGCTGAGATTGCCGCCGGAGAACAGGGAGACGAATCCGAGCAGTTTGCCGACGGTTCCGCCGGAGGCGTTGGCCATTTTTTCGCCGAGTGCCACCTGGTCGATCATGGGGAGCGGGACGAAGTATCCGATGCGGTAGACGGCGAGGAACGCGAGGGTGATCAGGATCTTCCGGCGGAGTTCCGGAATGGCGAACATGGTGATGAGCTGGGACGGGGCGAACCCGAGGAGGATGGCGATGAAGCCGAGGCCGAGCCCCGCCCAGGCGACGGAGGAGAGGTTGTGGCTGGGGGTTTCGAGGCCTTTGTTGTTCAGCGCGAGCAGTCCGACACCGAGCAGAACGAGAACCGCGCCGATGTACGGGAGCCGCTTCTGCCAGATCATGTGTGAATTCCTCTTTCGCTCCCGTATTCCTTCCCCCGCTCGTGGGGGAGGGGACCGATCTAGCCCGCCTTGGCCGGCTTCGGTTTCATTTTATTTCGCACCGGCGGCTTCCGGCCGGGAACGAGTTGGCAGGCCCCACCTTTCCCTTCGATCTTCTCTTTCGCCGACTTCGAGAAGTGGTGGGCGACGACGGTCAGCTTTTTGGTAAGGTCGCCCTCGCCGAGAATGCGGACGCCGTCGTACGTGCCGTTAACCAGCCGAGTCTTTTTGAGGGCGGCGGCGTCGACCGTGGCCCCGGCTTCGAACCGGGCGTCCAGGTCGCCGACGTTCACCACGGCGAAGTCTTTCGCGAACGTGCCGTTGGTGAAGCCGCGCTTGGGCAGTCGGCGGTGGATCGGGGTCTGGCCGCCGGTGAAGACGGTGCCGGGCAGTTGGGCCCCGGCGCTGGCGTACTGGCCTTTGTGGCCGCGGCTGGCGGTCTTGCCGTGCCCGGACCCGGGTCCGCGGCCGACCCGTTTTTTCAGTTTGCGGATGTGTACGCCGTCGGCGAGTGAGGACAGGTCCATTACAGTTGCACCCCCCGGAGTCGGGCCACGTCTTCGCGGGTGCGGAGTTGGCCGAGGCCGTCGATGGTCGCCTTGACGAGGTTGATCGGGTTCGTGCTGCCGTGAACCTTGGTCAGGATGTTCTGCACGCCGGCCGCCTGGAGCACTTCGCGGACGCCCGGGCCGGCCTTGACCCCGGTGCCCGGCCCGGCGGGCACGAGAATCACGCGGCTGGCACCGAACTGGCCGATCACTCGGTGCGGGATGGTGCTGCCGCGGAGCGATACTTTCTTCGACCGCTTGGCCATTGCCTCGCCTTCCTTGATCGCCTTTTCCACGGCCGGGGGAACTTCGTTCGCCTTGCCGTAACCGAAAGAGACCTTGCCCTGTTTATCGCCGACGACGACGAGGGCGTTGAAGCTGAACCGCCGGCCGCCCTTGACGACGCAGGCCGAACGCTTGATTTTGACGACAAAATCGACCAGTCCCTGGTCGCGGGAGTCGCGGTCTCCCCGGTCGCCACGTTCTTTCGCCATGTCGGAAATCCCCGTGTATTGCTAAGGGACGCTCGGGTCCCCGGTTCTCGCCGTGCTCCGTAGCGCGTCGCGGTTAAACAATTACGCCTTGGCCGGCTCGGGCTTTTTGGCTTCGCCCTTTTCCTTCTTCCCTTCGCCCTTTTCCTTTTTCGGGGCCTTCTCGGCGACCGGGGCGGCCTTCTTCGGTTCCTCTTCCTTCAACCCGGTGCAGATCAACCCGGCCTGGGTGGCGGCCCGGGCCAAGGCTTTCACCCGGCCGTGAAACCGGTAGTGCCCGCGGTCGAAGGCGGCGGCGGCAATGCCCAAGGTCTTGGCCTTCTCGGCGAGGGCGGTTCCCACGGCGGCGGCGGCCTTCGCGTTCCCGCCGTAGACGCTCGCCTTCCCTTTCGCCTTGCTGCCGACGGCGGCCAGGGTGACCTGGTTCTCGTCGTCGATCAGTTGGGCGTAAATGTGTTTCGACGACCGGAATACGGACAGCCGCGGCTTCGCCGCCGTCCCCCGGATCGACTTCCGCACCCGGAACTGCCGCCGTTCGGCCTGCCGGTGCTTGAGTTTTTGTGCGTCCATAAGTCACCCGGCTAGCAGCCGTCAGCTCACGGCGTGCAGCCCATCCGCGTGTCGGAAAATCCCGGCGATTTCCATTCCAGCCGAGCTGACGGCTGTAAGCTGCCGGCAGTAAGCTATTTGCCCGCGGTGAACGACTTCCCTTCCTTGCGCCGAACGACTTCGTTCTCGTACCGCACGCCCTTGCCCTTGTACGGCTCCGGCTTCTTGCTCGCCCGAATCTCGGCGGCGAACTGGCCGACCTTCTGTCGGTCGATGCCCTTGACCAGAATCGTGGTCGGGTCCGGGCACTCGACCGAAACCCCTTCCGGCGGGGCGTGGACGACGCGGTTGGCGAACCCCACGGTCAGTTCCACCGCTTTGTTCTTGACCGCCGCCTGATAGCCGACGCCTTCGATCTTGAGTTTCTTCTCGAACCCGGTGGTGACGCCGGTCACCATGTTGGCGATCAGAGCCCGCGTGGTGCCGTGCAACGACCGGCTGAGCCGGGCGTCGTCCGGCCGGCTGACCGTAATTCCCTTCGCGTCGGCGGCGACCGTCACCCCGGGGTGGTGGGTGAATTCGAGTTTCCCTTTCGGCCCTTCCACCTTCACCAGGCGGTTGGCGACCGAGACCTTGACCCCGGCGGGCAGGACGACCGGTTGTTTTCCGATACGGGACATCTTTTCCCCCTCGTTTCAAGTTTCAGCAGTTTCAAGACGGTGTTTCCACTTGAAACTGCTGAAACTTGACACTTGGAACTACCAGACGGTGGCGAGGATTTCCCCGCCGACTTTGGCCTGCCGGGCCTGGCGGTCGCTCATGACGCCGCGGCTGGTGGACAGGATGGCAATGCCGAGGCCGTCGAGCACGCGGCGGACGTCTTTGTATCCCTGGTAGACCCGCTTGCCGGGAGAGCTGTACCGCTGGACGTGGCGGATGACCTGCTCCCCTTCCGGGCCGTACTTCAGGAAAACCTGGAGGACGACGTGGGCGTCGGCGAGGTTCTGGACTTCGGTGAACTCGTCGGCCCCTTCGGCGGTTTTCGCGTACTTGCCGGTGCGGTAGCCCAAAACGAACCCCTCGTCGACCAGCACCTTGGCGATGGCGACTTTGAGTTTCGTGGCCTGCATCTCGACCGCCGGCTTTTCGACGCGGCTGGCGTTGCGGATGCGGGTGAGCATGTCCGCGATCGGGTCGGTCATCATGTGCGGTGCCCTCCCTTCGTTACCACGAGGCCTTGGTCATACCGGGGACCAGCCCGTCGCTGGCCAGCTTCCGGAGGCAGATACGGCAGACGCCGAATTTCCGGAACACGGCCCGCCCGCGGCCGCAAATCTTGCAGCGGAGGCGGACCTGGATGCGTTCCCGGCCCGGCATCAGGTTGGCCGCGTCCCGTTGGCTTTCGGGCTTCGCCATCTCGGCCCGGTGCTTGTCCAGCTTGGCCGTCTGGACCTTGAATCGGGCTTCTTTCGCGTTCGTCGACATAGGCCCCTCTCGGGCGGGTCGGGTTAGTTTTCGCGGAACGGCATGCCGAATAACCGCAGCAGTTCCCGGGCCTCGTCGTCCGCCCGGGTGCTGGTCACGATCGTAATGTCCATGCCTTGGGTGAACGTCACCTTGTCCGGATCGACTTCCGGAAAAATGAGCTGCTCGCCCACGCCCATCGTGTAATTCCCGTTTCCGTCGAAGCTCTTCGGGTTGACGCCGCGGAAGTCGCGGATCCGGGGCAGTGCCACGTGGATCAGGCGGTCGAGGAACTCGTACATCCGTTTGCCGCGGAGGGTGACTCGACAGCCGATCTCCTGCCCTTCGCGGAGGCGGAACTGGCTGATCGAGACTTTGGCCTTGGTTACCTGCGGCTTCTGCCCGGCGATCTGGGCCAGGTTGTCGGCCGCCTGTTCGATCCGGTTCTTGTCCTGCAGGGCTTTGCCCACGCCCATGTTGATGACGATCTTGGTCAGCCGGGGCAGGCTGAGCTTGTTCGTCCGGCCGAGCTTCTGCGACAGAGCCGGGACGATTTCGGTCGTGTACTGGTCGTGCAACCGGGCCATGGCTCGAGTTCCTTGAATCGAACGCGATTACTTCTTCTTGGCGTACTTCGGGTCGGCCTTGGCCAGGGTGCGGAGGGTCGCCCCGCTGCGCTTGGCCACCAGCACTTTCGTGCCGTCGTCCAGGTATTTGACCCCCAGCCGGGTCGGCCGGTTGGTGGTCGGGTCGATCAGGGCGACGTTGGACGCGTGGACCGGCATTTCCTTCGAAAGCCGGCCGCCCTGCGGGTTCCGCTTGCTCGGCTTCAAGTGCCGGTAGACGCGGTTGACGCCCTCGACGACGACTTTTTCCTTGTCCCGCAGGACGCGGAGCACCCGGCCGCGGGTCCCCTTGTCGTCGCCGGCAAGCACTACCACCGTGTCGTCTTTGCGTATGTGCATGGTCACACCACTTCCGAGGCCAGGCTCAGGATCTTGTTGAAACTGGCCCGTAGCTCCCGGGGGACGGCCCCGAAGATCCGGGTGCCCCGCGGGTTGTTATCCTGGTCGATCAAAACCAGGGCGTTCGAGTCGAACCGGACGTAGCTGCCGTCGTCCCGTCGGGTCGCGACCTTGGTCCGGACGACCACGCCGCGGATCACGTCGCCGGGCTTGACTTCGCCGCCGGGCAGAGCTTTCTTGACGCTCGCGCGGATGACGTCGCCGAGCTTGGCGACCCGGCGTTTCGTGCCGCCGAGTACCTGGATGCACATGACTTCCTTCGCGCCGGTGTTGTCGGCGACGTCGAGAAATGTGTACATCTGGATCATGGCAAGTCCTCGCCACCCGGACCGGTCCGGGGGTTCGTGTTATCCGTTCGTTGCCGCGTCGCTGCCGGCCACCGCGCCTTCGAGCGAGGCGAGCGTGCGGGACGGGGCCTTGGTGACGACCCGGACGAGCCGCCACCGTTTGGTCTTGGAGAGCGGTCGGCATTCGACGATCTCGACCGTATCTCCCAGGTGCGACTCGTTGGTTTCGTCGTGGACGTAGCAGACGGTCCGGTGCTTGATGAACTTCCCGTATTTCGGGTGCTGCACCCGGCGGGCGACCTCGACCCGACGGGTCTTGGCCGTCTTGTCCCGGGTGACGATGCCCTGGAGCGTGCGGCGGACGTTGCGTGTGGCCGGGGTCGGGGTAGCGGCGGTCATGGGTTACTTCTTCCCCTTCTTCTGGGCAGCGGCCCGGGCCTCTTGGATGCGGGTCAGCCGGTGGATCGCCCGGGTCGGCTGCCGGCGGCCGACGAACGGCCGGGCGCCCGGACCCGGTTCGCCCTTCGACAACGCGGCGAGTGCGGTGGCCAGCTTATCGTCCGGCGTTTGCGCCAACGCCTTCAATTCCCGGGCCCGCTGCTCCGTCCGGACGCGGGCGATGTCCTGCTTCGCCTTGCGGATCTCGCTCGGCGTCTCCAGCCGGTCCGTCGCCGACTGGAACCGGAGCTGGAACAGGTGCTTTTCCGTGTCCTTCAGGGTGAGCGCGAGTTGCTCGTCGCCCATCGACTTCATTTCTGAGGCTTTCATGGTTTCCTTGCTCCGCTCCGAAGACTCCGCGTCGCGGTTAATCTAAATGTTCGGCCGGCGGGTCACGAACCGGCACTTGAACGGCATTTTGTACGCCACGCGAGCCAGGCAGTCCTTGGCGGCCCCTTCGGGCAGCCCGCCGATTTCGAACAGTATGTGGCCGGGCTTCACCACCGCGGTCCAGTATTCCGGTTCGCCCTTGCCTTTACCCATCCGCGTCTCGGCCGGGATCGCCGTGACCGAGCGGTGCGGGAAGACGCGGATGTAGTACCGCCCTTCGCCCGAGACGAACCGGGTCATCGTGATCCGGCCCGACTCGATGCATTCGGCGCTGAGCCAGCCGCCTTCGAGGGCCTGCAGGCCGAAGTCGCCGTAGGCGACGTAATTGCCGCGGGTCGCGTTACCCCTTACGACGCCGCGCTGACTTTTTCTGAACTTGACCCGCTTGGGCATCAGTGGCATCGTTGATCTCCCCGGTCAGATAGTCGCCGTTGTTCACCCAGACCTTGATTCCGATATTCCCCTGCGGAGTGGTGGCTTCGGTGAACCCGAAGTCCACTTTGGCCCGGAGCGTGGAGAGCGGAATCGAGCCCTGCATGCCCTTTTCGCAGCGAGCCATTTCGGCCCCGCCGAGCCGGCCGGACAATTGGATCTTGATCCCCTTCGCCCCGTTTTCCATGCTCCGTTCGATCGCCTGCTTCATGGTCCGGCGGAAACTGGCCCGGCGTTCCAGTTGCTCGGCGATGTCGTGGGCGACGATCTGGGGGTCGATTTCCGGGCGGGTGATTTCGACCGTCTTCACCTCGATGTGCCGCCGGGTCAGCCGTTCCAGCTTGGCCGTCAGCTTGTCGATCTTTTCGCCCTTCTTCCCGATGATTGCTCCGACGCGGCTCGAATATACGACGACCGTCACCCGCTCCCGGGTCCGCTCGATGCGGATCTCCGAAATCATCGGCCGCTGTTCCTTGCGGTCCTTGGTCCGGGCCAAATAGCTCGGGATGAAAGCCCGAATCTTGGCGTCCTCGACCAGCAGTTCGGAGAAGTCGTGTTTCCCGGCATACCAGGCGGACTTCCACGGCTGCATGATGCCGACGCGGAAGCCGGTGGGTCGAACTTTCTGGCCCATGCTCGTATCCCTTAGCGCGTCTGGGTTAGGCGGGGACCGCCGGGGCGGTCGGGGCGACGGTTTGTTCCAAAGCGTCGAAATCGGTCAGCGCGACCACGATGTGGGCCAGTCGCTTCTTGATGCCGAACGCCGTGCCCCGGGCCCGCGGCCGAATCCGTTTGAACATCGGCCCGCCGTCCACCCGGGCCTCGGTCACCACCAAGTCGTCGAGGTTTCGGCAGCCTTGTTCCTCGGCGTTGCCCACGGCACTCCGAAGGACGTCGGCGAGCTGCTTCGCCCCGCGGTTCGGAACGAACCGCAACGCTTCGAGCGCTTCGTCGACGTTCTTCCCGCGGACGAGCTGGGCGAACGGTCGAATCTTGCGGGCGGACACGTCCGCGTACCGGTGTTTGGCTCGGTAGATCATGGGTTACTTCCCGGGAGGGGCTGCGGCGGCGGCAGCCTTCGCCTTGCCCCCACTATGCCCCTTGAACACGCGGGTCAGGGAAAACTCGCCCAGCTTGTGTCCGACCATGTCCTCGGTCACGTAAACTTTGGCGAACGACTTCCCGTTGTGGACCAGGAACGTGGCCCCGATGAATTCGGGCACGATCGTGCAGTCCCGCGACCAGGTCTTGATCGGGTCTTTGTTCATGCCCTGCTTTTCGACCTTGGCCAAAAGCCGAAGGTCGACGTGCGGGCCTTTCTTGAGTGACCGTCCCATCGGAACTCCTCGCCGTGTTTCCTGTAGGGTGGGTCAAGCCCGGCTTTGCGGGCGCCGACCCACCGATTCCGCAACCGCCTCTTGACCGTTCCGGTGGGTCGGCGCGTCCAAAGCGACGCTTGACCCACCCTACTTGACTACGCGTGTGCACCCTTCGGCCGGTGGCGGATGATCGCCTTGCCGCCCGGCTTCCGGTCGTGGCGGGTTTTCCCGCCTTTGGCCAGCACGCCCCGCGGCGAGCAGGGGTGTCGGCCGCCCTTCGACCGCCCTTCGCCACCGCCCATCGGATGGTCGGTCGGGTTCATACTCGTCCCGCGGTTGTGGGGTTTCCGCCCCTTCCACCGCATCCGACCGGCCTTGCCGATCGATATGTTCATATGATCAGGATTCGACACCTGACCGATCGTCGCCCGGCACTTGCTCGACACCCGGCGGATTTCCCCGCTCGGCAAAGTGATCTGGGCCCAGTCCCCTTCTCGGGCGGACAAGGTGGCGCTGCACCCGGCGCTGCGGCAGAGCTGACCGCCCTTGCCCGGAGTCATTTCGATCGCGTGGACCGTCGTGCCGAGCGGGATGCGCTTGAGCGGCATGCAATTCCCGAGTCGGGGTTCGACCGTTTCGGTTTCGCCGCTCGCCACCTTGTCGCCGGCCTTCAACCCGTCCGGGGCGAGGATGTATCGCTTTTCGCCGTCGGCGTACTGCACGAGGGCGATCCGGGCGGAGCGGTTCGGGTCGTATTCGATCGACACAACCGACGCGTCCACGCCGTCCTTTTTCCGCTTGAAGTCGATGATCCGGTACATCTGCTTGTGGCCGCCGCCACGAAACCGGGTCGTGGTCACGCCCTGGTTATTGCGGCCGCCCTTCTTCTTCTTGGGCCGCAGCAACGACTTCTCGGGCGCGTTCACGTTCGGCCGGGTACACTCGGCGAAGTCGGACACCATCCCGGCCCGGCGGCCCGAAGAGGTCGGCTTGTATTGGCGAACGGCCATGGCGATCCCTCAATTCCCCGCGGTCGGGCGGTCCGTTAGAAGAACTCGATCTTGTCTTCGTCATGAAGCGTGACGATCGCCTTCTTCCACGTCGGCTGTTCGCCGATCTTGTTGCGGAACCGGGTCTTCTTCCCCCGCCGCGTCTGCGTCCGCACCTTGTCCACCCGGACGGTGAACAGGTCCTGCACCGCGGCCTTGATTTGGTCCTTCGTCGCGTTCTGGTGCACGACGAACGTGTAGCTGTTGTATCGCGTGCTCTGGTGCGTCCCCTTTTCGGTGACGAGCGGGCGGATCACCACCTGGTACGGGCGGAGGTCCAGCCCCGGCTTGCCGTGCTCGCACGGCTGGCGCAGGGCCAGTTTCCGGACGTACTTTTTCGGATGCGGTCGCGTGTGCATGGCTCGCTCGCGCTACTTGGCTTTCTTGTTCTTGAGCACGTCCAGGGCGGCCCGGGTCAGGACCAGCCGGCGTTGTTTCAGCACGGCCCAGGCGTTGAATTCCGCGGCCGGCAGAACCTCGACCCCGTCGATGTTCCGGGCCGACTTGTACACCACCAGGTCGAACTTATCCGTGCCGATCAGCACGGTCATGTCCAACAAGGTCAGGGTTTTTTCGATGGTCGCGTCGTTCTTCGTGACGGTTTTCTTCCCGGCACCGATCGCCTTGAGCGTCCCCACCACCTGCTTTGTCTTCGGCTTGTCCGTGAGGCCGAACGATTCGACGATGACCGCTTCGCCGTCCTGGAATTTGCTGAGCAGTGCCATCCGCGTCGCGGCCCGGAGTGCCTGCTTCGGAATCGCGTAGGCGTAATCCCGCGGCTTCGGCCCCTTGGCCGTGCCGCCGCCGCGGCGTTTGTTCGTCCGCTTCGTGCCGGCCCGGGCGTTGCCGGTGCCCTTCTGCCGGAACAGTTTCTTCGTGCTGCCCGCGACCTCGCCCCGGCGGAGCGTGTGGTGCGTGCCGGCCCGCTGGTTCGCCCGGTACATCAGCACCACGTCGTGCAGCAACTGCCGGCTGATCTTCCCGCCGAAGTCCTTCGGGTCGATCGTCTCCGTGCCGACCGACTTCCCCTGGGCGTCGACCACGGGAACGGAGATCGTATCCGTCACTTCCGTGACGAGCGTCGGTGCGGTGGCCATGGGGGGAATCCAACCTTCCGGGGCTACGGCCCTTGTACTTCGGAGGGGCAGTTCGGGTGGGAACCGCTTACCCCTCGCTCTCCATCGGCCGAGAGCGGGAATTACCCTTCCAAAATTATCAGCCCGCGTCCGTCGCCGGTCGCGGGTCTGCTTTTCTACTTCCATCCTCTAACAGAATCAAGCCCTCGCCGCCGCATGTTCCCTCCCTCTTTGTGAGGGGAGGGTTAGGGTGGGGGGTTATAGGGTCGGGTGCGTCTCACCCCTACCCTCACCCTCCCCCGTCATGAGGGGGAGGGAATAAAGTCATCAAGTCCCGGCGCTCATGACTCGAATCTTGATGTCCACGCCAGGGGGCAAACTCAAGCCTTTGTTCAGGGCCTCGATCGTCTTTCCGGTCGGCTGCAGGATGTCGATCAGCCGCTTGTGCGTGCGGATTTCGAACTGCTCCCGGCTCTTGCGGTCGATGTGCGGACTGCGCAACACCGTGTACCGTTCGCACCGCGTCGGCAGCGGGATCGGCCCGTGCACGTCGGCCCCGGTCCGCTGGGCGGTGTCCACGATCTCGGCCGCGGTGCGGTCGAGCACTTCGTGGTCGTACCCTTCCATGCGGATCCGAATTCGCTCGCTGGCAAAACCTGCCACGGTCAATCCTCGCCCATACGTTCCGGAGCCTCGTCCGACCCGGGACTGAGAAAGATACGGGTGCGAATACCCGAGTCAAGCGAACAACGGAAAAAATTGCCAGGCGCAGGCTTGCGCCACGGGAAGGGAGTTACTAAACTGCTGCCCGAGCGGCCGGGCGGGACAGGCGGGAGAGTTCGTCGGAAACGTCCCGGGTCAGCACTTCTTCCATCCTGAGGAGTGCCCGCGCGACCGTCGCGCCGTCCATCACGCGGTGGTCGTAGATGATGCGCACCGGCACGAGGCCGTCCGGGCCGATGACGCCGTAGTTCAACGTGGCCGTCAGCGGCGAGAGCGGGTGCAGCGACTCGGACCCCAGGCCCGCGTATGCACTGATGCCGAAGGTGCCGAGGAATTCCGCCTTCCGCGACCCGCGGACGTTAAGAATCCACCACCACGCCAGCCGGCGGAGGACGCGTGGGTATCGATAAAACCCAAAAGTGAATGCGAACTCGTCTTCCAGCGGCGCCGTTTTGAATCGGTGGATTGCGGCGTCGAGTTCGTCCAGCGACAGGGTTTCCGGTTCGGGGACGTAGGCGAAGAAGACGCCCGGTTCGCCGGCGAAGTCCCGTTCCACGGCCACGGACGCGGCCGAGGTCGGGTGCTGGTAGAGTCGCGGGCGGGGATATTCCAGATACGCCCGCCGCAATTCCGGCATCTCCTGAGAGACAATGCCGAAGGCTTTCGTGAAGATTGCGGTCCAGCCGATGCGGGGCGTTCCGGCCGAGCGAATCTCGGCGAGGGCGTGCAGGTCCATCACCCGTTGCACGGGCACCGTCGGGATCTTGCGGGCGAAATGAATGAGGTCGCAGACCAGTTTGCGCGGCAGGGAAAGGGGAATCGAGTAACCGCGGGCCGGGGTAATTTTGCGTTGAGGCGTCACGGCCGAACCTCGAAATCGAACGCCGAGTCGGGACTCGTTTCGATTCCAGGTTATCTTACCTAGATTGTCAGAACGGGCCAACCAAACCGAAGAAATGCCGGGGAAAAGCTGGTGGGGATTCGACGACTTTGCGGGCGTCGGAATCCCGGACAATCTATCGAGATCGAAAACTGACCGCAACCCGTTGTTAATAAGGGAGTTGGCGTCGGGGAAATCCCTTATGCCACCGTTGCGGGGGGGGTGATGGGGGGACCGGCCGCCGGTTTCATCACCCGTCGCACGAGCTTGTACCCGCCGAAACCGAGAAGAGCCCACGGCAGTACGACGCAGAGTCCGAATACGACCCATGTCAGACTCGTGAGCAGGACGTTGGCGCTGTACGACAGGCCCTTTTTCACCTTCGGCCAGACGCCGTCTTCGGGGCCGACGATGGCCTCGGCGTTCGTCAGGGTCATTTCGACCCGGGCGAGGGCGAACTTGCCTTCCGCTGCCTGGGGGTCTCGAACAGTCTGACTCAGCCGGACTTTACCGGTCCCCTTCAACTTCTCTATAAGGGGCGAGGCGGCGGCGAGGGGGACGTCGAATACGAGTTCCGCCTTGATTTTCCCTTCCGGGTCGCGGCTGGTCCGGGCGTCCCGCTGCGTTCCCTTCACCTCACCCACGTATGCGCGGACTGCGGCGGCGGCGGTCTCGACGTTCGGCACCTCGAGTTCCAACGTAGCGATCTCCCGCGGTTTCAAGTGGGTCGCGCTCGTCAGGCCCACCTGATAAAGCAGCTTGGCGTCGGTCGTCGCTTCCCCTTCCGCGGCCCGGGTGACGGTTCGGCCGACGACGTCCCCCGCCGTGTCGAGCGCGGCCCGCACCGCCCCGGCATCGGCCCGCTTCACCTCGAACGTGAACTGGGCGGTCACGTTCTGCTTGTCCTGCTCGTTCAGGGCGGCGACGATCACGTGCCCGCCGGCCTTGGCCACGGCGTCGCGGAGCGACTGGTAGGCGGTCGAAACGTCCGCGGCGACCAGCGTCAGCACGGCCGTGTCCCGCGGTCGAATCCGATCGGCGCTCGCCAGCGTCACCTTGTAATGAATTTTCGTATCGGTGTAATCCTTGCCTTCCGGCTGACGGGCGACGGACCGGGAGATCGTGTCCCCGGCCGCGGCGAGGGCGGTCCGGACGGCGGCCTCGTCCGCCCGCTTCGCTTCGAAGTCCAGGGTCGCGGTCACGTTCCGCTTGTCCTGTTCGTTCAGGTTGGCGACGAACACCCGGCCGTTGACTTTGGCGACCGCGTCCCGCAGCGCCTGGTACGCGGCCGACACGTCCGCCGCCGAGAGGGTCAGCGTCGCCGTCTCTCGCGGGGCGATGTTGGCCAGGTTGTAAAGCTCGAGGAAGAAAAGCGTATCGCCCCGCTTCACCGTGGCGTTCTTGGCGACATTGGGTCCGCCATCGGATTGCTGGACGCGGTCGATTTCGAGCCGGGCGACCCGGCCGATCTGCTTGAGCCGGTCCCGCACCGGCCCGGCGTTTTCGGGGGCGACTTCGAAGTTCAAGGTCGCACTGAACTGCCCGGCGGCGTGCTGCTTCAATTCCGACTTGGTGATCCGCCCCTTCGCCCCGGCCACGAGCGTCTGCACCGAGCGGAACGCAGCCTCGACGTCCTCGACCTCGACGCCGGTGTTCACCCGTTCGTTCTCGGTGACGCCGACCGCGGCCCGAATCTCCTTCTCGGTGATCGTGATCGTCAGCGTGCTCATTGCGGCCAGGCTGGCGTAGTATTTCAGTTCGCCTTCGGTCTCCTCGATCTTGGTCCTCCAGACGCCGAGTTCCTTTTCGGCGGCGAGCAGGTCCTTGATCTCCCCGGTGCCGTCCTTGATGATTTTCAGCAGCCGTTCTTCCATCGCCCGCGCGGCCCGGAGCCGGCTTTCGAGGTCGGTGTATTGCTTGGTAATGTCCTGGCTGCCGATCTTCTGCCCTTTGAGCTCGCCCGCCTTGCCGAGGTCGCGGCGGAGGTCGAGGACGAACTGGTCGAGCTTCTCCGGCGGGATGCGGACGACCACCGCCCCGCGGACCTTGCCGTTGGGCAGCTTTTCGCTGTTGACGGTGGAGACGTAGCCCCCCGGAATCGGAGCGGTAAGGGCCGTCACCGCGGCCACGGCGTTGTCGAACGAATCGACTTCGAATTCCATCTCGCCGGAGCGGATGACGATCTTCTTGGCGACCGCCGGGGTGACGGGTCGTTGCGTGGTTCCGGGGGCGGTCGGGGTAGTGGAGCCCGGGGGATTCATCGGGTTCGATGGCGGTTTCCCTGCGGCATTGATTGCATCAATTGCATCTCGAATAGTAGAGGGATCAATGCCGCGAGTAATCTGGAAATCTACACCGGGCACGGATTGAGCCGTCATGGGTTGCTGTGGTAAGCTCAGAGGCTTCTTGGCACGATCGTTGCTTTTTGTAGTG